>VIKH01000181.1 GCA_008080515.1 Gallionellaceae bacterium | reverse complement strand
CGAATCCGCGCACGAGGGCCAGCTCCGCAAGTCCGGCGAGCCCTACATCTCCCACCCGATCGCCGTCGCGCTGATCCTCACGCCGCTGCACCTCGACGCGCAAGCCATCATGGCGGCGCTGTTGCACGATGTGGTGGAGGACACGCACATCAAGAACGAGGAAGTCGCCGAGAAATTCGGCAGGCCGGTGGCCGAGCTGGTGGATGGCTTGAGCAAGCTGGAGCGCATCGAGTTCGAGACCAGCGAGGACGCGCAGGCGGAAAATTTCCGCAAGATGCTGCTGGCCATGGCGCGCGATGTGCGCGTGATCCTCATCAAGCTGGCGGACCGGCTGCACAACATGCGCACGCTGGATTCCATGTCGCGCGAGGAATGCGAGCGCATCGCGCGCGAGACCATGGAAATCTACGCGCCCATCGCCAACCGCCTGGGGCTCAACTCGCTTTATCAGGAGCTGGAAGACCTGAGCTTCAAGCACCTGCGCCCGAGCCGCTACGCGGTGCTGTCCAAGGCGCTCAAAGTCGCGCGCGGCAACCGCCGCGAGGTGGTCGGCAAGATTTTGAAAGCCATCCAGCAGCGGCTGGACGAAAACGGTATCCACGCGCAGGTGCAGGGGCGCGAAAAGCACCTGTACGGCATTTACAAAAAAATGCAGGCGAAATCGCTGGCGTTTTCGGAGGTGCTGGATATCTACGGGTTCCGCGTGCTGGTGGACGACGTGCCTTCGTGCTACCTGGCGCTGGGCGCGCTGCACGGGCTGTACAAGCCGATTCCCGGCAAATTCAAGGATTACATCGCCATCTCCAAGGCAAATGGCTACCAGTCGCTGCACACCACTTTGTTCGGGCCTTACGGCACGCCCATCGAGGTGCAGATCCGCACGGCCGAGATGCACCGGATCGCGGAGGCGGGCGTCGCCTCGCACTGGCTGTACAAGACCGCCGCCACCCCGATTGACGACCTGCAAAAAAAGACCCACCAGTGGCTGCAAAGCCTGCTGGAAAGCTTGAGCCAGAGCGACAGCTCGATCGAGTTTCTGGAGCACCTGAAAGTGGATTTGTTCCCGGACGACGTGTACGTCTTCACGCCCAAGGGAAAAATACTGGCGCTCCCGCGCGGCGCGACCGCCGTGGATTTTGCCTACAGCGTACACACGGACATTGGCAACCACTGCGTGGCCGCCAAGATCAATTTCGAGCTGGCGCCGCTGCGCACCGAACTGAGAAGCGGCGACCGCATCGAAATCATCACCGCGCCCCACGCCAAGCCGAACCCGGCGTGGCTGGGTTACGCGATCACCAGCAAGGCGCGCAGCCAGATTCGCCACCTGCTCAAGACCATGCATTTCGACGAATCCGTCCAGCTCGGCGAGAAGCTGCTCAACCAGGCATTTGCCGCGCTAGGGGTAAAGCCGCAGGATATCCGCGAGCCTAATTGGGAGAAGCTGGTCAAGGATACGACCGCGAAATCGCGCGCCGAAATTTTGGCGGACATCGGTCTGGGGCGCCGCCTCAACATGGTGGTGGCGCGCCAACTCGCGCGCGCCTGCGAAGTGGGGGTGGGCGAGCCACAAACCAGCGGGGACCCCATCGTCGGGATCATCAAGCGCGGGCAGGGGCTGGTGGTACACACCCATGATTGCCCGGCGCTACGCAAGGGGCGCCGAAGCGCGGAAGAATGGCTGGACGTGGCGTGGGATCGGCACATCAACAAACCGTTCGACGTCAACATCAAGGTCATTGTCGCCAACCAGCGCGGGGTGCTCGCCAAGGCCGCCGCCGCAATCGCGGAAGCCGGATCAAACATCGAAAACGCGCATTTCACCAACGAGGGGGATTACACCACGCTGTATTTCACCCTGCAGGTCGGCAACCGCATGCATCTCGCCAACATCATGCGCAACCTGCGCAAGATACCCGAGGTGGTGCGCATCAGCCGCGTTAAAAGTGTTCCCGCTTAACCGGGCGGGAAAGCGGCTTTTCATTGGTCGTGGCCCGGCTTTTTTCCACCTTAAAGGAGAGGTAATAGCCGGATGCGACGGTGATTTACGCGCGCGCGCGGGCAAGCACGGTAAAAGCGCGATCAGCCCGCCGGACAAATAATGAACAGCAC
Source organism: Gallionellaceae bacterium (assembly GCA_008080515.1). GTDB lineage: Bacteria > Pseudomonadota > Gammaproteobacteria > Burkholderiales > Gallionellaceae > VIKH01. The sequence goes on along the minus strand of VIKH01000181.1, from coordinate 1,141 downwards.
GAGCCATGCACCCCCATCATCCCCCCAACCTTCTCCCTTGCATGAAGGGGAGGGGGGCTTTTCGGCAGACGCGCATTTCATGCGAGTGGCGCTGGAAATGGCACGGCAGGCCGAGGCGGCTGGCGAGGTGCCGGTGGGCGCGGTGGTGGTGAAGGAGGGCGCGATCATCGGGCGCGGCTTCAATGCGCCGATCTCGCGCCGCGACCCTGCCGCGCACGCCGAGATGATGGCGCTGCGCGAGGCGGCGCAGTATCTGGGCAATTACCGGCTGGTGGGGTGCGAGCTGTTTGTCACGCTGGAGCCGTGCGTGATGTGCGTGGGGGCGATGTTCCATGCGCGCATCGCCCGCGTGGTGTACGGCGCGCGCGACCCGAAGACCGGGGCTGCGGGGAGCGTGCTTGACTTGTTTGCCGAGCAGCGCCTGAACCACCACGCCGGAGCGGTTGGCGGGGTTCTTGCCGAGGAGTGCGGCAAGGTGTTGAGCGATTTTTTTGCCGCGCGAAGAGCGCAACAGCGCGCATGAAGATCGCCATTCATATCCCCTCGCAAACACTCGAACTGTTCGATGGCGCGGGGCGGTTGCTGCACCGCTACCCGGTTTCCACCGGTGCCAACGGCGCGGGAGAAGAGAGCGGGAGTTTCTGCACGCCGCGCGGGCGGCACCTCATCCGCGCCAAAATCGGCGCGGGGCAGCCGCCGAATACGGTGTTCGTGCGCCGTCGTCCGACCGGAGAAATTTATACTCCGGAGCTGGGTGCGCAATATCCGGGGCGCGACTGGATACTGACGCGCATCCTGTGGCTGTCCGGCTGCGAGCCAGGCTACAACCGGCTCGGATCTTGCGACACCATGCGGCGCTACATCTATATCCACGGCACGCCGGACGAAACGCCCCTGGGCGAGCCGGGGTCGAAAGGCTGCGTGCGGATGCGCAACCGCGACTTGATCGAGCTGTTCGATCTGGTTCCGGCGGGGGTCGCGGTTGAGCTGATTGCTTGAGTGGCAGCGTCCGGTTCTTTGGTTGGCCCGGCCCGTTTAGACCGCGCCTCGCGGAGTGGTTACGGTGTTCGTTGACGAATAAACCTGAAAACCGCAATTGAAACTACAAAAAACCGCTCACGCTTCGACAGGCTCAGCACGA
>VIKH01000072.1:17641-19254 GCA_008080515.1 Gallionellaceae bacterium | reverse complement strand
AAAGCGAGCTGTTTTCGCGCCGCCTGCGCGCCATGGAGCGCGACGGCCAGATCATGCGCAACCGCAAGCAGGCGATTTGCGTGGTGGACAAGCTGGATCTCATCAAGGGCAAGGTGCAGGGGCATCCCGACGGCTTCGGCTTCCTGATCCCGGACGATGGCAGCGCCGACCTGGTGCTGAGCGCCAAGGAAATGCACAAGGTGCTGCACGGCGATACCGTGATGGCGCGGGTGACCGGCATGGACCGAAAGGGGCGGCGCGAAGCGCATATCGTCGAGGTGCTGGAGAGCGCCAACCTGCGGGTAGTCGGCAGGTTATACGAAGAGCACGGCATCCAGTTCGTGGTGGCGGAGAACCGCCGCATCAGCCAGGACATATTGGTTGCGCCCGGCGAACGCAGCACCGCCAAACCGGGGCAGGTGGTGGTGCTGGAAGTCCTGCAACAGCCGAGCAAACACGCGCAGCCCATCGGGCGCGTGGTGGAGGTGCTCGGCAACTACGCCGACCCCGGCATGGAAATCGAGATCGCGCTGCGCAAGCATGATTTGCCGCACGAGTTTCCCAAGGATGCGGAGCGCCAAGCGAAGAAATTTGCGCCGCTTGTGTCGCCCAAAGATTACGCGGGGCGCGAGGATGTGCGCGGCCTACCGCTGGTTACCATAGACGGCGAAACCGCGCGCGATTTCGACGACGCGGTGTATTGCGAACGGCAGGGCAGGGGGTTTCGCCTGGTGGTGGCGATTGCCGACGTGAGCCATTACGTGCAATCCGGCGACGCGCTGGACCAGGAAGCGTTGAGCCGGGGAAACTCGGTGTATTTCCCGCGCCGCGTCATCCCCATGCTGCCGGAGGAATTATCCAACGGGCTGTGCTCGCTCAACCCGGAAGTGGAGCGACTGTGCATGGTGTGCGACATGCAAATCAGCGCGCGGGGCGAAATCGGGAAATACCGCTTCTATCCCTCGGTGATGTTTTCCAACGCGCGCCTGACCTACACCCAGGTGGCCGACATGCTGGCCGAGCCGGAAGGCGAAACGGCGCGTCAGTTTGCCGCCGTGCTGCCGCATATCAACCAGTTGTACGCCCTGTTCAAGGTGTTGCTGCAAGCGCGCGAGAAGCGCGGCGCGATTGACTTCGAGACCATCGAAACGCAGATGATTTTTACCGGCCAGGGCAAGATCGAGCGCATCGTTCCCGTGGTGCGCAACGACGCGCACCGCCTGATCGAGGAGTGCATGCTGGCGGCCAACGTCTGCACCGCCAACTTCCTGTGCGAACACCAGCACCCGGTGCTGTACCGCGTACATGAAGGCCCGACGCCGGAAAAGCTGGAAGCGGTGCGCGAGTTCCTGAAAGAGTTCGGTTTGCAGTTGGGCGGCGGCGAGATGCCTGCGGCGGGCGATTACGCCAAGTTGCTCAAGCAGGTGAAAGGCCGCCCCGACGCTCCCCTGCTGCAAACCGTGATGCTGCGTTCGTTGCGCCAGGCGCGCTATTGCCCGGAGAACGTCGGCCATTTCGGCCTCGGCTACGAGGCTTACACGCACTTCACTTCCCCCATCCGCCGCTATCCCGATCTGCTGGTGCATCGCGCCATCAAGGCTGTGCTGGGCGGC
>VIKH01000072.1:14499-17542 GCA_008080515.1 Gallionellaceae bacterium | reverse complement strand
CGCGCGACGTGGAAGCCTGGCTCAAGTGCTTCTACATGCGCGACCATCTCGGCAGCACTTTCAACGGCACCATCTCATCGGTGGTCGGTTTCGGCCTGTTCGTGGCGCTGGACGACATCTATACCGAAGGGTTGGTGCACGTGTCCGAGCTTGGCGCGGATTATTTCCACTTCGAACCCGCCAAACACCTGATGCTCGGCGAGCGCACCGGCAAGCGTTATCGCTTGGGTGATCGCGTGCGAGTCAAAGTCGTGCGAGTGGACATGGAAAGCACCAAGATTGATTTCGTGCTGATGGAAGACGCCGGGCCGCTGGCCGTCAAGAAAAAGGAACTTGGGGCAGGCGTGTGGGGCGACACGACGCCGAAGAAAAAAGCCGCCAAAAAACAACGCTAATAGCCACGGATGTTCACGGACAATCACAGATTAAACCTGAAGAAAGCTATTGGGTTTGTAGATACGGACGAATTCGCACCTGCACATGCCACCACTATATCTACCTTTGATCGATTTCATCCGTGTACATCCGTGTTAATCCGTGGCTGAATCGTTTTTGTTTATCCTCACAATGCCTTATTTGAAAGCGAACCCGCATTATGGCTGACACCCGCATCATTCACGGCTTCCATGCCGTCACCGCACGCATCCGCCAGCATGCCGACAGCGTACTGGAACTTTATGTGGACACTGGACGCCGCGACCCGCGCGCGCGCGACCTGCTCAAACTGGCGGAAGCCAGCGGCGTGCGCGTGGTGCCGGTGGACGGCAAGCGCCTCGATGGCATGGCCGGAAACGCCCGCCATCAGGGCGTCGCGGCGCGGGTGAACGCGGCGCAAAAGGTGCTGCATCTGGATGATGTGCTGGACACCCTCACCGAACCCGCGCTGTTGCTGGTACTGGACGGCGTGCAGGATCCGCACAACCTCGGCGCCTGCCTGCGCAGCGCCGATGCCTTCGGCGTCCACGCCGTCATCGCCCCGAAAGACCGTGCCGTGGGGCTGAACGCTACGGTGGAAAAAGTCGCCTGCGGCGCGGCGGAAACCGTACCTTACATCACCGTCACCAACCTCGCGCGCACCCTGCGCGAGCTGAAGGAGCGCGACATCTGGGTAGTGGGCGCGGACAGCGAAGCGGAAACTGACCTGCACAGCTTCAAGCACACCGGCGCGCTGGCCTGGGTGCTGGGCGCGGAAGGTGAGGGCCTGCGCCGCCTGACCAAGGAAACCTGCGACCAGCTGGTGCGCATCCCGATGCTGGGCAGCGTGGAAAGCCTGAATGTTTCGGTCAGCGCGGGAGTGTGCCTATATGAGGCGAGAAGGCAGCGTTAGAGTGGTTTGCGTAGGGCGCAATTGTTATTGCGCCGAATGAATCTGGGGGCGGCGCGATTAGGCCGCTTGCAATTCAGTCAAGGGGAGATGGCTGATCGCCAAATGGTGAATGTCGGTCTTGCGGCTGGCGTGTTGCACGTCAATGCCGACCAGCGCGCCATCTCCAGCATAATCCAGCACCACGCCCTCTACCACTTCGTCGGAATCTACCGCAGGGGTATCTGTCAAGTGAATGTACAGGGAGTCGGTCGCTGCATCGTAACTTAATTTCATGGTTTAAATCTCCTGTCAGGGAAGGCATTGCGCAAAGTTACACCATCCGCCAGCGTAACCACCCTCAGAAACTTGCCAAGTTCCGGCACAAATATCCAGTGGCGAATCCGTTCGTCTTCCGGTTGCACTTCTTTGCGCATCGGGTTGGCAATAGCCATAACAGGGGTGAGGTATCGCTTCTCGTGCTCACGTTAAACGAGCCAGGGGAAAATTGCAGCGGCACCGGCGGCGCGCGTCTGGCTGAGCGCGCAGGGGAAGTCTGGGGTCGATTGATACCACGTCTGCTGTCAAAGCCCGCGCATGAACTGCGGGCGCAACGGGCGCGCGCCTTCCATGGCTTCATGTAACTGGAGCAGCAGTTTTTCCCGGTCACGGGGAAGGTTGCCTGCCAGCGCCAAAGCATTGGAGGCATGGTTGGATCGAAACACGATATTCTGCGGCGGATTAAGGCCGCTGATCAGTCTTTCCTGCTCCTTGAGTATGGCGAAGTCATCCTGCATCCGGAATGGCTCGCCAAATTTTTTGTGAAACTCCTCCTCGATGCTTTCATCCAGATAAAGCTGTAGCATGGAGAGATAAGTAACGGGAGCGCGGTTGAGCAGCGCGATGGTGCCGTCTATATGCTCTTCGCTGTGGGTGCTGCCGCCCAGGCCAAGGATAACGGTGGCCGATACTTTCATGCCGTTCGCGTGCGCCTTGGTCAGCACTTCGATCATGCGGCGTTGCGTCGCGCCTTTGGTGATTTTCCCGAGCATGACATCCGAGCCTGATTCCACGCCAAAGTAGAGCAGGCCAAGCTTGTGCTGTTTCAACAACTGAAGCTCTTCCGCGCTCTTGCGCTGAATATTTCCGGGAGTGGCGTAGCAGGAAACGCGCGCCAGCTTGGGCAGCGCATTGGCCAGTTCGCGCAGGATCGCCAGCAGGTGTGGGGTTGGGAGAGCCAGCGCATCGCCATCGGCCAGGAATACCCGGTGGGCATCCGGCCACTGCGCGGCGGTCTGATGAATATCGGCAAATACGGCATCGAGCGCGCGCTCGGTGTATTGCTTGCTGCGATACATGGAACAAAAGCTGCACTGGTTGAAGCTGCATCCCAGGGTAGCCTGAATGATCAGGTTGTCGGCCTCGGAAGGGGGACGGTACAGCGGCATGTCGTACGTAAGGTGCATTTACGTCATTCTCAAGTCAGTCGCGATAACAATTTGATTTATAAAGGGGTAAAAAATTTGTAGCGACTGACTTTCGGGCGATTTGCGGCCTCTGCCCGATTACTACGCTAACCAGTCAACTCTTCACATATTTTGGGAAGACTTGAGCAGAATGGACGCCTTTTCCAAATGTGCCAAACCATTCCCTCCCCCTTGACGGGAGGGGGGAGGGGAGGGTGGGGGTGAGCCCTGAATGCTTACGCAATCCTCACAGTTCACCCACCCCCCTGCCCCC
>VIKH01000072.1:542-14437 GCA_008080515.1 Gallionellaceae bacterium | reverse complement strand
GGGAGGGGGATGGCGTTTTGCAAGAAGTTTTCCTGCTTGGCTCCGGCTCGCCCGGCTTGGGCTTGGGCTCAAGCTTCATGCGCAAGCAGCACCTTATAAAGCGCGAGATCGCTCGCCGAGAAGCAGCAGAAAATCACTTCCTGCAACGAGCATGGCGCGCACAGAAATGCCCGCACCGCCGCGACGGCCACATCGGCAGCCTGATCCGGCGGGTAGCCATAGACGCCGGTGCTGATGCAGGGGAAGGCGATGCTGACAAGCTGGTGCGAGGCGGCGAGCGCCAGGCTTTCGCGGTAGCAGGAAGCCAGCAGCCCCGCCTCGTTTTGCCTGCCGCCGTGCCAGACCGGGCCTACAGTATGGATGACAAACTCCGCCGGCAGCCGGTAACCGCGCGTGAGTTTGGCCTGGCCGGTCGGGCAGCCACCCAGGGTGCGGCATTCCTGCAACAGCTCCGGCCCGGTCGCGCGGTGAATAGCACCATCCACGCCGCCCCCGCCCAGCAGGGAAGAATTTGCCGCGTTGACGATGGCGTCAACCTTCAGCTTGGTAATGTCGCCCTGTAGCGCGCGCAGCGTGGTCATTGGGTGTGTTTTCGCAGGATTTCTTCCGCGCATCGTATTCCGCTCATTACCGCGCTTTCCAGCGTGGCCGGGTAATCGCCCGCCGTGTAGTCTCCTGCCAGCAGCACGTTGGGCAGCGGCGTGGTGTGGGCGGGGCGTGGGAGGTTTGGCTCGCAGGAGAAGGTGGCGCGTTTTTCGGCGATGACCTGGTGCCAGAGCGGTGTTGCTGCAATACCGAGCTGTTCATGTAATTCCTGTACCACTTTCTGCGCTAGTTGTTCCTGTTGCAATTCCTGATGTAGCCCTTCCGCGCTGATGACGGCGGCGATGAGGCCGCGCTGCCCGGCGATCCGCCCGCGATCAAACACCCATTGCGCGAAGCAACGATCCAGCCCCAGCATGGGCTGCGAAAGGCGCACGGATTCCGGATATTGCAGGTAAATGGTGGTGATGGGCTGGAAGGACAAAGCCTCGATCTGCACGGCGATGGGGGCGAGTTGTGGTGCGGCGCGAAACAGGCGCGCGGAAGAAGATGGCGAAGCGGCACAGATGGCATGGCTGAAGCGTTGCGTTCCCTGCGCGGTGAGTAATTCAACCTCATCGCCACGCGGAACGAAGGCTTCCACGCCGCACGAGGTAAGCACCTTGCCGCCGCGCTGTTTGACATATTCCGCCGCGGAACAGCGCGGAAAAGTTGATGCGCGGCAGCAGGATGTCGCTATCGCCGCGCGCGCCGTTCAGGCTGTCACGCAGCACGTTCAGCAACACCTGCGCGGACGCCTTGTGCGCCGGGGTGTTGAGCGCGGCGATGCAGATCGGCTCCCACAGCTTCCGGGCGAGCGTTGCGCTTTGCCGGTGTTGCGCCAGCAACCGGGTTACGGTGATGTCGGATAGACCCTCACCTTCAATCCCTCTCCCGCCTGCGGGAGAGGGGAGCGTGAAGTTGGCGCTGCGCAGGGCCAGCATGAAGCGCACGGCGGAGAGCCGCTCCGCAAACGAAAGCCCGCGCGCGCCCATCAGCCCGGCAAACAGATGTAATGGCGCAGGCAGGGCGGGAGCTTTGAGTTCAAAACAGTTGTGCAGGGTGAGCTGTAACGGCAGGCGCAGGAAATCATCCCCGATATTGCCGCCTACCTGTTTGATGAGTTTCAGCGTATGGTGGTAGCAGCCGAGCAGGATGTGCTGGCCGTTGTCAAGGATTAGATGATTCTCCGGCAGGAGGCGTTTGCCCTTCCCCCCACCTGGGGGAAGTTGGAAGGGGGGAGCAAGCGTGCTGTCATCGTACTCCGAAGGGTTGGAACAGAGAACGCCGCGCGCGCGCCCGCCAAGTTGCTTTGCGCTTTCGAACACCGTGACCGGAATGCCGCGCTGAGCCAGCATGACTGCGGCAGCCATGCCCGCATAGCCACCGCCGATAATACCAATATTCAATTACTGACCCAGGTCTTCACCGCCAGCCACAGCTTGCGCAGGGGGGTGAGCGAGATGCGCTCTTTCAATACGTGGCAGCCGCTGGCGGCGATTTCGTCCAGGGTGGCACGGTAAATCGCCGCCATGACCAGACCGGCGCGCTGCGCCTTGCGATCCGCTGCGGGCAACTGTTCGAAAGCTTGCCGGTAGTAGCGTTGCGCGCGCTCGATCTGGAACCGCATCAGCTTCTGGAAGTTCTCGCTTTCCCGCCCGCGCAGAATATCTTCCGGGGTAACGCCGAAGCGTTGCAGCTCGTCCAGAGGCAGGTAGATGCGCCCGCGCCGCGCGTCTTCGCCCACGTCGCGGATGATGTTGGTGAGTTGGAAAGCCAGCCCGAGGTCGTGCGCGTATTTGAGCGTCCTGCGGTCGCGGTAGCCGAAAATTTCTGCGGCGAGCAGGCCGACCACCGATGCCGCGCGGTAGCAATACAGTTGCAGGGTTTTGAAGTCGTCGTAGCGCCGTTGCTGCAAGTCCATTTCCATGCCGTCAATGATTTCTTGCAACTGCTCTGCGGGCAGGCTGAATTGTTTGGATGCCTGCGCAAGCGCGCGGGTTACGGGGTGCTGCGGCTTGCCTTCGTGAACCGCCGCCGCCTCGATGCGCCACCATGCAAGCGTCGCGCGCGCCACGTTCTCGTCCGTACATTCGTCCACCACATCGTCCACTTCGCGGCAGAAGGCGTACAGCGCGGTGATGGCGCGGCGCTTGTCCGGCGGCAGGAACAGGAAGCTGTAGTAAAAGCTGGAGCCGCTTTGAGCGGCTTTGTCCTGGCAGTACTGATCAGGCGTCACGGGCGCATTGCTTTCAGAATGAGTACGGCGCGCTTTTTGCGAGCATGATAACCCAGTCGAGCGGGCGCAGCACCGGACGCTGGCGGAACATGTCGAACCGCACGCTTTCCAGCTTGTCGAGTATGCGGTTGCCACCCGCGATGATGAGGCGCATTTCCAGCCCGATGCGCCCGGTAAGGATGCTGCCGAGCGGCGCGCCGTCTTTCATCATGCCGCGCGCACGCTGCACCTGGAACCGCATCAGCTCGCGCCAGGCTTCATCTATGCGGCCTTCGGCAATGTGGTCTTCGGTCACGCCGAAGCGCGCCATCTCGTCCTGCGGCAGGTAAACGCGCCCGATGGCGTAGTCCTTCGCCACGTCCTGCCAGAAGTTGATGAGCTGCAAGCTGGTGCAGATGGCATCGGAATACGCTTCGTTGATCGGCGTGGTTTCTTCATATAAATGGAGCAGCAGCCGTCCCACCGGGTTGGCGGAGCGGCGGCAGTAATCCTGCACCTCGTCATAATTGGCGTAGCGTTTTTTGAGCACATCCTGCGAGAAGGCATCCAGCAGGTCGTGGAACAGTTGCAGCGGCAGGCCGTGTTGGGCGGCAATGTCCGCCACGTCGCGGAACAGGGGCGTTAGCGGCGTTTCGTTTTGCGCGATGCGGTTCAACTCGGCGCGCCACCGGCCTCCGCAGGTGCCTGGGCAGCAGGATGGAGGCGACGGGGAAGTTTTCGTAGTGCTCGACGGACATTGAAAGCTTAGGCACCCAATTGGCGCAGCTTATCCAACCAGCCCTTGAAATGAGTACATTCTTGTTCCATGACTGCGAGAGTTATTTTCTCGGCAGCGAGCGGTCCGTGTCGCGTCTTTTTGTATTTTGGGCTAAGAATGTCTTCCAAGCGTTTTGATGGCTTGGTTTCATAGTTGTCATTGATGTGCTCCGGGCTGATAAAGCTCGCGCGCACTTGTTTTAGCTTTGGCAGGAAATTTTTCCAGGATGGTTCCGTGCCAACCAAGGTCTCGACATTTGAGAATAGTAATCCTTCGAATTCGTAAGGCTGAACATGCGGGATGAAACGATCAGCCCGGCAGCCAACATGAGCGACAATTTCCCGATGCAGAGCTGCCTCTAAATGGGCAGTACGAGCATAAACATCGGAAAGTTTTTTTGCATCGGTATAACCGGGAAAGTCCGTATTCAAGCCGTAGAGATCGAGAAATGTGGTCAGGGTTGCATCAGGCTTCTGGCGCAAGGTGTTTCTGGCATTGAATTTGAGCCGGTCAAAACTGATGGCACCACCTTTAGCATTCTGTGAGGTGTTTAGTTGTTGTGGCTTCAGGAAAATCTGGCTTGGTCGGAATGCGGGGGCAAGCAGACGTTTGATGAATTGCTCTTCGGTTTGCCCTTCAGCGAATACAATAACCTCGACCACTCATGGCCTCCCACCCAACACGTTGCGCTTCCACAGTTCGCCCATGGCATATTGTTCCAGCCAGCCAGCAAGTTCTTCCTGCGTAAAGCGCTTGAAAGTAGACGCATCATTTTCTTGATCGACAACGATAATATCCTCTGGGCTGAGTTCATTGACCAGTTCGACCGATTGCGTGGATACGATGAGCTGGTGCTGTTCGGAAACCTGTTTAAAGATGTCGGCGAGAACTGCGATGGCATAGGGGTGCAGCCCGAGTTCCGGTTCATCGATCAGGATGGTATCGGGAAGCAATTCTGGTGGTTGTAACAGCAAAGTGGCTAGACAGATAAAACGTAGTGTGCCATCGGATAAGTGCAATGCCTTGAAAGGTGTGTCTGGCTTTCCCTTTTGCGTCCATTCCAGTTCAACGTGTTCTACCTCGCCGGGGCGATGCACAAAGTCGCCAAAGAAAGGTGCGACCAACCGAATAGTGTCTACTATGCGTTGGTAATGAGCTGGCTGTTTTTCATTTAGCATTCTCAAATATGCAGCCAAATTGGCTGCATCAATTTTGAGGCGCAGATTGTCATTAGCTGCATGACGTTGCTTAATTCGTGCTTTTTCGCCGGTATCATGGAAATGATAAACACGCCAATTGCTGACAGATGAGCGGACGTAAGGAGAGTATTTATCCTTGGCTTCCTTGAGTTTTGATTCTTCATGACCAGTTCCAAGTGTTGCACTTGGTCGGGTGTTGTAATAAACACCTCCAAACCAGCTAATTTCTCGTTCAAATATCAGCCTGTTGTCATTAGTTGGTATTAGATCGAACTTATACCCATTGTTTGCGAAATAGAACTCTGCGTGCAGTCTGTCTGTAGTCTTTCGTCCAAAATGGAGGAGTGTATCTGGCCCGCCCTGTGTTTGAACATGTACCTGCAACTGTTGCTCGTACATTTCATTCAGCAGTCGGAACAAGCCAATGAAATTACTTTTTCCGGCACCGTTTGCACCGATCAATACGTTCAGATATGTGAGCGGGAAGTCGCGCAACTCACGAATTGACTTATAGCCCGTAACGGTTAGAGATCTGACGCTGGACATCGCGATTGGTAATTAAAGTCTTGGCACGGAGTTTAACTCATCAAGTCTTCGCGCCGCAGCATAAATACATATTCATCCCCCGCGCTAACCTCCAGCCAGGTAAACGGCAGTTCGGGGCAGGCGGCTTCCAGCGCGGCGCGGTTGTGGCCGATTTCTACGACCAGCACCCCGCCCGGAGCAAGGTGCGCGGCGGCCTGGCGGATGATTTCGCGCGTCGCGTCCAGGCCGTCTTGCCCGCTGCCCAGCGCCAGTTCCGGCTCGTGGCGGTATTCCGGCGGTAATGCGGACATGGATGGCGCGTCCACATACGGCGGGTTGCTGAGGATGATGTCGTATTGGCTTCCGCCCAGTTTGGCGAACAGGTCGGATTCGATCAGGTGTACGCGGTCTTCCAGCCCGTAGTCGCTCACGTTGCGCTGCGCCACGTCCAGCGCGGCGGGAGAGATGTCCACCGCATCCACTTCGGAGCAGGGAAAGGCGTGCGCGGCAAGGATGGCGAGGCAGCCGCTGCCGGTACACAAATCCAGCACCCGTCCGACGTTCTCCGGGTTGTCCACCCACGGCGCGAGCTGCTCGCGCAGCAGCTCGGCGATGAAGGAGCGCGGCACGATCACGCGCTCGTCCACATAAAAGCGGAAGTCGCCCAGCCAGGCCTCGTGCGTCAGATAGGCGGCGGGCATGCGCTGGCCGAGCCGCTTTTCGATGATATTCAGCACCTCATCCAGTTCGGCCCGCGTGAGCCTGGCGTCAAGGAAGGGGTCGAGGCGATCCGGCGGCAGGTGCAGGGTGTGCAGGATGAGATAGGCGGCTTCATCGTAGGCGGTCGCGCTGCCGTGCCCGAAGAACAGATGGTTCCGGTTGAACTGGCTGACGGCGAAGCGCAGACAGTCGCGCACGGTTGCCAGCGTCGAGCGCGCATCGGCAAAGTATCCCGCGTCCATCAGTCGCCGCCTCCGCCGCCATCGCAACTGTCGCCGCCATCGCCTTTACAACTGGAAGAACCGCCACTGTCCCCGCTGGAGCCGGAGGAGTCCTTATCGTTATCGCGCTTAGGGCGGAATGCTGTCCAGATGAGCCAGACCATGAGGGCCGGAATAACAAGCTGCAACAAAGTATCCATGGTTAAGCCACCAACAGTTTTTTAAGGGTAAGGTAATAAATTTCGGACAAGGCATCCAGGTCGGCTACCGCCACGCATTCGTTGATCTTGTGGATGGTGGCATTGAGCGGGCCGATCTCGATCACCTGCGGGCAAATGTCGGCGATGAAGCGGCCATCCGAGGCACCGCCGCTGGTGGAAAGCTCGGCTTCGATGCCGGTAGCCTGTTTGACGGCGGTGCTCACCGCGTCCACCAGGTTGCCGCGCGGGGTGAGGTAGGGCTTGGCGGCCAGCAACCAGGCCAGTTCGTAGCTCAGGCCATGCCGATCAAGAATGGCGTGTACCTTGGTTTTCAGGCCATCCACCGTGCTGGCGGTGGAAAAACGAAAATTGAACTCGATCTCGACGGAGCCGGGCACCACGTTGTTCGCGCCAGTGCCGCCGTGGATATTGGAAATCTGCCAGGTGGTGGGCGGGAAATACTCGTTGCCTTGATCCCAAACCGTCGCCGCCAGCTCGGCAATGGCCGGCGCGGAAAGATGGATGGGGTTTTTAGTCAGATGCGGGTAGGCGATGTGCCCTTGCACACCTTTTACGACCAGCGTGCCGGACAGCGATCCGCGCCTGCCGTTCTTGATGGTGTCGCCGGTAGCGTTCACGCAGGTAGGCTCGCCCACGATGCAGTAATCCAGCCTTGCACCGCGCGCCTGCAACGCCTCCACCACGCGCACCGTGCCATCCACCGCCACCCCCTCTTCGTCTGATGTCAGCAGCAGCGCGACGGAGCCGGAGTGCTGCGGGTGTGCCGCCACAAACTTTTCGATGGAAGTGACGAAAGCGGCCAGCGAGCCTTTCATGTCTGAAGCGCCGCGGCCATATAACATGCCGTCGCGCACCGACGGAACAAAGGGATCGCTGGCCCACTGGTCCAGCGGGCCGGTCGGCACCACATCGGTGTGGCCGGCGAAACACATCACCGGGCCGCAGTTGCCACGCCGCGCCCACAGGTTGTCCACCTTGCCGCAGCGCATCCTTTCCAGCTTGAAGCCGAGCGGTGCCAGGCGCGCGCCTATTATGTCCAGGCAGCCATCATCCTGCGGCGTGAGCGAGCGGCGGGCGATAAGGTCTTGGGCGAGTTGCAGGGTGTCGGACATGGTTTGTTTTCAAGTTGAGGCCACAGGCGAGAGACTAAGCCATAGCGGATGGGAGCGCAAATATCCTGTGCTCATCCGTGGCGCGGAATACCGCCATGTTTGGCCAGCAAGGCTGCGCCAAACGCGGCTTCGGGGTGTTGCGCGCGAGATAAAGGAAAACGCTTCTACGCGGGCTTTGGGGTTGCGTGATGCCGCTGATGCGGTAATCTTTCAGGCGGCCCAGCAGCAGGGGGGCTCATCAGCAAAGACAGCGAGTTCATAGAACTGCTTTCCCGTTACGGGCCATTTTGTATGTTATCCGAGCACTTACAACCTCGGCGGAACCGCAAGCGTTCCGTAAGGGTGTTTTGTTCATGGTGAAACCTCTGTTTTGCGCCCTTTTGCCTCCTTTTGCGCTCTATCAAGCCGCCTTCTCAAACACTGCATCGGGCATCAGCCTATTCTGGTACAAGTCAGCGATAGGGAAGCATAGATCATAATCTCCCCATACCAGCTCACCGTACTCAATGCGGAATGCCGCAAAGCTAGCAGGGTCGAGATAAGCGCGAATATCCGGGTGACGCGAGAGTGTCAGAAAAGGTTTGAAGTCAACGGTTTGCACCGTGCCATCATCGAAAGACAGGCGCAGCGCAAAATCCCCGGCCTGCTCCACCTTTGTAATGTTGATCTTTGCAGGAATCATTTCAGCCTCCTTGTGATGCGTTCCGATTTTACTGGTTTGTGCAGCACGAAAAAATCAATCCACTTGCTGACGATCTCTGTAGCTCAGGCAGAAACAAGCTCTTCAAAATAGTTCATCTCTGTAATTCGCTAACGGTGCGCGTCCAGCGACACCCGTATAGCGAATTTCAGCGACCTCACCATTGACCACAATGATCTCGGCGCGAGATTCACGATCTTGAAATTTACCGTGAACATGCACAGGCTCATGCTCATTGGCATAGAACATAATCTATTTCGAGCCTAGCCCCTTTTGCTCCGATTCGTTCGCAGCCACGACTTGAAGAAACGGGTGCGGTTTGTTTGATGTGCGGGAGTTGGAATTTGAAAACCCGGCGGCTGATGCCGCCGCAGAATCACTTACTCGCTTGACGCGGGCCGACTAATGGGTGGCCCCTTTTGCCATTTTGCCCCATCAAATGCAAAGTCAAGCATGGACGACAGGCGCGGAGGCTTCGTCAGCATTATGGTGAGAGCTCAAATTTTCGGCGACCTGAAAGCCCAATGCCCGGCAATGCGCCTCGGCTGACTTGGAGTAAGCCGCCAAGTCGTCCTGAAACTGGCTGGCGAGGCGCTCTCGCGTAGCATGAATTTCTGCAACTATAGGGTCGTGCCATGTGGGTGTTTTGTTCATGGTGAAACCTCCATAAGCTCGAATGGTGTTACCAGTTCGGGTAAAGTAAAACCCCTGGCAGCGCACAAGCCTCGCATCACCGGTAACCGTGCCGGATTGGCGATGTGGGTGCAATTCCAGGTCAGCAGCACGTCAATATCATGATACGCGGCACAGGCAATGTGCAGAGCGTCAATTCGCGCTTTGGCGGGTAGACCGCCGCCCAGTAAAAGAAATTCCGCCAGCTCTGGAATTTCCGGTGCGACTGGCAATACGGGAATGGAACGCAGTACGGTAAGGCGCTCTTCAACGGCTGCGGGGTCGCCGTTACTGGCCTCTTCGATGACATATGGCGAAATGAACGATGATGCCTCTGGCCGCCTGGCGTCCCACCATAGCCGGGTGATTTGTTGGCAGGCCGAGGCGATCGCGTTCTGACTTGGTCGCGCAGTCAAATAGCTGATTACGGATGTTTCGATGTAAACCCTGCGTTTCATGATTGATGTAAACCCTGCGTTTCATGATTTCAGTCTGAATTCAACAAATCGTGGCCTGCCACCGGTTACGTGTCGAAATTATTTCGAGCCTGGCCCCTTTTGCCCTTAATGATCAAACCAAAATATTCGTAGAGCTTGGGCATTACGCACCTCGTACTACTAGATCAATCGAGTCTCTAAACTATTTCGAGCCTGGCCCCTTTTGCCACTTTTGCCTATAGTTTCAAAATAATGCACCTACTTGACGATACCAATTGCAACACTACCGAGAAACATCCACCCAACAAAAGCTGGAATGCATTTTGGTAGCAAAGTTGCAGGGCGCATTATTTCATAGTCAATGGCTCGCAGTGCTTCAAGGCGATTTTTGTATGACTCGAACCGCGAGTACCAGATATAAGGCAAGAAGAAGAGGGCCAACCAAGCATAGCCGGATGGTTTTCCGATGCATGCAATGCCAATTGTGAAAGCCATAACGCCAAGATATTGATTGGTTTCCTTCACGTATTCATTCGCGGATGCGATGAATTCCTTTCTCCAGTCTTGCTCCATTTATCCTCCGATTGTTATAAGGGGCTCGTTCTAAAATGCCAAACGAGTGAATGGGGTGGCATATAGCCGACAATTATTTGGCTATCTTCTGTTTATCGGACTGAACAAAAATCTGGTTGCAAGAGTTACTGGATTGAATGAAGAGCTTAGTAACGCCGCCTTTGTTTTTTGACCACAGAGCACCTGCTGAATCGTCTTCGTACTTGAAATACTGGTCTTTGTTCAGTAGGCCAGCGCAGTTACCTTCTTCAGCGATCATACTTTGCACTACGGAGTAGCAATATCCACCGTTCTTCTCGAAATGAGCCGTTTGCCAGACCGTGTCACCTGTCTTCCCAAATGTTACTAATAGATCAATGGAGGTCTTGGCTGTCTCATCGAAGTAATTGACGGAGAAGCGCCTATCGGATGATTTTAGAGCCTGCTCAAATGTACTGCCTATGAGCGAATCACATCCTACAAACCCAACCTGGCGGGCCATTTCAATAGGGTTTGCGTCGCCTGCGAACGCTGTTCCGTAGAGACTGGCCGCGAAGATTCCAGTAGTTGCTATTCTGAGTAATTTCATGTGGTTCTCCCTTGTGTGAATGTGATTGATGAACAGAGGGTAAAAGGGGCCACCAATTAGTCGGCCCGCGTCAAGCAGTAAAAGGGTAAAAGGTTTCCTGACGCCAACTTACCCTGCTCAAAATCCTATCAGCTCTTCCTGCTCTCTCCATGTTGCGCAGTGTTCCAGCAATCCAGCCCGTGGTCAATCCCGCCGCGCATATACCCCAAAAGCGCCGTCATTCAGCCGCATGCTGCAAGGCTTGGGTGGCCCCACTGGTTCAGGCTCTGCCCGCTTATCTGCGCCGCTACCTGCGCTGCGGTATGCACTTCCGGCGAAACGCCCCGCGAGGGAATAGTCAGGCCGCACGGCGCTTCGTTGTGCGCCCGCCAGCTCGGCCCGTGAGGTCTGGCAGGCTTTTTGAAAGCTCCGCAAGGGAAAGCAGAGCATTGTTGACAGATTCTTCTGTCGGGAAGATGCGCGCCACTTCCGGGGAAAGTCGAACCAGGTTCGTGCCTTTCGTGATGCGTGCAAGGTATTTTCCTCGGACCCCCTTGCCTTGAAGGTTTGCCAGGGAAAACGTCCTGTCGAGCGGGTCAATTTCAACTGCTTTTTTCATAAATTTTCCTTTCCTCGCGCGTCACGCGGCGCGCGCTGATGATCCGGATACCGCGAGCCGATTCCACATGAGAGACCACCAGAATTCTGTGCTGGTCAGAAGTGCCAAAGGTCAGAAAACGGGCTTCTCCAGATGAATGCTCTCCGTCCGGGTACGTCACGGCAAGCGAATCCATAAAAACGCTCGCCCCTTCAGCAAACGAAACCCCGTGCTTCGCCAGGTTGGCCACCGCTTTTCGGTTGTCCCAGTCAAACTCAAACACGTCGCGCCCCCATTTATGGAGCAAAATGGGCTAGGTTCGCATTGTTTTCTTGAGCCAACTTTCCCCGCTCCAATTCCTATCAGCTCTTCCTGCCCTCTCCATGACGCGCAGTGTTCCAGCATTTCCGCCCGTGGTCAATGCCGCCGCGCAGATACCCCTGAAGCGCCATCATTCAGCCGCGCGCTGCAAGGCTTGGGGGCCCACTGGTTCGGGTTCTGCCCGCTTCCTGCGCCGCACGGCCCAATTTGGCGCAGGTTGCCAGATAATCGTCCACAATTAAAGGTTCCAGGCTCGAATTGATTTCAGACTTCACCGCTTCGCGGCAGCCTTGTACACCATATTGCGTTCGCGCTTGCCGACCGCGATCACCACAATCACCAGCACTTTGTCGCGGACTTCATATACCAGGCGGTAACCGGCGTCGCGCAGTTTGATTTTGTAACGGTCTTTGTGACCGGAAAGGCGCGCAGAAGGTACGTGAGGATTATGCAGCCGCTCGGCGAGTTTCTTCTTGAATACCTCGCGCACGGAACCATCGAGCTTTTTCCATTCCGCCAACGCATCGGGGTGGAAGCTCAGCTCATAACTCATCCAGCTTCACCTTGACCGGGCGTTTGCCGTCTTTCAGGCGGGTGTCGGCAAGCGCATTCAGTTCCGCATCCTCCAGCTTCTCCATCAGCGCTTCGTATGCCTTGGCGGGGACGCAGTAGAAGGTAGGCTCGTTGCGGTTGAGGATCGCCACAGGGAAGCCGTCACCCGCTGCGACGGTTGCCATCGGGTTCTTTTTCAGCTCGGTGATGCTGGCGGTTGTAGTTGCCAGGATTGCATGTGCCATGGTTGCCCCTCGGTATTTTCAAGTGAGCCAACAATAGCACTCCTAATGGGTCTTTTCAATGGGCTCCGAAAATTCGGCGTTGCAATGTTTCCACGTTTTCACCCCTACCCCGCCCTTCCCTTGACCGGAAAAAGCGGCCAGGCTCGCATTATTTTCAAAACACCCACAACACCCGCCCATATTCTGAGGTTATCCGCGCGTGTTCGACTGCCCCTCAAAGCACATCAAATCCACCTCCGGCTGCGGCGCCCACCCCGGCTTGCGGTATTCCGCCACGACGTTGGTGAAGATGCCGCCGCGCACGTAGAATTTTGCGGTGAGGCGCATGAAACGGGGCTGGGTGGCAGCGACCAGATCATCCAGGATGCGGTTGGTCACCTCCTCGTGAAAATGACCTTCGTTGCGGAACGACCAGATATAAAGTTTCAGGCTTTTCAGTTCGATACAAGACTTATCTGAGATGTAGTCGAGGATTAAAGTGGCGAAATCCGGCTGGCCGGTCTTGGGGCACAGGCAGGTAAATTCCGGGATTTCCATGTGGATGCGGTAATCGCGCTCCGGCTTGGGATTGGGGAAGGTTTCCAGAGTCTTGCCGGGGAGGGGGGTCATTTTGTGCAGGTATCCGCTTCGGTTAGAATAGGCGAAATTATAACGTCAAGACCGCCCCAAATTGCGCCTTTCCCATATCAAGCTTTCCGGCTTCAAGTCCTTCGTTGACCCCACGCACATCGCGCTGCCCGGGCAGATTGTCGGCATCGTCGGCCCCAACGGCTGCGGCAAATCGAACGTGATTGACGCGCTGCGCTGGGTGCTGGGCGAGTCGCGCGCCTCGGCCCTGCGCGGCGAATCCATGCAGGACGTGATTTTCAACGGCTCGGCCCGGCGCAAGGCGGTGGGGCGCGCCAGTGTCGAGCTGGTTTTCGACAACAGCCTGGGCAAGGCGGCGGGGCAATGGTCGAGCTACGCCGAAATCTCCATCAAGCGCGTGCTGCACCGCGACGGCGATTCCACCTATCACATCAACAACCAGCATGTGCGGCGCAAGGACATCACCGACATTTTCCTTGGTACCGGGCTGGGGCCGCGCGCCTACGCCATCATCGAGCAGGGCATGATTTCGCGCATCATCGAGGCCAAGCCGGAGGAGCTGCGCGTGTTTCTGGAAGAGGCGGCGGGGGTTTCCAAATACCGCGAGCGCCGCCGCGAAACCGAGCTGCGCCTGGGCGACACCCGCGACAACCTGCTGCGGGTAGGCGACATCTGCTCGGAGCTGGAAAAACAGCTCGTCCATCTGGCCGAACAGGCCGAGGTGGCCAAACGCTACCGCGAGTTGGAGGGCCAGCGCGATACGTCGCAGCGGCTGCTGTGGCTGGTGAACCGGCAGGATGCCGAATCCCGCCGCGCGCGCTGCGCCCAGGCTGCGGAAAAAACCCAAAACGAGCTGGAAGCCGAAACCGCGCGCCTGCGCGCCGCAGAAAGCCAACTGGAAAGCGCGCGCAGCCAGCATTACCGGCTGTCCGACGCGCTGCACGCCAGGCAGGGCGAGCTTTATGCGGTCAACGCGGAAATCGCACGACTGGAGCAGCATATCCAGCACCTGAACGACCAGCGCGCGCGGCTGACTCAACAACTGGCCAGCGGCGATACCCAGATGGGCCAGCAGCGCAGCCAGAT
>VIKH01000072.1:0-534 GCA_008080515.1 Gallionellaceae bacterium | reverse complement strand
AGGTGTGCAGGGTCTGTTGACGCACTGGCACCAGCAACAGCAGGAAGCCGGCCTCAAGATCGAACTCTGTGAGAACCACGCCGACACCGAAGCGCAGCACCTGCCGCAGGCGGAAGAGGCGGCGCGCGCCGCTCAAGAGCGCCTGAACGCAGCCCAGCGCGAGCAACTGGTGCTGCAACAGCAACTGCAACTGGCCGAAACCGGGCGCGAGCACATCCAGCGCAACGTGCAACAACTGGATTCGCGCCGTTCGCGCCTGTTGCTGGAGCAGGACAACCTGCCGCAGCCCAACACCGAGGCGCTGGCGCTGGCGCAGCAGCAAGCCACCGATCTTGAAACCGAGCGCATTGCGCAGCAGCAGCAACTGGCGCAGTTGCAGGAACAGTTACCCGGCGCTGATGCGGCACGGCATAGCCAGCGCGTTGCGGCGCAGGAACTGGAGCGGCAACTGGCGCAGGTGGAGGCGAAACTTGCCGCGCTCAAGCAGTTGCAGCAGCGGATTGATAACGACGCAAACCTGAAACAGTGGCTGGC
>VIKH01000071.1:12201-12675 GCA_008080515.1 Gallionellaceae bacterium | reverse complement strand
CTTCTCGCGCGAAGAGCCGCGTATGCATGTTCATGTGGCGCATACGGATGGGGAAGCTAAATTCTGGTTGGAGCCACAGATCGAGCTGGCAATGAATCAGGGGCTTTCAAGCAAACAGCTTAATGAGGCTTTGTCGTTGGTGCGGGATCATTATGAGGAGATCGCTCATGCCTGGCGTAGCTACTTCTGATGTCGAAGTTTCCCTGGCGTCAAGCAAAGGGTTCTGGCTGCTTTTGAAGTGCGAGGAGCTTTTTGTCCCCTACGCAGAGTTTCCCTGGTTCAGGCGGGCCACTCTGGAGCAGATTACTACTGTTGAATGGCCAACCCCCAATCATCTCTACTGGCCTTTGCTTGATGTTGATCTGGCCGTAGATTCCATCCGCAACCCCAGTCAATTTCCATTGGTTGCCAAGCCCGCTCCGGAAGCAAGCGGGGCGCGCTAAAGCGCTTCACCTGATTCAAGTTGCAGCCGCG
>VIKH01000071.1:0-12190 GCA_008080515.1 Gallionellaceae bacterium | reverse complement strand
TCGCAAGGACTTTCGCCCTGCTCGTTACTTGCTCTCCCCATCCAGCCCCAGTTCCTGAATCTTGCGCGTGAGGGTATTGCGCCCCATGCCCAGCAGCGTCGCGGCTTCGATACGCCTGCCGCCGGTGTGTTGCAACGCCTGGGTGATGAGCGTGCTCTCGAATTGTTTTGCGAGCGTATCCAGAATGTTCGGGTCGCCGCGCTGCAACGCCAGCGCGACCTGCCGGGCGAGCGCGCCGCGCCACTCGCCCGCCACCTCGGATGAGGCGGCGGGGCTGCGCCATTCCGGCGGCAGGTCGGCGGTTTCGACTACCCGCGAGGGCGTCATCACGGTAAGCCAGTGGCACAGGTTTTCCAGTTGCCGCACGTTGCCGGGAAAGTCCTGCGCCATCAGGTATTGCAGGGCTGCTTCGCTGAAGGATTTCTGTTCGGCGCCAAGCTCGCACGCGCTCTTTTGCAGGAAGGATTTCGCCAACAGCGGGATGTCCTCGCGCCGCTCGCGCAACGGCGGCAGACGCAGGCGGATGACGTTGAGGCGATGGAACAGGTCTTCGCGGAACAGCCCCTGCTTCACGCGCTCTTCCAGGTTCTGGTGGGTGGCGGCGATGATGCGCACGTTGGCCTTGACCGGTTGGTGGCCGCCGACGCGGTAGAAGTTACCGTCCGACAATACGCGCAGCAACCGCGTTTGCAGCTCGGCGGGCATGTCGCCGATTTCGTCGAGGAACAGCGTGCCGCCCTCGGCCTGCTCGAAACGCCCGCGCCGCGCTGCCGTGGCGCCGGTAAACGCGCCGCGCTCGTGGCCGAACAGTTCCGATTCCAGCAAATCCTTGGGGATGGCGGCGGTGTTGATAGCGACGAACGCCTTTTCGGCGCGCGGGCTGTGGCGGTGCAGGGCGAGTGCGACCAGTTCCTTGCCGGTGCCGGATTCGCCGTTGATCAGGACGGTGGCGTGCGATGGCGCGAGCCTGCCGATGGCGCGGAACACTTCCTGCATGGCGGGGGCCTGCCCCAGGATGTCCGGTACAACGGGAGATTCTGCGACGGCGGCATTCTTGCGCTGGCTCTGCTCCAGCGCGCGGCGGATCAGCTCCATCGCGTGGTTGACATCGAACGGCTTGGGCAGATATTCGAATGCGCCGCCCTGAAAAGACGAAACCGCGCTTTCCAGATCGGAATAGGCGGTCATGATGATGACCGGCAAATGCGGGTATTGCTCGCGCAGGGTTTGCAGCAGCTCCAGCCCGGAGCTGCCGGGCATGCGGATGTCGCTGATCACCGCTTGCGGCACGCCATGCACGAGCGCACCCAGCGCTTCTTCGGCGGAAGCAAAGCTCTTGAATTCGATGTTCTCCCGCGCCAGGGCTTTTTCCAGCACCCAGCGGATGGAGCGGTCATCGTCTATGATCCAGACAGGTTTCATGCGGTAGCACCTTTTAGTTTAGTTGGCGGCTAACATTTAGCCACGGATGAACACAGATGAAACACGGATCAATCCCAACTGCTATTCGCGCGGAAGACTGTCGTTCGCCACAAACTACGAAGCTGCCGACACCCCAAATTTCTCAGCGGGGAAACAACGGTTTTATCCTTGAACATCCGTGCTCATCCGTGGCCGAATTGCTGTTCTTTTAATCACAAAAGCGGCAGCATCACGGTGAAGCAGGTGCGCCCCGGCTCGCTGTCGAACTCGATGCTGCCCCGGTGCTGGCTCACGTAATCCTGCGCCAGGGTCAATCCCAGCCCGTGCCCGTCCGGGCGACCGGACACCAGCGGGTAAAAAATCTTGTCCTGCAAATGCTCCGGTATGCCTGGCCCGTTGTCTATGACCTGAACCATCACTGCCAGGCGGTGCATTTTTTTCATCAGCGTGACCCGGCGCGCGATGCGCGTGCGCAGGATGATGGTGCCGTGCCCCCCCATCGCCTGCGCCGCGTTGCGCACGATATTGAGCATCACCTGGATCAGTTGCTCCTGGTCGCCGAGCAGCGGCGGCAGACTGGTATCGTAGTCGCGCCGGATGACCAGCTCATCCGGTATTTCGGCCCGTAGCAGGCTGCGCACCCGCTCCAGCACTTCGTGGATGTTGAGCGCACTGAAATGGGGCGCCTGCTGCGGCACGAGCAGCTTTTCCATCAGCGCGCGCAGGCGGTCGGCTTCCTTGATCACGACCTGGGTGTATTCGTGCAGAGCGGGCTTTTCCAGCTCCTGTTCCAGCAATTGCGCCGCACCCCGGATGCCGCCCAGAGGGTTCTTGATCTCGTGCGCCAGGTTGCGCAGCAGCAGGCGGTTGGCTTGCGTCTGATCCAGCATCTGCTCCTCGCGCGCCAGTTTCAGTGAACGGTCCATCGGGTGAAACTCGAGCAGCAGGTAGCGCTTGTCCGCTTGCAGCGGGGTCGCCGTGCAGCGCAAGTGCAGCCTGCCGTGCGCGTGCGAGCCCAGCGCGAGGTCGTACTCGGTAAAGCAGGCGTTGTTGTCCAGCGCCTGCCGCATCGCGGCGTCGAGCTGTCCGGTGTGGGTGAAGGCCTGTTGCACCGGGCAACCGATCAGGCTCTTGCCGCTCAACGCGAACAGGTTTTCTGCGGCGGGGTTGAGATAAGCGATATGCGCCTGCTCGTCCAGCAGCATGACTGCCGTGGCAAGATGATCCAGGGTGGGGGTGAAGGTGTCCGGCATAGCACTCACAATGCAGAAAACATGCCAGGCGGCAGACGACTATTTGCGACCGGACAGCTCGATCTTCAGTGCGCCCACATTCATTTCGTGCAGCGCCACCTGCTCTTGCAGGGATTTTATTTTTTCGCCGTGCTTGGCATTTTTGCCGGAAAGCGCTTCGGGGCTGGCTTCTGCCTCTTTGAGGCCCTGGCGCGCTTCGGCCAGCAGCTTTTCCTCGGTGGCCAGTTCGTCCATGAGGATTTTGTGGCGCGCACCGTCGCGGTTCTTTTGGGTTGCGCTATCCACCTTGGGGAAATCGGCGTGACCGGCTTCGCTGCGCGGGCGCGAAGAATAAGACGAGGGCGGCGAAGCCAGCGGCGGGGCCAGATCCAGCTTCTTTGCTCCCCTCATGGGTGTGCTGGTGTAGGTGACGTTCCCCTCGGCATCAACGTGCTTGTAAATTTCTGCCTGGGCCAAGCCGATGTGGCCCCCCAAAGCCCACCCGCGAAAAGAAACGGGGCCTTGCGGCCCCGTTTCCTCATGCTGCACGCAACAACCGGTTACAGGCTGTAGTACATGTCGTACTCGACCGGGTGGGTGGTCATGCGGAAGCGGGTGACCTCTTCCATCTTCAGCTCGATATAAGCATCAATGAAGTCATTGGAGAGCACGCCGCCGCGAGTCAGGAACTCGCGATCCTTGTCCAGCGCTTCCAAGGCCTGTTCCAGGCTGGAGCAGACGGTCGGGATTTTTGCGTCCTCTTCCGGCGGCAGGTCGTACAGGTTCTTGTCTGCCGGATCGCCGGGGTGAATCTTGTTCTGGATGCCATCCAGACCGGCCATCATCATCGCGGTGAAGGCCAGATAAGGGTTGGTGGTCGGATCCGGAAAGCGTACCTCGATGCGGCGCGCCTTGTCGCTCTGCACGAACGGGATGCGGATCGAAGCGGAACGGTTGCGCGACGAATAGGCCAGCTTCACCGGCGCTTCGAAACCGGGCACCAGACGCTTGTAGGAGTTGGTGCCGGGGTTGGTGATGGCATTCAGCGCGCGCGCGTGCTTGATGATGCCGCCAATATAGTACAAGGCCAATTCGGACAGCCCGGCGTAGCCGTTGCCGGCAAACAGGTTTTTGCCGCCCTTCCAGATGGACTGGTGGACATGCATGCCGGAACCGTTGTCGCCGACGATGGGCTTGGGCATGAAGGTGGCGGTTTTGCCGTACTGGTGCGCGACGTTATGCACCACATATTTCAGTTTCTGGGTCTGGTCGGCGCGCTTCACCAGCGTGCTGAACTTGGTGCCGATTTCGCATTGGCCGGCGGTCGCCACTTCGTGGTGGTGTACTTCCACGGGCACGCCGATTTCTTCCAGCGCCAGCACCATGGCGGAGCGGATGTCCTGCAGCGAATCAACCGGCGGCACCGGAAAGTAACCCCCCTTGACGGTGGGACGGTGGCCGGTGTTGCCGCCGTCAAATTTTTCTGCCGATGCCCAGGCCGCTTCTTCGGAGTGAACCTTGCAGAAACAGCCGGACATGTTCACTTCCCAGTTTACCGAGTCGAAAATGAAGAACTCAGGCTCCGGGCCAAAATAAGCCGTGTCGCCGATGCCGGTGGATTTCAGGTAGGCCTCGGCGCGCTTGGCGATGGAGCGCGGATCGCGGTCATAGCCCTTGCCGTCTGCGGGTTCGATCACGTCGCAGCTCATCACCAGGGTGGCTTCGTCCATAAAGGGATCAATGAAAGAGGAATCCGGGTCGGCCACCAGCAGCATGTCGGATGCCTGGATGCCCTTCCAGCCCGCGATGGACGAGCCGTCGAAAGCGTGCCCGTTTTCGAACCAGTCATCGTTTTCCAGCACGATATGCGCCGGAATGGAAACGTGCTGCTCCTTGCCACGGGTATCGGTAAAACGCAGGTCAACGAATTTGACATCGTTGTCTTTGATTAATTTTGTAACATCAGCAGCCGACTTCGACATAGTTCTCTCCAAGTAAACGTAACGACCAGACAAAAAAATTAATGAACCGGAAACTGTACAAACCAAAATCCAGTGCAGTTTCTGCACGAATTATGCCAAGACCCAACCCGACGGCAAGGGGCGCATTTTGCCATATTCGCCCGTGTGCCGAACAAAAATATGCGCCCCGAAGTGGGGCGATCAATCGCCTGACGCACTATTTGTGTGCATGGCTGCAATGCAAGTGGATGGAGCGGAAATAGGGGTCGTCAGCGACTATTTTGCCGCATTTGCTTTTGAGCGCCTCCACCGTTGCGCCGTTGCAATGTTCGGAATTAAAGAACAGGTCGGCCTCAATCTTGCCCTCCAGATAGTGCAGCGTGGTGCGACTCCCTTCCGGCAGTTCGTTGCCCAAGCGCGCAGCAAGGTGTTCGAGCAGCTCTTTGCGGTTGGGCAACCTGGAGTGCGGTTTTGCGCTGAAATCGTCTTCCGGATCAATGTGCACCATCACGTCCATGACATGATGCTGGCGCAGCACGGCTTGTCGCGCGGATTCGGCGATGAAATGCCCTTCGGACACGCTGATTCTCGGGTCAACCAGAACATGCGCGTCCACCAGCGCGTTATCGGCCATTTTGCGCGTGCGCAGTTCGTGCAGCCCACGCACGCCGGGCGTCGCCAGCAGGGTGGCGCGTATCGCCTCCACCTCCTCGGCAGCAAGCCCGGTGTCTATCAGTTCGGACAATGCCTCAAGGGCGAACTTGCCGCCCATATGCGCGATCATCACGCCCACCACGGCGGCGGCGACCAGATCAAGAAAGGTATAGCCCATCAGGTTGCCGGAGATACCCACCACCACCACCAGCGAAGATGCGGCATCGGAGCGCGCGTGCCAGGCATTGGCGATCAGCATTTGCGAGCGCACGCGCTTGGCCACCGCCAGCATGTAGCGGAACATGCCCTCTTTTGCGGCCAGCGCGGCCAGCGCGACCCAGAGTGTCCACGACTGGACGGGTTGCACCAGTTCGGGGTGCTGCAAGCGCGTACCGGCGGCGAACAGCAACGCGATGCCCAGCGCCGCCAGCGCCACGCCCAGAATGAGGGTGGCGGCAGTTTCGATGCGCGCATGGCCGTAGGGGTGGTCGGCATCGGCGTGGCGGTTGCCGTGGCGGTTGGCAAACAGCACCAGTATGTCGGCGAGCAAATCGGAAAGCGAATGCAGCCCGTCGGCCATCAGCGATTGCGACCGACCAAAATAGCCCGCCACCACTTGCAGCACGGTCAGTATCAGGTTGATGAAAATACTGACCCAGGTGCTTTTCTGCGCGGCGGCAAAACGCTCCGGGTTGGCTGGCTCAAAAGCGTCAGGCATGTTCCGGGCTGGCGGGGGAGTGTGATTTTTCATCGCGCTTGCGTTACTATTCGGCCTCGCCGCAAAGCATAACACCAGCGGCCTGAACAATGAACCGCCAAGTTTGGAAAACATCAAGGTAAACAGCAATGGGTAAGATCACCGAGATTCTGAATGCCGCGCAACAGCGCGCAAGGGAAATGAACCTGCCCTACGAGGGCGCGCTGCTGCCGGACGAGGCATATGCAATCGCTCAATCCGCTCCCGGCGCCAAGCTGGTGGACGTGCGCTCGCGCGCGGAGCTGGACTGGGTGGGCCGCATCTCCGGCGCCGTAGAGGTGGAATGGGCCATTTATCCCGGCATGAAACCCAACCCGCATTTCATGGCGCAGTTCGAGCAACTGGTGGATAAGGAGGCGCTGGTGATGTTTATTTGCCGCAGCGGCGTCCGCTCGCACAGTGCCGCCTCTCTTGCCACCCAGGCGGGCTATAGCGATTGCTACAACGTCCTGGAAGGCTTCGAGGGCGACCGGGACGCAAACAAGCACCGCAAGGCGGTAAACGGGTGGTGCGTGCGCGAGCTGCCATGGGAACAGGGCTGAAAAACTGCTACGAGGCGATGATGCTGCGTTGAAAACCGGCCAGAAATACTCATTTACTGTGTGTAAACTCCGCTTCCTCGCCGGTTTCCGCCTTGCCTGATCGCCTCTCGCTACGTTTTTCACCTTCTTCTCGCTGCCGTCGAGACAGATGGGTCTGACCGAACGCCTTTCCCTCTATGCCCGCCTGACGCGGCTCAACCGCCCCATCGGCATCCTGCTGCTGCTGTGGCCCACACTGTGGGGGCTGTGGGTTGCGGGAAGCGGCCATCCGCTCTGGCACATCGCGGCCATCTTCATCCTTGGCACGGTGCTGATGCGCTCGGCGGGCTGCGCCATCAACGATTACGCCGACCGCGATTTCGACAAGCACGTAAAACGCACCCGCGACCGCCCCGTAACCAGCGGGCAAGTCGCGCCGCGCGAGGCGCTGTGGCTGGCGGCAGGGTTGGCGCTGGCAGCTTTCCTGCTGATTCTGCCGCTTAACGCGCTCACCTTGCTGCTTTCCGTTCCGGCCCTGTTTCTCGCGGCCAGCTACCCGTTCACCAAGCGCTTTCTCGCCATCCCGCAAGCCTATCTCGGCATCGCCTTCGGCTTCGGCATCCCGATGGCGTTCGCCGCGCAGCTCGGCGCGGTGCCGCCGGTCGCCTGGCTGCTGCTGCTCGCGAATGTTTTCTGGTGCATCGCCTACGATACCGAATACGCGATGGTGGATCGCGACGACGATATCCGCATCGGCATCCATTCTTCGGCCTTATTTTTTGGCAAATACGATGTGGCGGCAGTGGTGGCCTGCTACGCTGCCGCGATCGCGCTACTTGCGGCAGCGGGGTTCATGGAAGGTCTGGGTTGGCCGTATTACGGGGGGCTGCTGGCCGCAGCGGGCATCGCGGTCTACCACTACACGCTGATCCGGGAGCGGCAGCGCGAGGATTGCTTCAGGGCATTCCTGCACAACAACTGGTTCGGCGCATCGGTGTTTGCCGGAATCGCGCTGGACTACCTGCTGCGTGCCTGATGCGGTGCGGCGAACACCCTGAAAAACTGCCGATGCTTTGACAGTCTATTCGCCCAGCACATCTGCGCCTTTGGGCGGAATAAAGTTGAACAATTGCGGTGAGAGCTTCGGGTTGCGCTGCATCCCGGAAAAGCGCAGCACGGTTTTCTGGCCCAGAGCATCGTGCAGCTCCATGATGACCAGGTCGGACTGCGCATCGAACGCCATGAGAATTTTTTCAAAACTGGTGTCCTGCGAGCGGGGTGTGGCTTGCAGCCAGTCCAGCCCGTTGCGTTCCCCGCTGTCCTCGAGCGCGAAGCCGCGCTCGATCTCGTTGCTCCCCGCGAGCAGGGCGGCGGGGCTGCTGCCCAGTGCCGCATCCAGCCTCTTTACCGTGACCTGGTTCAGCTCCACGTCATGCAGCCAGAATTTCTCTCCGTCGCCCACGATCTGTTGCTCGTAAGGTTGCAGGTAAATCCAGCGGAACTTGCCGGGGCGCACAAACTGCATCGTGCCAGACGCCCGCTGGATACGTTTGCCGCTTTTCGCCAGCACCTCCTGGCTGAAATCCGCCTGCCCGGAACGGGTGGAGGCGATGAAGTTTTTCAACTTGCCGGTGGCGGCGGCCTGTGCCGCAAGCGGCAAAACGAGAAATAGAAAAGCCAGAAACTTGAACATCGGTAAACAAAGGGTTTTCATTCGGTTCGCGCTGGCGCGATCACCTCGCGGTTGCCGTTGCTTTGCATCGGTGTCACCAGACCGGCTTTTTCCATCGCTTCGATCAGCCGCGCGGCGCGGTTGTAGCCGATGCGCAAATGGCGCTGCACCAGCGAGATGGAGGCGCGGCGGTTTTTCAGCACGATCTCCACCGCCTGGTCGTAGAGCGCGTCGCTTTCCGGGTTCGCGCCGCCATCCTCCTCGCCGCCGGCTTCCTGTTCGTCGAGCGAGGTCAGCACGCCTTCGATGTAGTTCGGCATGCCCTGCGCCTTGAGATATTCGGCGACGCGGTGTACTTCCTGGTCGGACACGAACGCGCCGTGTACCCGTAGCGGGTAGCCGGTGCCGGGCGACAGGTAGAGCATGTCGCCCTGGCCGAGCAGCGCCTCCGCGCCCTGCTGGTCGAGGATGGTGCGGGAATCAATCCGGGACGACACCTGGAACGCGACGCGCGTCGGCACGTTGGCCTTGATGAGGCCGGTGATCACGTCCACCGAAGGGCGCTGCGTGGCCAGCACCAGATGGATGCCGGAGGCGCGCGCTTTCTGCGCCAGCCGCGCGATCAGCTCTTCCACCTTCTTGCCCACCACCATCATCAGGTCGGCGAGCTCGTCTATGAACACCACGATGAACGGCAGTTCTTCCAGCGCCTCCGGGTTGTCTGGCGTGAGCGTGAACGGGTTGGTCAGCGGCTGTTGGGCCTTGATGGCGTCGCGCACTTTCTGGTTGTAACCGGCGATGTTGCGCACGCCGAGCGACGACATCAGCTTGTAGCGCTTGTCCATTTCCTGCACGCACCAGTTCAGCGCGGACGCGGCCTGGCGCATGTCGGTGACCACCGGCGCGAGCAGGTGCGGGATGCCCTCGTACACCGACAGTTCCAGCATCTTGGGGTCAACCAGCAGCAGCCGCACCTGCTGCGGCGTGGCCTTGTACAGCAAGCTCAAGATCATGGCGTTGATCGCCACCGACTTGCCCGAGCCGGTGGTGCCCGCCACCAGCACATGCGGCATCTTGCCGAGATCGGCCACCACCGGCTTGCCCGAGATGTCCTTGCCCATCGCCATGGTCAGCGCCGAATGCATGTCCGCGTAGGCCTGCGAGCCCAGTATCTCGGAGAGCTTCACCACCTGCCGCTTGGGGTTGGGCAACTCCAGCGCCATGTAAACCTTGCCGGGAATAGTCTCGACCACGCGGATGCTGACCACCGACAGCGCGCGCGCCAGGTCTTTCACCAGGTTGGTGACCTGGCTGCCCTTCACGCCGATGGCGGGTTCGATTTCGTAGCGCGTGATGACCGGCCCCGGATAGGCGGCCACCACCTTCACCTCCACGCCAAAATCCTTGAGCTTGCGCTCGATCAGGCGCGAGGTGAATTCCAGCGTGTCGGACGACAGCACCTCGACTTCCTGCGCGGGCTGATCCAGCAGATGCAGCGGTGGCAGCGGCGAATCCGGCATGTCGGCGAACAGCGGCACCTGTTTCTCTTCTACCACGCGCGCCGACTGGCGCACCTCGGTCAGCGGCAGCTCGATGCGGATGGGTTGATGCTCCTCGACGCGCTTCTTTTCCTCTTCCACCACCGCCAAGCGCTCACTCGAGGCTTGTTCGCCAAGCTGCCGATCCCGCCGCGTCTGCCAGAAGTTTCTTGCGGCAACATAGCCCGTTTCGATGGCGGTGCCCAGCCAGTCGGTGAGGCGCAGCCAGGACAGGCCGGTAAACAGGCTGAACCCGGCGGCCAGCAGCGCCAGCAGGATCAGGGTGGAGCCGGTAAACCCGAAAAATTTGGCCAGCGCATCGCCCGCCACCGCGCCGATCATGCCGCCGGGAGCGAACGGCAGCGCGGCCTTCAGGCTGTACAGGCGGAGCGCTTCCAGCGCGCTGCTGGCCAATAGCAGAAGTGTGAAACCGGACAGCGCGACCCACAACGCGCGGCGGTCAAACAGGCCACCGGGGGCGATGCCGCGATAGCCCGCCCACACCCGCTGCGCGAGCAACAGCACCCACCACCATGCCGAAAACCCGAACACGTACAGCAGCACATCCGCCAGCCACGCGCCGAACACGCCGCCGGGGTTGTGCGGCGCGGCATCGCTCGCGCTATGCGACCAAGCGGGATCGCTGCGGTCGTAGCCGTAGAGGATAAGAACCAGGTAAATCGCGGCGGCGAGCAGGGCATGTCGAATCGGGTGCGAGGGGGCGCTGTTGCATGGGCTCTACGTTTCTTTCTCTTCGTCTTCCAGCAAACCCAGGCGCCGCCCCGCGAGCACCGCATCGAGCCGGTTGTTTACGCGCAGGATATTAAACAGCGCCGAAACATGCACCTTGACCGTCCCCAGCGTCAAGCCGGTTGCATCGGCGATGCTTTTGTTTGACCAGCCCATGCCGAGATACCGCAACATTTCGGTCTGGCGCGCGGTCAGCCCGAATCTGTCGGTGCGCCAACTGCGCCCGTCATCCGTGACGGCTTGCTGCAACAGTTGCGGCGGCAGGTAAGTGCCGCCATCCAGAACCATGCGCAAGGCTTGAGCCATCTCCTTGCTGCTCGACGCCTTGGAAATAAAACCCATCGCGCCGCTGTTCATTGCGCCCATGATGTCTTCGCGCTGGTCGGTGCCGCTGAGCACCACGATCATGATATCCGGGTGGCGCAAATGGAAAAGCTTGATCGCGGATACGCCATCGCTGCCCGGCATTTTAAGGTCGAGCAAGGCAAGGCTGATATCGGAATTTTTTTCAGCGACATCCAGCGCTTCCGGAAAGGAGCAGGCATCGAGAATTTCGGTATCTTCCTCCAGTTGCCCATCCAATTGGCGCATGACGTGACGCATGCCTTCGCGAAACAGCGCGTGGTCATCCGCCAACAGTATTTTCATGCCTCCCCCCATCCAAACCCTTTTTTGATCATACAGCAAGCAAAAAAAGTTTTCATGGCAACAAGCGGTTACGCGCAGCCACCCACCACCGGTCGGCTTAAAAAAACAAACCCCGCCGCAGCGGGGTGTTTGATGGGGCGTGCAGATCAAGCGCCGGGTTTTCTGCGCCTTGCCGTAACACCCAGTAAGCCAAGCCCCGCCAGCAGCAGCGCGTAGGATTCCGGCTCGGGAACTGCCGAAACTACAGCAGGGTTCTCGGTAATATCGAAAGTCAATGTGGCCGAGTTAAGAACCAGATCTCCCGTGCGCCCGAGGTTGAAATTCAAAATACCATCCGATGCCAAAGCGGATAAATTGGCGGCATCGAGGTTGTAGCCCAGATTAAATGAGCCGGCATAGCCAGACGAGCTTTGGTAGCTATGTGTTGATCCCTGCATCAGTTGGTGGTTGCACGGCTGACCGTAGTATCCAGGGCAGTTGTTGGCGTAATAGTTCCAATCCACTGTTACTCCGACCAACTGTGATGGGGCCGAGTAATAAGTGGTGTTTCCGCTGGCGCTTTGGCCGCCGATGCTGACGCTCGCTGATTCTGATGGGTCTGTATAAGTTGTCACGTACAAACGGGAAGTGATGGCAGCAGGAGTGTAAGCGGTGTAGTAGGCGCTGGTAAGCGTCGCGTCGTTGGCGTCATCCGAAAACGAAAACATGACGCTTGCACTGTTTATCTGGTAAGGGGGCAGATAATTGCTGGCCGGTGTCAACAGGCTGGCAATACTGAAAGAGCCGGACGTATTGCTGTTCAGATACAGGTTATTTGCCAGATTACTGGAAACATTCAATACAGCCGCGTCTGCGGTTACCGTAAAAACCGCAGCCACCAAACCGGCGCTGAAAAACTTTGTTATTCTCATTCGTTGCTCCGTTAAATTTATATATCAACCGTGCCTATCCTGGCTTTTCGATTTGCCAACCATTAACACTGCTGTCCGGTTAAAAGCCGAACAAATTTAATTGGTTATGCATGGGGTCGGGTTC
>VIKH01000070.1 GCA_008080515.1 Gallionellaceae bacterium | reverse complement strand
AGCGAGTGCGGCAAATGGCGCACAAAACCGACCGTATCCGATACCACGATCTCGCCCTGCGACCCTTCGGCAAACATGCGGCGCGAAGTGGTGTCGAGCGTGGCGAACAACTGGTCGGCAACATAGGTGTCGGCGCGGGTCAGGCGGTTGAACAGCGTGGACTTGCCCGCGTTGGTGTAGCCCACGATGGATACCGACATCACCTCGGCGCGGTCACGTGCGCGGCGCTGCACGGCGCGCTGGCGCTCGAGCTTTTTGAGGCGATCCTTCAAGAAATGCACGCGCCGATCCAGCTTGCGGCGGTCCGTCTCCAGCTTGGTCTCGCCCGGGCCGCGCAGACCGATGCCGCCTTTCTGTTGCCCCATCTCCGCGCCGTGCCCGACCAGATGCGTGGAAAGATATTTGAGCTGCGCCAGCTCCACCTGCACCTTACCTTCGTGGCTTTGCGCGCGCTGGGCGAAAATATCCAGGATCAGCATGGTGCGGTCAATCACGCGCGCATTCAGTTTTGCGGTCAGGTTGCGCATCTGGGCGGGGGTCAGGTCGTGGTTGAAAATCACCAGCGGCGCCTCCAGGCGCTCGACGACGCCGGCGACCTCCTCCACCTTGCCGCTACCCGCGTAATAGGCTGAATCCGGGCGCTGGCGCTTGCCCTCAACCACCGCCACGGCGCGCACCCCGGCGCTCTGCGCCAGCAGGCGCAGCTCTTCCAGGCTTTCGGCATAATCCGGCGCGCCGAAATCCAGGCTGACCAGCACCGCCGTGTCAGCTTCAGCCGCGCGTCCGAGCATTACTCGGTGTCTGCGGGAATCGTGATGGTGCGTGCGGGAACGATGGTGGAAATGGCGTGCTTGTAAACCATCTGGGTGATGGTGTTCTTGAGCAGCACCACATACTGGTCGAATGACTCGACCTGGCCCTGCAACTTGATGCCATTCACCAGATAGATGGCGACCTGCACATGTTCCTTGCGCAACGCATTCAGGAACGGGTCTTGTAAATGTTGCCCTTTTGTACTCATGATGTCAGCTCTTGTTGTTGTTGCGGGGGTTCACTTTACTTGATTTCGCGGTTCTCCGAAAGAGTGCCGCCCAAATGCCTATTCCTGCCTGCCAGGAATCTTGCCGCATGGCACCCGGAGAACCGGCACGGGCGCCACGGCCCAACCGGGATCAGGGGTGAATTTTCCCCTCTTTCTTGACTCTTTTTTCCGCCTTTTTTTCTTTCGCGGTCTTGGTCGGTTGTTTCTTGGTTTCCTTCTTGCTGTCCTGGCTCTTGCCCATGATTGCCGCTCCTTGTAGATGTTGGTGTTTACAAAACTGCTCCACGCCACAGTTCAACGTTTAACCACAGCAACGTTGCGGATACGCATCCTACCCGCAAGAATCGCGCTTTTCAATTCCTGATTTCTAAACCGATTGCATCACGCGAAGCGGCGGCAGTTGAGACATGCGTCGCGCCAACCGCCACCCTGCCAAGGTCACGACCAGTATCCCCCCGCCCACGCCGACCGGCCAGATCATCGCGTTGGAGCGGTAGGGGGTTTCCAGAACATAGTGCGCCAGCACCCAGCCCAGCGCCACCGCACCCGCCGCCGCAAACAGCCCGCTCAACGCACCCAGCGCGGCAAACTCGGCCAGATGCAGCCGCCGCAGGTAGCGGCTGTCCGCCCCCAGCGCACGCAGGAGGGCGGCCCGCTGGATGCGTTCGTCGCGCGTGGCAAGCAGCGCGGCGTACAGCACCGCAAGGCCGCTCAGCAGGGTGAACAGGAATATCACGCTGACGACCTGCGCGATCTGCTCCATGATGCCGCGCACCTGTTCGATCATCGCGCCGGTGTCTATCACCAGCAGGTTGGGGAACTCGCGCACCAGCTGGTCGCCCGCGCGCACCTTGTCCGGCGGCAGGTAAAAGCTGGTGAGATAGCTCACCGGGTAATCCTTCAATAGTTCCGGCGTGGCGATCACGAAAAAATTCACCTTCATCGAATCCCATTGCACCTTGCGCAGGCTGGTCACGCGCGCGGTGAAAGGCGTAGCCCCCACATCGTAAGTGAGCTCGTCGCCGAGGCGGATGCCGAGCCGCTCGGCGATACCCTCCTCGACGGATAATTGCGCCACTTCATCCCCGGCCCTCCCCTTTTCAAGGGAAGGCGCCCACCAGCTACCGCTCACCAGCTCGTTCCACTCCGGCATCTTCCCGGCATAAGACAGATTGAATTCGCGCTCTACCAGATCGCGCGCGCGCGGGTCGGCATAACTGTCGCCGCTGATGGGCGCGGCGTTGATGGCGACCAATCGCCCGCGCACCATCGGCAGCAACTGCGGCTGCGGCAGGAGCTGGCGCGCAAAAAAATCCAGCAGCGCCTGCTGTTGATCCGGCTGAATATTCACGATGAAGCGGTTCGGCGTATCCGGCGGCAGCTTGCCCTGCCAACTTTGCAGCAGGTCGCCGCGCACCAGCGTCAGCAGCAGCAGCGCCATGCCGCCGAGGCCGAGCGCCACCACTTGCAGCGCCGAGTCGCGCCCGTGCCGCGCGAGATTGTTGAACGCGTGGCGCAACTGTGCCGGAAAACGCAGCGAATAGCGCGCCAGCCCGTGCAGCAGCAGCCATGCCAGCAGCCCGAAACACAACAGCCCTGCTAGCAGCCCGCCCAGCATTGCGAACCCCAGCCTGGCCGAACCGGCATGCCACAGAAACAACCCCGCCAGCACCAGTACGGCAAAGCCGTAGGCCAGCGCGATATTCGCCTGCGGTGCGCCCAGTTCGCGGCGCAGCACGCGCAGCGGCGAAACCCGGCGCAGGTGCAGCAGCGGCAGGAAGGCGAAGCCGAGCAACAGCGCAAAGCCGCTCGCCGCACTCTTGAGCGCGGGCAACATACCAGGCTGCGGCAGCTCCGTATCGCGCATCGCTTCGATAAGTCCGGCCAGCGCCGCCTGCGTGACATAACCCAGCGCGCAGCCGAGCAGCACCGCAACCGCGCCGAGCAGCAGGAACTGGTACAGGAACAGGCGCATTACCTGACCCTGCTGCGCGCCGAGACAGCGCATCACCGCGCAAGTATCCAGGTGGCGCAGCACGAAACGCCGCGCCGCCAGCGCCAGCGCCGCACCCGCGAGGATCGCTGCGGTCAGCGCGGCCAGGCCGAGGAAATGCTCGGCGCGCTCCAGCGCGCTGCGTATCTCCGGCCGCGCATCGCGCACACTTTCCAGCTTCTCGCCATTCGAAAGTTTCGGCTTCAGCTCGTCATGCAACGCCTCGACCTGCCGCGCCGCGCCCGCCACCATCAGGCGGTACACGATGCGACTGCCTTCCTGCAACAGCCCGGTCGCGGCGAGGTCTGCATCATTCATCAGCACGCGCGGTGCAAAGCTGTAGAAACCGACCGCCCGGTCAATGTCGCGCACGATGCGCGCCGCCACCGTGAAGCGCTGCGTGCCGATGCCCACCTCGTCGCCGACGCGCACATCGAGGCGGCGCAGCAAGCGCCCGTCCACCCACACCGTGCCGCGCGCGGGAATGGAACCCGTCGCTCCCTCTCCCTTCAACCCGGCATCGTCATTCCGGCGCAGGCCGGAATCCAGATGATTGTTATTTCCCCGCGAAAGCGGGACAACATCATGGCCTTGCCCGCTGCGCGGCGTATTTTTTATGGCTGGATTCCGGCCTGCTCCGGAATGACGGTCTGATGGATTATTTAGGGGAAGAGAGGGTGGCTCGATCTCGATCCTGCCGCGCAGCGGATAGCCCGCCCCCACCGCCTGAATCTCGGAGAGCAGCGTCTGCTCGCGGTGCGCCACCATGCTCAGGAACGCGCGGCTCTCCACCGTCCGCAGCCCGAGCGCCTCGGCCATGCCGCGATAGGCGGGCGGCAACGGGCGCGCCGAGACGATGCGCAAGTCCGCCCCGATCAGGCTGGTCGCCCCCTGCTGCAACGCCAGCCGCACGCGGTCGGCAAACAGCCCGACGGTGGCGAAGCTGCCCACCGCCAGCACCAGCGCCAGCAGCAGCACGCGCCACTCCCCGGCGCGCCAGTCGCGGCGCAGCAGGTTGAAGGAGAGGCGGAAGAGATTCATGCTCGCTCCCCTCGCACGTTTACGGACGAGGGGCTGGAGGAATAACAGTAACTAAGTGCGCAACGCATCCACTGTGCGTGATGGCTTCTGCCGACAGTCCAGGACGCGCCATACTTGAATGGTTTGTTCACTCACCCGGTAGTAAATTGCATATGGGAATCGTTTCGAAAGCGCGCGGTAATATCCGAAAAACTGCTGGTGAATACCCGCATAAAGCAAAAGTGCATCAATATCTGAAAACAGCGAATCCAGAAAATAAGCGCCCAACCCTTCCTGTTGCTGCTCATAAAAGTGTTGGCCGGATTGAATATCAACTAACGCGACACTCAGAATCTCGATTTTCATCGGGTTCGGGTAGTGTCGCGCAGCACCTTCTTGGCGGTATCCCAGGAAACAAAATGCGTCTGATTTTCGGTAAGAGCACGCTCAGTATCTTTCAACGCTTGCGCGTGCCATTCCGGCGATGAGAGTGTTTCCGAATCACGCGACAGATCATCCCAAAGCACCTCCATCATGCGCAACTTCTCCGTGCGGGTTAGATTTTCTATGCTTAACATGTCGAGCCTCCAAGTTTGGGCTGATGTTTATTCTAACAAACGTATGCTAAAAACATGTCCGGAATTTATTCGATTCTGAGCCAACCCGCATTGCACAGTAAGTTTATCGCCCCCCTCACACTCGCGGGAGAGAGGGGCTTGACCGGCATAAACTATTTGTTTATTGTTTCGGCATGATACGCAATTTTGCCAGCACGGAAACGGAGCAGTTCTTTGCCTCTGGCAAATCGCGGCGATTTCCGCCGGGAATCCTCAAACGCGCGGCGATGCGCTTGACGCAACCGGACGCCGCCACGCGCATTGAAGACTTGCGGTTGCCGCCTTCAAACAGGCTGGAGGCTCTGGCTCACGACCGCGCCGGACAATGGAGCATACGCATCAATGACCAATGGTGCGTGTGTTTTCGTTTTGAAAGCGGCGATGCTTACGATGTTGAGATTGTTGACTACCATTAAGGAGAGCCATCATGGCAAAAAAAGGGCTGCCCGCGATCCATCCGGGAGAATATCTGACCGAAACGTTGAGCGAACTAAATATCTCGCAAGCTGAATTCGCGCGCGCCGTCGGCGTCTCGCCCATGCGAATTTCGCATGTCATCAAAGGAACGCGCCCGGTAACGGCTGAACTGGCGCTGCTGTTCGGGCGAGCCTTCGACCAATCGCCGCAATACTGGCTTAATCTGCAAGCAGCTTACGATTTGAAAACGGCGGAGGCCAGCCTGGGCAAGCTGCTCAACGAAGTGCATTTGCTGGCGCATGCGTGATACGCGAATTTAATCCGAACCCGCCCCCTTTAAGGCTCTGGGCTGCAATCCATCAATGAGTTCGCCATCGAATTGCAAAAGTAATGATATTGCCATGAGTGTCTTACTTAATTCGCCAAGCCCAGCCGGGTAATGCTTCCAGCAATGCCTTTCGCTCCGGCAACATGCTATCTCTTGCTGTTCGTTGTTTATCTACCCACCTTCCGACTCGATATCCATCTGCCATTTCGTAACGGTGAGGAACTTTGGTATGCCCCTCTCGATCTGCGAATTCCTTGAGATAGCGAAATCCCTCTTCCCACTTGCCTGACAAAACATCCCAACTCCATATGGGTAATGCTTCCAGCCGTGCTTTACGCTCCTCTGACATGTTTTTTGTTGTTCGCTGTCTCGTTACCCAGATACCGATGCAATACCCATCTGCCGTTTTGTAACGGTGAGGAATCTTGGTATGCCCCTCTCGATCTGCGAATTCCTTAAGATAGCGAAATCCTTCTT
This sequence comes from Gallionellaceae bacterium, assembly GCA_008080515.1. GTDB lineage: Bacteria > Pseudomonadota > Gammaproteobacteria > Burkholderiales > Gallionellaceae > VIKH01. The sequence continues at coordinate 1,608 of VIKH01000070.1, read as the reverse complement.
CCCACTTATCTGTAAAACGATCCCAACTCCAACCAGGTAATGCTTCCAGTCGTATTTTCCGCTCCGATGACATTTTGTCTTTTGCCATTCGTTGTTCGCGTACCCAACTACCGACTCTGTATCCATCTGCTGTTTTGAAATCGCTTGGAACATTGGCATGTCCCTCGCGTTTTGCGAACGCCTCCAATAACCCAAACCAGAAATTCCAAGGTGCTTTGACTTGCTTAACTGCATTCCAATTCCAACCGGGTAATGCTTCCAACCGTTCTTTTCGTTCTGGAGACAGGCTGTCTTTCGTTCTTCGTTGGGCACCTACCCACCGACCAAGTCGATATCCATCTTTTGTTTTGTATCGCGCAGGAACCTTGGTATGTCCCTCTTGATCTGCGTATTCTTTGAGATAGCGAAACCCTTCTTCCCACATACCTGTAAAAACATCCCAACTCCACCCGGGCAAGGCTTCTAGCCGTGATTTGCGTTCTGCTGCCATGCTGTCTTTTGCTGCTCGTTGTTTACTTACCCATCCACCGACTCGATATCCATCTTCTGTTTTATATAGCCCGATAACAAAGCAATGCCCCTCCCGTTCTACAAACGCTTCCAGCAAGCCAAACCAGAAATTCCAAGCCGCCGTGACCTGCTCAACCAGATAGGTGCGAAGCGCGCTGCCAAAATCCGCGCCCACTGTAGCAGGCAGGTCAATGGTGATTTTTCGGAGTCTGTCCGCACTGACGCCTAATCCCTGCTTCCTGCCCAGCCCAGTCCTGATTTCGTCCAATTCGCAGGCCAGCACATCGTCGTGCGCCTTCAGCGCGTTCAGCACTTCCCAGACCGGTTTGAAGTTGCTGGCTTCGATGGTGCCTGTGGCATCTTCGCCAGGCTTGATGAATACCGGCAGCACGATGGTACCCGCCTTCTTGTCCGGGCTCAGGCGGATGGCGCGGCCCACTGCCTGGATGATGTCCACCTGGCTGCTGCGCGGGTCAATGAATGCCACGCCGTCGAGGGCGGGCACGTCCACGCCTTCGGACAGGCAGCGGGCGTTGCTCAGCACGCCGCGCTCGCCTGCTGCCAGCACCTTGAGCCGGTCGAGCTTGCTCTTGCGTTCGCTGGCGGGCATGTTGCCGGAGACGAAATCGGTGCGCAGGGTTCCGCCGGGGCGGTGTTCGTCGCTGATCCATTCCATCGTTTGCTGCATGTCGGCGGCGAAATCTTCGGCGCGCTTGACGCGGCTGTGGAAGCTGATGACGCGCCTGAGGTCGTAGTCCTTGATGGCCTTGAGCATGCCGATCCGGGCGGCGAGCGATTCGCTGTCAGTCTCTATCCCCGTGCCGGTGCTGACCAGCTCGCGGTTGGCGATCCACTGCGCGATGGTGGGGTCGTCCACGCCGATGATGACGACGCGGTAATCGGTGAGCAGGTTGCGTTCGATGGCCTGGCCAAACGGCAGGGCATGCAGCACTTCGCCAAACAGCGCGGCGTTGTCCATGCCGACCATTTCGACGCCGCGCTCTGCGGCGGCCTTGTGGACGGTGCTGGAATAGGTGCGCGGGGTGGCGGTGGCGAATAGCCGCTTGGCGCTGCGTATTTGGGCGTTGTCGAGGATGG
>VIKH01000069.1:3749-21150 GCA_008080515.1 Gallionellaceae bacterium | reverse complement strand
AATCACCGTCTGCAATAAAGGGAAAACCAAATGATTCCTGAAATTGGCCATTTTTCACTCACTCTGGCGCTGCTGCTGGCGCTGCTGCAAGGTGTCCTGCCCATCTACGGTGCGGCGCGTGGCAGCGCCGCGCTGATGGGATTTGCCCGTTCTGCGGCAATGGGCCAGTTCGTGTTTGTCGGGGTCGCGTTCGGCTGCCTGACGCAATCCTTCCTGAGCAACGATTTTTCCGTGCTGTATGTGGCGCAGCACTCCAATTCGCAGCTACCGCTGATCTACCGTTTTTCCGCCGTATGGGGCGGCCACGAAGGCTCGCTGCTGCTGTGGGCGCTTCTGCTCACTCTCTGGACGGTGGCGGTGTCCAGGTTCAGCAAGCGTTTGCCGGAAGAAATGGTGGCGCGGGTGATCGGCACGATGGGGCTGGTTTCTGTCGGGTTTCTGCTGTTCATGCTGTTTACCTCCAACCCCTTTGACCGGCTGCTGCCTCCGGCAATGGACGGACGCGACCTGAACCCGCTGCTGCAAGACCCCGGCCTGGTTTTTCACCCGCCTTTGCTGTACATGGGCTATGTGGGCTTTTCGGTGGCCTTCGCTTTCGCCATCGCCGCTTTGCTGGGTGGTAAGCTGGACGCTGCCTGGGCACGCTGGTCGCGGCCGTGGACCACGGTGGCGTGGATCTTCCTCACCCTCGGTATCGCGATGGGAAGCTGGTGGGCTTATTATGAGTTGGGCTGGGGCGGCTGGTGGTTCTGGGATCCGGTGGAAAACGCTTCGTTCATGCCCTGGCTGGTCGGCACTGCGCTGATCCATTCGCTGGCCGTGACGGAAAAACGTGGTGCGTTCAAGAACTGGACGGTGCTGCTCGCCATCCTCGCTTTTTCCTTGAGTTTGCTCGGGACGTTCCTGGTGCGCTCCGGGGTGCTGACTTCGGTTCACGCATTTGCCACCGACCCGCGCCGGGGCGTTTTCATCTTGGCCTTTCTGGTGGCGGTGATCGGTGGCTCGCTGATCCTGTTTGCCTGGCGCGCACCCAAAGTGGGGCTGGGCGGCGGCTTTGATCTGATCTCGCGCGAATCGCTGCTGCTGGTAAATAATGTGCTGCTGACCGTCGCGTCTGCCGCAGTGTTTCTCGGCACGCTGTACCCCCTGTTCATGGATGCGCTGGGGTTCGGCAAGCTTTCGGTCGGCCCCCCCTACTTCGACACGGTATTTGCTCCAATCATGGCAATAGCGGTTTTCCTGATGGGCATGGGGCCGTTTGCGCGCTGGCGACAGGCCAGCGTGACCGAAATCGCCAGGCAGTTGTCGGGCTGGTTTGCCGCCAGCCTGGTGCTTGCCGTCATCGTCGTGTCCGCGTTTGATCGCTGGTCGGTGCCTATCGTAGGCGGGGTCACGCTGGGCTGCTGGGCGATTCTTTCGAGCGTGGCCTACCTGATCGCGCGGGTGCGCAGATCCGGTTCCGGCAGCCTGTTATCCAGGCTGTCATCCATGTCACGCGCCAGCTACGGCATGGCAGTCGCGCATATCGGTATCGGCGTTTTCGTCCTTGGTGTAACCATGGTCAAGGGCTATGAAGCCACCAGCGAAGTGCGCATGCGCGAGGGCGATACCACGACAGTGGCGGGCTATGTATTTCGCTTCGCCGGCATCAAGGAAGTGGAAGGCCCGAACTATCGGGCGGCGCGCGCCACCATCGAGGTAACCCATAACGGCGCCACGCTGACCACCCTCTATCCGGAAAAGCGCGTTTACAACGTGCAGACCATGAACATGACCGAATCGGCCATTGATTCCGGCTTGTTCCGCGATCTTTACGTCGCGCTCGGTGAAGCGATCAGCATGGACGAATGGATCGTGCGCGTCCAGCACAAGCCGCTGGTTGACTGGATCTGGTTCGGTTGCCTGCTCATGGCGTTCGGCGGCGTGCTGGCGATAAGCGACCGCCGTTATTATCTGCTGCAATCGCGCAAGCGGCCGTCCGGCTCCGCCGCGACCTCGGCCGCGAACTGAAGGGGGTGTCGTGAACCGTTTCCTGCTGCCGCTCGGGATATTTATCGTCCTGGCTATTTTCCTGGGGGTCGGACTGACACTCAAACCCCGTGAGGTGCCTTCGCCATTTATCGGCAAACCGGCGCCTGCTTTCCGCGTTCCGCAGTTGCACGAAGAGGGCAAGACCCTTTCCCCGGAAGATATGCGCGGCAAGGTCTGGCTGCTCAACGTCTGGGCGTCGTGGTGCGTATCCTGCCGCGAAGAACACCCCGTACTGGTAGATCTTGCGCGGCAAAATGTGGTGCCGCTCTACGGGCTCAACTACAAAGACGCGCGCGAGAATGCGCTTGCCTGGCTCAACGACGGGGGCAACCCCTACATCGCGTCGGCCCATGATCTGTCCGGCAATGTCGGCATAGACTGGGGTGTCTATGGCGTACCGGAAACATTTGTCGTGGACAAAAAAGGCATCATCCGCTACAAACACATCGGCCCGGTCACGCCAGAAGCCCTCAAGGACAAAATTATTCCACTCGTCAAGGAACTGAACGGTGCTAACTAGAGCTTTATTTCTTATCTTCCTCGCCCTGGCGCTGCCCCAGGCGTACGCTGGTGAGGCCGAGCCCACCGCCGACGATGTCGCCCTGGAAAAACGTGTCATGGCCGTATCGGAAGAACTGCGCTGTCTGGTTTGCCAGAACCAGACTATCGCCGATTCCCACGCCGAACTGGCGATAGACCTCAAAAATCAGGTGCGCGAAAAACTTCGCCAGGGCATGTCGGAGCGCGAAATCGTGGATTACATGGTCGAGCGCTACGGCGATTTCGTGCTGTACCGCCCGCTGGTGAAATCCAGCACCTGGCTGCTGTGGTTCGGGCCATTTATCCTGCTGTTGGTGGCGGCCGGTGTGCTGGTCGCCAAGCTGCGCCAGCGCCGCAAAGCGATGCAGGAAGCGCCAAAACTAAACGCCGACGATCACGCGCGCGCCGAATCGCTTTTGTCTGGCACGGATAATGGAGCGAAATCGTGATGACCTTCTGGATATTGATCGCGCTCATGATTGCCGGAGCCTTGCTATTCATTGTGCCGCCGCTGCTGGGGCGCAAAAACGAACAAGTCTCGGCTACCGCACGCTCTGAGCTGAACATAACGGTTTATCGCGACCAGTTACGCGAATTGGATGCGGAACTGGCTGCTGGCGCGTTGAGCAAGGAGGAATATCAAAGCGCGCGGAGCGAGCTGGAAGGTCGCGTGCTGGAAGATTCCATCACCGAAGAGGCGGTGGCGGCTCCCCCGGTAAGCAACCGCAAGCTGGCCATTGCGGCGGCGATTGCGGTGCCGGTATTGACGGTTTCACTGTATCTCATGCTGGGGAAACCGGCAGGACTGGATCCGCAAAGCGTACCTGTAGAACCCGAACAACAGGTGACGCAGGAACAGATCGTCGCGATGGTGGATAAACTGGCGCAAAAACTCAAAGACAAGCCGGACGACGCGGAAGGGTGGACGATGCTCGCGCGCTCGTATCTCGCCTTGCGCCGCTTTAACGAGGCTGCCGATGCTTACGCCCACGCGGTCGAACTGATGCCGAATAATGCCCAGTTGCTGGCCGATTACGCCGACATTCTGGCCGTCAACAATGGGCGCAACATGCTGGGCGAACCGGAGAAAATTATCCGCCAGGCATTGCAGGCCGACCCCAACAATGCCAAGGCGCTGGCGTTGATGGGCACGGCAGCCTACCAGCACAAGGACTACAAGGCCGCTATCGAATGGTGGCAGAAACTTCTCCTGAATGTTCCGCCCGACTCCCAGATGGCCGCCTCGATCAAAGCCAACATCAGCCAGGCGGAAGGATTCTCCGGCCAGCCCATGTCCGCCCCGCAGACGGCACAAACACCGGGCGCCCGCAAGCAATAGACCGGTGAACAGCGGCGCACGTCCTGCGAGCTCGAGTTGTTGAATGCCAGGAGGCGGCTATTGCGTTGGGCGGCGGTCGGTGCAGCCGCCGCTTTTCTTCCCGCCTGCCGGGGCGACGAAGACCGGGGTTTCGCTACGGGTGATCGGTTCCCCGCCATCACTCTGCCGGATCTGGACGGTGGCACAACAACGCTTGCCGCTTATCCCGATGCGGCGTTGGTGATCAATTTCTGGGCGACCTGGTGCGGGCCCTGCCGCCACGAAATGCCCAGTCTGGAAAAGCTCAGCGCACTTTTTCACCCGAAGGATTTGCTGGTTGTCGGCATCGCGGTAGATAGCGACCGCAACCTGCCGCGCGAATTCCGTCTGCGGCACCAGCTTACCTTTCCCATGCTGTCCGATAGCGACCAGATGCTGTCCAGCGACACGCTGCGCGCGCCCGCATTCCCGATTACCTACCTGCTGAAACGGGACCGCACCATTGCCCGCATTATCGTCGGTGCTCGCGAATGGGCGGAACCGAAAATGGTGTCAGAGATTGAAGCGTTGCTGGCAGTAAAGCGTGCAAGCGCCCCGGAAAGCGGCCCAGAAGGGGCCGGCCCAACATTTACCAAGGGTGTGCTCCCCGGATAATGCACCCTGTATCTGTATAATCCCGGTTTACAAATTTGCGGGCAGATCGATAGTTATGGAGCAGGCAAACGGCAACGCAAGCGAGAAAACGCTTGCTGATAACTCTCCGCCCACAATGCGGAGCGGGATGTTGCTGCGAAAAAAAGGCATCTGGGTGATGGTCGTTTTTGTGGTCTATACGCTTTCTGCCGGTCTCATCATGAGCCGTGAGCGCAATGCCCTTCACGGCGACCTCCAGAAACTGGAAGCGCTGCATGTGGACGAGGAACGCCAGCTCGGCCTCAACATGCTGGTTACGCGCGCGATTCTTATCGTGAACGAGAATTACTATTCCTCTGGCATGGAAACCGAAGCGGGTCTGGATGCCGCAATGCGCAGTGCTTCCGTGCAAGTAGAGGCAGTATTGTCGAGGTTGACCAAAGTCGCGCAGTCCTACCCGCTGTTGCTTGATGATGTTGCCGCATTGCGCGCGAACTTGAAGGGCATGACCGGCAAACCGCAGTCCTCTGCCGTAATTGCGGAGGTTCGCAGCAATCTGCACAAGCTGGTCATCGGCCTCGATCAGGTCACCGCCATGATGCGCAACAACAAGCAGACGCTGCTGGAACGGTACCGCGAGTCGTTTGACCGGCTTTCCCTGATATGGTCGTTTACCGCTGCGGTAGGCGTAGTTTTTCTCGGCGGGCTGGTGATGGTATTTGTCACCCGGCTGGCGTGGGATATCCGGCGCGTACACGACCGCGCGCTGGCAATCGTCGAGGGGTATCGCGGCAAGCCGCTGGCGGTGACCCGCTACGACGAACTGGGATCGCTCATGGAAGCGGTCAACAAGATGCAGCTGGCGTTGCGCGAGCATGAAATGCAGATGGAGCTGATCCGCCAGCAGCGCTTCCACAAGGAAAAAATGGCGGCAGTCGGTTCGCTTGCCGCCGTGGTCGCGCATGAAATCAACAATCCGTTGTCGGCTATCGTAGGTGCGGCGCGCGTAATGTCGGAACTGCACCCGAACCAGGCGGACGATGTCGGCCAGTATGCCCAGCAGGCGGAGGTTATTCTGGCGCAGGCCAAGCGGGTGATGAACATCACGCGCCAGATTTCGGAGTTTTCCATGCCCCAAGCTGCCGAACCGGCGCGGGAGCTGTTGGACTTGAACAACCTGATCCGCAGCACCGTCAAATTTATCAGCTTCGACCGCCGCTTCAGCGCGATTGATATGGTGCTGGATCTGGATCCGCAGCTCCCCGCCGTCTTCGGGGTCGGCGACCACATTACGCAGGTGTTCATGAACCTGTTTATCAACGCGGCGGACGCGGCGGAAGGCAGGATCGACCCCAAGCCGCGCATCATTGTTTCGACCGTGTGCCAAGGCAAAGACATCATCGCAACGGTAACCGATAATGGCACCGGCATGAGCAGGGCCACGCTGGAGCGCGTATTTGAAGAGTATTTCACCACCAAACCCATGGGCAAAGGCAGCGGCATCGGCATGGCGGTTTCAAAGTCGCTGATCGAATCCGGCGGTGGTACCATCGGCGTGGAATCGGAGCTGGGCATCGGGACAACCGTGACGGTGCGGTTGCCGACCGAAGCCGTCAGCGCCGGGTAACTTCAAAGGAGCATTGCATGCATGTGCTGGTGATTGATGACGAAGCCGCTCTCCGACAAATACTGGTGGGGCTGGTCGGTCGCGCTGGCTACTCGGTAGATACCGCATCGAACGTGGCCGAGGCCACCGCAAAGCTGGTGCGCGGCGATGTTGACGTTGCGCTGTGCGATGTCCGCCTGCCTGACGGCGACGGCATCGAGCTGGTGCGCGGCTTCAAAGCGCAAAGCGGCGGAATTGATACCCAGTTCATCATGGTGACGGCGTTTGCTTCCATGGAAACGGCGGTGGAAGCGTTGCGCGCAGGTGCCACGGACTACATTGTCAAGCCGGTACACAACGAGGAGTTGCTGCACCGGCTGGCCCAAATCGAGGCAATGAGCGGGCTGCGCGCGGAAAACAAGGCGCTGCGCAGCCTAGTTGCAGGCGGCGGCAGGGGGCTATACAAGTTCAGCTCACCCGCCATGCAGCAGGTAGACCGTCTGGTAAGCAAAGTGGCCGGCACCGGCAGCACGGTGCTTATCACCGGCGAGAGCGGCACCGGCAAAGGGGTGGTGGCGCGATCCATCCACGAGCAGAGCCAGCGCTCCGAATTTCCCTTCATCCCGGTAAACTGTAGCGCCATTCCGGAAAACCTGATCGAGAGCGAATTTTTTGGCCACGCCAAGGGAGCCTTTACCGGGGCGGATAAAGCGCACAAGGGGCTGTTTACCCAAGCCGACCGGGGCACCATTTTTCTCGACGAGATCGGGGAACTCCCGCTGCACTTGCAAACCAAATTGTTGCACGTGATCGAAGACAAGCAGATCCGCCCGCTGGGCAGCGAACAAACACGGGGGGTGGATGTGCGCATCGTTGCCGCCACCAACCGCAACCTGGAACAAATGGCAAAAGAAGGCAAGTTCCGCGAAGATTTGTATTTTCGCCTCAGCATGTTCCACATCCACATGCCGCCGCTGCGCGAGCGGCGCGGAGACATAGGCGGGCTGGCGCGGCATCTCATCCGCAACGCTGGTGCGTCTTCCGCTTCCGGAAAAGTCCAGGCAATGTCAGGCAGTTGGAAAATGTCATCAGCCGCGCCTATATCCTGGCCGATGGCGGATGTATCACATTGATGGATCTGCCACCCGAAATCTCTCGCAAGGGATCAGGCGTATCTCAAAAGGATTTCGGCAATATTGTTGTGACCGGCGGCGACCTGCGAGAGCAGATGCGGAAATTTGAAGCCAGCCTCATCTCCAAAGCACTGGAGGAAGCGGGCGGCGACCGCAAGGCGGCAGCCCAGAAGCTCGGTATCGGGCTATCCAGCCTCTACCGCAAGATGGAAGAGTTGGCAGATACCGGGATCGCGGGCGCCAGCGCGTAAAGTTTGTCGGCCCAAGTGCGAATTTGTATAAAATTATAGGGCGCTTCTAAAATTCAGAGCTTGCCCAAGTGCCGGGCACGAAAATTTTTTAGGCGCTGTATTTGGCTGATATATGAGCAAGGGATTTATTGACGCCGCAGCCGAGATGGAATGTGGATTTTTAGAAGGGCATTTAAGGGCTCCGCACCAGGACTCGCGGCTTTGATAAGTTATCGCAGTAAACACCGAAACATGAGGAGAAAAGCTATGCGTGGATGGATAAACGGTTTGTGGTTAGTTATGCTGTCATGCTGCATCCCGTTAGCTATTGCCGGGCCTGCGGCAAGTGGTGTCGCGGCGGCCAGCGGGGTAGCCGCTGCCACCCCGGAAGAAGATTTTACGGCGGCCGACAAGGCCGATAAAGAAGACGACATGATTACCTCGACCAAGCTGTACAAGCGTGCCGCCGATGGTGGTCACGCTGAAGCGCAGGTGCGATACGCCCAGATTCTGTACAGCTCGTGGGACGCCGCCGGAGCGCTGGAATATTATCGCAAAGCTGCCGCGCAGAATGATGCCGGTGGGCAGCACGGCGTGGGTCTCATGTACGAAGGGGGCAATGCGGGAGTGGCACAGGATTTTGCCGAGGCGCGCAAATGGTACGTCCTAGCTTCACAACAGGGATACAAGCTGTCCATCAACAAGCTGGCCGATGCCTGCATCGGTCCGGACGAGGGCGCTTTGCTGAAAATCCACAACAGGCAAGCAGTGGATAAGATGCTGGCCGATGCGACCGTGCTGTGCGGCACGGATCCGTTTAACACGATCAAGCGTGCCGCAGATCTCGATTACGTTGCTGGAATCCTGGCGCTGGCCGAAGGTTATCGCGTCGGCAAATATGGGCTTACCCCAGACCCGAAGCAAGCCGACGAACTGACCTCCAGAGCGAACAAACTGCTCGGGAAAGTCGAGAAGAAAGAAAAAAAGAAGAGACGCCAATAGATTTCAGCTGGGAGTTTGGCGACAACTTTCGTGTCGGCGCGAAGTTACTATAGTAAAATGGCGTCCGGTCTGGCTTTGCGCTGAACTGCACGGCGAACGCATTTCGGGAAAACCGTTTTTGCTGATGCCGCCAAAATGCCAGCATTTGCAGCAACTTGTTGATTGAGACGCAGCGAGAGGAGGGTAAAAAGTGAAATTAACCCATTCCAGGCGCATAGCCGCGATTGTGCGCGCAGCTTTATTAGCGGCGGGATTTGCCGTGGTGTTGGCTGCGCAGCCCGCAGCGGCGGCAGGCTCCAACAACAACGGGCAGCAACTTTACATGCTGCACTGCGCGGGCTGTCACGGGATCAGCGGGATCAGCGTCGTGCCGGATGCGAAGGATTTTTCTCGCGTCGAGCTTATGGCGCAGCCGGACCAGAGCCTGCTCAACCTGATCCGCTCCGGGCGCAACATGATGCCGCCTTACCTCGGGATCTTGAGCGATCAGGAAATAATCAACGTAATAAACCACATAAGGACATTGAACTAAATGTTGTCCGCTATCAAAACAGCCGCGATGATCGTCGGCACAGCGTTTGCGCTTTCTGCCACCACAGCGAGCGCGCAGACACGGGATGCGGTTGAACGCGTTCTGGAAACATTCGAAGTTGGCTCCAATATTTATGTGCGCGCACTGAAATCCGAGAAGGCTACCAATACCATGTGGGTGGGCACTTCTACGGGTGTGCATGAAATTGACCTCAAGACCAACCAGCCGCGCAACACATTCAACCGCGAGAGCGGCCTAGCCAACGAATACGTCTTCGGCATCGGCGTTGACAGCAAGGGTTACAAATGGTTTGGCACCAACGCGGGCGGTGTTTCGCGCTACAAGGACGGCAAGTGGAAAACGTATTTCCCCATGCACGGCCTCGCCGATTACTGGATTTACTGTTTCGCCAACGACCAGAAGGGTGATCTGTGGATCGGTACATGGGCGGGCGCCAACCACTACGACATCAAAACCGGCAAGTTCACCACCTACGTGAAAGAATTGGTAAACGAATGGGTTTACGGGCTCGACGTGGATAGCCAGGGGCGTGTGTGGTTCGGCACCGAGGGCGGTGTAACCGTGTATGACGGAAAGAACTGGAAATCATGGACACACAAGGAAGGGATCGGAGCGCCCAACGCTGACGGCCTGCAGGCCAGCTCCAACACCGGCCTAGGCACACGGATGCGCCACGATTTGAGCGCCCTGGTCAGCGGCGCATTGAGCTATAACCCGAACTATGTGTTCTCTATTCTGGCCGCTCCGGACGGAACGGTTTGGGCGGGTACATGGGGCGGTGGCGTGGCGCGGTATGACGGCAAGTCATGGAGCAACTTCACCGACAAGGACGGGCTTTCCGGGAACATGGTTTTCTCCATCGCCCGCGACCCCAAGGGGGTGTTCTGGTTTGGTACCGACAAAGGATTGACCCGGTATGACGGCAAGACCTGGCGCAGGTACGGGCGCGGGGAAGGTATGCTGGACAACATCGTCTATACGGTGGCCATAGACCCGTCCGGCAACATCTGGGCTGGCACCCGCCGTGGCGTGACAAAGCTGGGTATTGGCAAGTAACAGGCACGGGCTTTCAGGTCGCGGCCTGTGAGCATCTGACTACAGGAAAATGACATGCAGATAGAGAGAAAATCGCTGGCGGTCGCGACTGCGATAGCGCTTGGAATTATCGTTGCGGGTTGCGGCAACAAGGACAGTTCGAGCGGCAAACAAGGTGCCGCCCCCGCCTCGGGAGTGCCAGCCGCACCGTCCGGACAATTGCCGCCCCAGCATCCTCCCTTGACCCCCGAGCTATCGAAAGACCTGGCACAACAACAAGCCGCTCAAGGGCAAGGCCAGCAAGCCGCGCAGCCGCCCAAACCTGCGCACGAGGGCAAGCTGCAAGTGGATCCCACGCAAAAATTCACCCAGTTCAATGTCGGCGAGAAAAACGTCAAGACCATTTACGTTGACGGCAAGCTGGTATGGATCGGCACTTCGGGCGGCACCATACGCTACGATAGCAGCGATGACACTTTCAAAATCTTCGATTCGAGCAACGGGCTGCTTTCCAACGGCGCTTTCTATGTGGGAAAGATCAAGGGCCGCATCACCGTCGGCACTTACGGTGGCGGCATGTCCATGCTGAACGACGATGGCAGAACCTGGAAAAACTACAACATCCCGGACGGCGTGGGCGATTCGTTCATTTACAAAGTGCTGGAGGCGAAGAACGGCGATATCTGGATCGCCACTTGGTCGGGCGTGAACCGGGTGCGTGGCGGCGCTCTGGACGAGACCGCCAAGTGGGATCTGTTTACCGTGGAGAACACCAAGGGCGGTCTGCCAAACGATTGGGTGTACAGCCTGGAAGAAGGCAAGGACGGCGTAATCTGGCTGGCAACCGAAGGCGGGGTCGCGCGCTTTACCAATGGCAAATGGGAAAACTGGAACCACGCCAAGGGGGTCGGTGCGCCATATGAAAAGGTCAAGGAAGCCACCGCCTTCAAATCCGATCCTGGCAAGGCTTCGGAACACCACGCACGGCAAAAACGCGAAATGGGCTTGCAGGACGTAGATGTGGCGTACAACCCCAACTACATCGTTTCGCTGGCAATAGACCAAGATGGCCTGCCATGGGCGGGAACGTGGGGGGGCGGGTTATCGCACTTCGACGGAAAGCGCTGGAAGACCTATACCACCGCTGAAGGATTGCCCGGCAACCACATATTTTCACTGCATACTGACCGCAACGGCCAGCTCTGGGTCGGCACCAACAAGGGCGTGGTGCAGTGGCAGGGCGACAAAGCGGTGGGGGCCGTACTGACTGCTGCGGACGGACTGGTCGCCGATAACGTGTTCTCCATGGCGACCACGCCGGATGGCGGCAAGTGGCTCGGCAGCTACGGGGGCGTGACCTACCTGCGCCCGGCCAAATAACAACCATCCAGCAGACGGGCGCGGTCAAGTTGCCGCGCCCGTCGTTCCGATCACAACAGGTAATCGTAATCCACCGTCAGCGGAGCGTGGTCGCTGAAGCGCCGTTCTTTGTAAATAGTTGCGGATAGCGCGGCCTGCGCGGTTCCCGGTGTGGCGATATGGTAATCAATACGCCAGCCGACATCCTTTTCCCATGCTCGCCCCCGGTTTGACCACCAGGTATAGGCTTCGAGTTCGGGGTACAGCTTGCGGAACACGTCCACGAAACCCGTGTCGCCGAACAACTCGGAAAGCCAGGCACGCTCTTCCGGCAGGAAGCCGGAGTTCTTCCTGTTGCCGCGCCAATTTTTCAAATCCTTTTCGGTGTGGGCGATATTCCAGTCACCGCATAAAATGGCCTCGCGCCCGCTGGCGCGCAACTGCCGCAAATGCGGCATGAAAGCGGCCATGAATTTGAATTTCACCGCTTGTCGCTCTTCCCCGCTCGAGCCGGATGGCAGGTAGAGCGATATGATGCTGAACTTGCCGAACCGCACTTCCAGATAACGCCCTTCGGCATCGAACTCGGCGATGCCCAAACCTGCGATCACTTTATCCGGTTTGCTCCGGCAATAGATGCCCACACCGCTGTAGCCCTTTTTCCCGGCATAGTGGAAATAGCCGGAATAGCCGGGCGGAGCCAGCATATCGGGCGTCATGTCGGCGGCTTGCGCCCTGAGCTCCTGCACGCAGACGATGTCGGCCTGCTGCGCCAGCATCCACTGGAAAAAACCTTTAGTTGCGGCGGAACGGATCCCGTTCAGATTGATCGTAATAATTTTCATGGGCGTTCCGGGATGGCCGGTCATGCCATTATAATGGGCGTACTTAAAATTTTGCGCCGACCATAATGTTTGCTTACCGTCAGGATTTCATACGCTTTGCGATCGAACAGCAGGTGCTGCGCTTCGGCGAATTCCAGACCAAGGCCGGACGTCTCTCACCTTATTTTTTCAACGCCGGGCTGTTTAACAACGGTGCCTCGCTGAAGCGCCTCACGCAATTTTATGCGCAGGCCATTCTCGCTTCCGGCATCCCGTTCGACATGCTGTACGGCCCGGCGTACAAAGGTATCCCGCTCGCTGCCGGAACCGCCATCGCGCTGGCCGAGCAGGGGCGCAACGTGCCGTACTGCTTCAACCGCAAGGAAGCCAAGGACCATGGCGAGGGCGGCAGCATGGTGGGCGCGAAGCTGCAAGGGCGCGTGATAATTATTGACGATGTAATTTCCGCTGGAACGTCGGTGCGGGAGTCCATCGAACTGATCACGGTAGCCGGAGCGGTTCCATGCGCGGTAGCCATTGCACTGGATCGCATGGAACGCGGGCTGGGCAAACTTTCTGCCGTACAGGAAGTGCAACGCAACTACGGCATCCCGGTAGTGGCTATCGCCACGCTGGACGACTTGCTCGGCTATTTGCCCGACCGCGCCGGGATGGGGCAAAATCTGCAAGCCGTGCAATCTTATCGTGACCGTTATGGGGTACAAAATGATTAACGCTAAAACGTTTAGTGCAACCTTGGTGCTGGTCTTTGTTTTCGGCGCGACGGCGGAAGCAAAGCTCTACAAATGGGTGGACGACAAAGGTGAAACCCACTACGGCGAGGTCGTTCCTCCGGAATACGCCAACAAGGACAATGTTCAGTTCAATGACAAGGGGCGCGCAGTCAAGAATAAAAATGCGGCGGCAGATGAAGCGTCGGACAAGAAGAATGCGGATGACAAGCAAGCCGAGATTGACCGCCAGCGCAAAGACCGGGCGCTGATCAACACTTACAGCAGCGAGAAAGAAATAGACCTGGCGCGCGACCGCAACCTGCAACAAATCGTGGCACGCATCAACAGCGTCCAGACGCTGATCAAGTCGGCAGAGGAAAACCTGGACGGTTACCGCAGAGAGGCGGATAACGCGAAAAAATCCGGCAAGAAGATCCACGAATCGCTGCACACCGACATCAGCGATGCGGAAAACAAGCTGGCAAAACTCAAGCAGGACTTGGCGGGCGCGCAGGAGAAAGAAGCCGCCATCAAAGCGAGCTACGAGGCCGACAAGGTGCGTTACCGCGAATTGACCGTAGCGCCCAGGAGCAAGCGCTAACAGGCATGGCAAACGCCACCCCTGATTTTGAAACTTGCCATGCCCGTTGGCCGTACCTCGAAACATCGGCCTGCGGCCTCGTTTTCCCTCACCTCAACCCTCTGGGTGAAACAACTAGCCATTCGACTAGGCTGCAAACAACCGCAGCCAAGTCGCTGGTTATCCCGCCTGCGGGAGAGGTGCGAGCGAACACTTCGCGTATTTCACGCTAAAGCGCCTCAAACGCCCCGGCTGCCGCACGGTACTGCAGCAACTGGCCGTGCTGGATGTCGAAATACCAGCCGTGCAACGCGAGTGTGCCGTTCTCGACGCGCGCGCGCACCCACGGAAATGTCGTCAGGTTTTGCAGCGAAATCAGGATGGCGCGCTGCTCGCACGACTGCGCCTTATCTTCCTGTGACGCATCCGGCATATCCCGTTCCACCTCGGCGCGCGCTTTTTCTGCCAGGTGCATCCAGTCGTCAACAAAGGAATTCGGATTAGCGGTGCCGCCGCTTTCCAGTAATGTGCGGATGCCGCCGCAGCGCGCGTGGCCCAGCACGATGATGTGTTGCACACCCAGGTTGCATACGCCGAACTCCAGGGCTGCGCTGGTGCCGTGGTGTCCGGCGCGGCTTTCCGAGGGTGGCACCAGGTTGGCGACGTTGCGGATGACGAACAAGTCGCCCGGCGCACAGTCCAGCACGATGGCGGGATCCACACGCGCATCGCAGCAGGCCACTACCATTATTCCGGGGTTTTGCCCGCGTGCGACCAGTTGCCGGTACAGCGCGTCGTCGCGGGTGAAATGTTGTTCGTGGAAACGCCGGAAGCCCTGTATCAGTTGCTCCGGCGAGGTCATGCGCCGGCCAGCCGCCGCAAGGCTTCGTGATATTTGCCAGAGGTTTTTTGCAGCACTTCGGGCGGCACGCTGGGAGCTGGCGGTTGCTTGTCCCAGCCGGATGCTTCCAGCCAGTCGCGCACGAACTGTTTGTCGAAACTGGGCGGATTGCCGCCAGTGCGGTATTGGTCGGCGGGCCAGAAGCGCGAGGAATCCGGCGTCAGCGCCTCGTCAATCAAATACAGCTTGCCCGAACCATCCACGCCAAACTCGAATTTGGTGTCGGCGATGATGATGCCTTTCCCCGCCGCATATTCCGCAGCTTCGGTATACAGCGCCAGCGCCTCGCCCAACAGTTTCCTGGCCTGCTCAAAGGAAATGTTCTCATCGTGCTCGCCCGCCGCCGCCTTGGTGGAAGGAGTAAATAGCGGTTGCGGCAATTTCTGCGCCTCCTGCAAGCCGGCGGGCAGAGGAAGGCCGCACAGGGTGCCGGTTTTCTTATAATCCTTCCATCCCGAGCCGGCCAGATAGCCGCGCACGATGGCCTCGATCGGCAGCGGTTTCAGGCGCTTCACCACGAAGGCGCGGCCCGCAACTTGGGCGCGATCCGCATCGGTTTTCACCGCATCCTCCGGCCTGATGCCGGTGAGGTGGTTGGGAATAACGCGGCCTAATTTTGCAAACCAGAAGTTGGACAAGGCGGTAAGCACCTGCCCCTTGCCCGGCACCGGGTCGGGCAAGATCACGTCGAAGGCAGACAGGCGATCCGTCTGCACGATCAGCAAATGCTGGTCGTCTACACCGTAAATGTCGCGCACCTTGCCGCGATGGAGCAACGGCAGACTCGCGATACTGGATTGCAGCATGGGGATGCTCATGGTGGTCTGTGCAGAAATGGGAAATTGGGCGGGAGCTATAGCGTCGGCAGGATCGTTGCGGCGACTGCTTCAGCCTGCTTTTTCCGATAGGCAGCGAGTTTTTGTGCCAGCGCTTCGTCATTCAGAGCCAGCATAGCAACCGCAAACAGCGCGGCGTTGGCCGCGCCCGCCTCGCCTATCGCAAACGTGGCGACCGGTACGCCTTTCGGCATCTGCACGATGGACAGCAGGGAATCCATGCCCTTGAGATACTTGGAAGGGATGGGGGCGCCCAGCACCGGCAGCGTGGTCTTGCCCGCGATCACTCCCGCCAGGTGCGCCGCGCCGCCTGCTCCAGCAATAAAGCACCGCACACCCTGCGCCGTCATTTCCTGGATGTAATCGAACAGCAGATCGGGCGAGCGGTGTGCTGAAATCACGCGGGCGTCGTAAGCCACGCCGAAATCCTGCAACTGGCGCGCCGCCTGCTGCATGGTTTCCCAGTCGCTCGCACTGCCCATAACGATGGAAACGACGGGAGCAGCCATGTTCTTATAGCCCTTTGTGGTAACCCGCCACGCGCTCGACTTCGTTCCTGGAGCCGAGGATGACCGGCACGCGCTGGTGCAGCCCGGCAGGTTTGACATCCATGATCCGTTCGCGCCCCGTGGAAGACATGCCGCCCGCCTGCTCCACGATGAATGACATCGGGTTGGCCTCGTACAGCAGGCGCAGCTTGCCGCCCTTGCCCGGATCCTTGGTATCAAGCGGGTACATGAAAATGCCGCCGCGCGTCAGGATGCGGTGTACCTCCGCGACCATGGAAGCCACCCAGCGCATGTTGAAATTCTTCTCGCGCCCGCCCGGAGTTTTGCCTTTCGTACACTCGTCCACATAGCGTTGCACCGGAGCCTCCCAAAAGCGCTGGTTGGACATGTTGATGGCAAATTCGGCGGTGTCGGCAGGAATGGTCATCTTCGGGTGGGTCAGCATGAATTCGCCGATATCGTTATCCAGAGTGAAGCCATCCACGCCGTGGCCGGTGGTCAGTACCAGCATGGTGGAGGGGCCATACAGCGCGTAACCGGCGCAGACCTGTTTGGTGCCCGGCTGCAGAAAATCCTCGGCGGTCGGATTGGTCACGCCATCCTTGCAGCGCAGGATGGAAAAGATGGTGCCGACAGAAATGTTGACATCAATGTTGGACGAGCCGTCCAGCGGATCGAACGTCAGCAGGTATTTGCCTTTGGGGTAACGGGCGGGGATGGGGTAAATGTCGTCCATTTCTTCCGACGCCATCGCCGCGAGGTGGCCGCTCCATTCATTTGCCTTGATGAAGATGTCATTCGTGATCACGTCCAGTTTTTTCTGCGTCTCGCCCTGGATGTTTTCGCTGCCCGCGCTGCCCAGCACGCCGATCAGCGCGCCCTTGTTCACGCTGTGTGCAATCTGTTTGCAGGCGGTGATGATGTCGCTGAGCAAGCCGGTAAAATCGCCGGACGCGCCCGGAATATGCCTTTGCTCTTCGATGATGAATTGAACCAGATTCTTGCCCATAACTTTTCCTGTTAATTTGAGAGCGCGATTTTACATGCTTTTACACGGCCCCTCTACTTGACCGCCGCGAGCACAACGATAACCGGCCCTCGCAACACAAACAGCCTCTCGCTTTTCTTGCACCGGATCAATAGTGCCGACTTTAACGAAAAAGATTGCTTGTCTGGAATACGCCGTTTGCCAGCAGATAATCTGCCACAGTTTCCGCAGCAAGCCGCTGCCCGGCCCCATTCCAGTGGTCGTCGTCGCGGAAATAAAGGGTGTTCGCGTCAGTTTTCCGATAAACGTCATAGAGGCTCACAAACGGCACCCCCAGAGATTTGGCCACCTCCTCGAGCGGTGCAACCTGATTGCGCCCGTCATAGTCCGGGAAGCGCTTGCGGTCAATTTGCCAAGTATCATAGTGATCCGCCACATCAACCGGATGCGGGATAAAGAGGAAAGCGAGGGGGGTTCCGTTCTGTTGCGCCACGTCGCGTATCCGCCGCATCATCGCCCCCATCAGCGCCACCTTGTAGCGCGCCGACTCGCTCTTGGGTGTCAGGCTGACATCGGCACTGTAGTAGTC
>VIKH01000069.1:0-3737 GCA_008080515.1 Gallionellaceae bacterium | reverse complement strand
GCTCCGCCTCATCGAGCAGAATATCCACATTGGAATACTTGGAAATGTCTTGATCCTGAAAAGAGCGGGTGATGTTTCTCAATGCACGCTTGATAATGGACTCGCGCTGGCTCAAATCGAACAGAATGCGCACCGAGGGTTCAAGTTTCCAGCGGTTTTCTACCAGCTCACCGTTAGCGCCCAGCCTGTACATCTTGTTGCGCATGAGATCGCCGTAGTCATTCCCCGCAAATATCGCCACTATCACGAGGTCGGGGCGCAGCCTGGGTAGCTCGCTCGCCATTTTCAAGCTCTCCTGGTCCGGGCCGTAAGAGCTCACGCCGGCATTGATCATCTCTAATTTCTTGCCGGTGCGTTTTTCGAGCTGTATTCCTAGCTGTGCGGCAAACGTTTCCTCTTGCGGGCTATAGCTGGCATGAATGAACGAGTCGCCGTAAACGGCGATGCGGGCCGTTTTGCCCGGTGGCGACAGCTCATCACCGCGAAATCCGTCGGAGTTGATGCGGTGTGCGACGATATTGCCGCCATTGATCGGGCGGCGCGTCATCACGCAGTCGCGGCTCGAGATAAATTTGAAAATCAGCCGCTCGTCAAACTGGGAATTCGGGCGGAAGCGAGGCCCGAGCACGATCTCCCCGGCAATCTCCGCAAAAGCGAGCATGGCGAGGAAAGTACCGGTGAACAGCAGAATGCGACCGCCAGTCGCGGTTGGAAGCAACGCACAAAGCGAGAGCGCGGCACCCATTGTGCTTATCACCATCTGGGTTGAGCCAAAACCCGGCTCTCCGCCATACAAGGGGTGATCTGATATGGCGTAGCCAACAAACAAAGCTCCCATCAGGAGCAAAAGGGTACGGGCGATTCGTGCAGCAGACGATGAAACCGGGTTGAGGCTCATTCCGGGCGGCAAAGGGAGATGATGCGTTTTGGACGGCCCAATATACCATGCCACTTTGACAGGCAGCAATTTTGACGCGTCAGATACAATGGAGGGCGCGTTCGCAGTGCAACGGCAAAGCAAGCGATAACAAAATGAGCGAAGACAACCACTGCGGCTCCGGGCCGCAAACAAATTTTGCGGAAGAGTTCTGGGATGTTGCCGTCATCGGCACCGGGATGGGGGGCGCGACGGTTGGACACCAACTGGCAAAAGCCGGGCACCGCGTCATTTTCCTGGAAAAAGGGCTTGCGGATTTTCCGCCTGGCTGCGACACCATGCAGCTCGATAATGAGAGCCCATCAGCCAGGCTGGGAAGCGGTAACTGGCCAACCAGAATTACCGGAAACGTTGACGGGATCAAATCGCAATTTTTTGCACCGCTCGGTTGCGGTGCCGGCGGCTCCACCCTGCTCTATGCTGCGGCTCTCGAACGGTTAGACCCGTGCGATTTCATGCCTCTGCCAGGCCATTCTGATAATGCCTGGCCTATTTCTTTCGAACAGCTTCTGCCTTACTACCGCATGGCCGAGAAGCTGTTCGGCGTGCGCGGCACAACTGATCCGCTCTGCCCTAGCGAGGAACCGCAGCTACCGGCCCCGCCAGCTTTGGCCGAGTGCGACCAGCACTTCCTCGGCTCTCTCGGCGCGAGCGGGTTGCACCCTTACCGCTTACATATCGCCTACGGTTACGAGCCAGGCTGCAAGGAATGCGGGGGATATATCTGTGCGCGCGGATGCAAGGCGGATGCGAGAACCGTTTGCCTGAAACCGGCTTTACGGACGGGGAATGCGCACATCATTGACCGGTGCGAGGTTGAGCGCCTGGTCGCCGATGCCACGACAGTCAAAGAGATTGTGTGCCGCCGTGACGGCGGGGAATTTGTGATACGTGCTCGGGTCGTCGTGCTGGCCGCCAGTGCTTATTTCTCTCCGGTGCTGCTGCTGAAATCCACCAACGAGCATTGGCCGCATGGCTTGGCCAACCGCTCCGGCATGGTCGGGCGCAACCTCATGTTTCACGTTTCCGATCTGGTGGCGGTCTGGCCGCGCGGCAAATATTCTATGGATGGGCCACGCAAAACCCTCGCTTTCCGGGATTTCTACATTCATCAAGGCGTAAAGCTGGGATCGGTGCAGTCCACCGGGCTGACGGCGGGCTACGGCAATATCGTATATTTTTTCAAGACCGCGTTTGACCGGAGCCGCTGGAGCTGGCTCAAACCCGTGCGCCCGCTGTTGCGGATACCCGCTTATCTCGCCGCGATCCTGTTTGGCAGAGCGACTATTTTTGCAACGATTATGGAAGACCGGCCCTATCCTGATAACCGGATAGTTCTGGATCCGGATGAGCCGAGCGGGATGCGCTTCGATTACACGGTGCACACCGAGCTCCGCGAGCGCGCCAGCCTGCTCAAGGGGTTGGTCAAAAAAGCTTTCGGGCGGCACCGCTTGCTGGTGATCAGCCAGGAAGTCAACCTGAACTACGGCCACCCCAGCGGCACCTGCCGTTTCGGGGCAGACCCTTCATCCAGCGTGCTGGACCCGAATAACAAGGCGCACGATCTGGACAATCTTTATGTGGTTGACGCATCCTTCATGCCGACCAGCGGCGGGGCCAACCCCAGCCTGACCATCGCCGCCAATGCCTTGCGCGTAGCGGAACATATCTGCGATACCCTGCAAAGCAATAAACCTTAAAACCGCAATTCAAGCCACAGAGTACACAGAGAAACTGCGGCACTTATCACTTGGCGCGCCTTCACCCTTTGGGTGGTGAAATGCGGTTTGCCAGCAACTTATTGATTTTCCTCTGTGATCTCTGTGCCCTCTGTGGCCAATTAAGTTTTCAGCAAATAACAGGCACAGGCAAAACCGGGTTTAGCGACGCCAGAACATGAGTTTTTCTTTCACGCGCGACTTGAGCGATTTCGGTGGAAAGTGCTCGTGATCGCCTTCAAAAATCCTAGCCTTGCCCTGCCCCGGCGGTAACCCGATGATTTGCAGCGCCCACTCGACACAAATCGCCGGGTCCATGCCGGTAAAATCGCTCATCTGGGTATTCAAATGCCCCGGCACCCATTCGACGCACATCACGTCGGGATACGCGCTGCCCAAGTCGGCGCTGATCGCTTTGGTGAGCGCGCGCATCCCCCCTTTCGAGGCCGCATATGCGGAACTGTTCGGGATCGGTGCAAGATCGGCGAAGCTCCCCACATTGATGATGCGGCCATAGCCCTGGCGCATCATCAGCGGCAGGACGGTTCTGCAACAGTTCGCCACCCCCCCCAGATTGATCGCGATGGTTCTCATCCAGCTTTCGGCGTCCTGTTCGAGAAAACCTGTTTTCGGATAAACGGCGGCGTTATTGATCACTACATCAATCCTGCCAAACTTCTCGGCGATCCGTTGCAATACTTCCGCCACTTGCGCGGCATCGGCTACATCAACCTGGTGCCAGCTAAAGCGGCTGTCGCCGATCAACGACGCAGCTTCCCGCAATGGCGGCTCGCGGCTCCCCAGCCCGATCACGGTTGCGCCGCGCTGGACAAACCCGGCTGCCAGAGCGCGCCCCAAGCCGGAACCCGCACCGGTAACCACGATTATTTTGTTGCTGATAGACATATCGCGCCCCCTCTAACCGCCTGTATGTTGTACCGCATTATTCCGCATTTCGTGCTTGTACCTTATAATGCGCACCGCGCGCAATATTTTGGCGCTTTTTTTAACTATCACTTTTTCCATCATGGCACACGAAGACCTTGAGCGGGAGCAGCATGTGGAGGGGTCGTCCGACCGGG
>VIKH01000068.1 GCA_008080515.1 Gallionellaceae bacterium | reverse complement strand
GCTGGCAAAATATTTCGCCAGCGGCGGCGTGCGCAGCTCCAGCGTGCCGAACACTCCCTGATCGCCCATCGCGCTGGATTCCGGGTAACCGCGCACCGTATCCGCGCCACCGATGGCGAACTGCTCGCTGGAAATCAGCGGCCCGCCCGACACCTGCCCGGAAACCCGCGCAAACATTTGCCAGGTTTTCGGCAACTGCTGCGTGTGCTTCAAATCGGCGCGCAGATGAGCAAAATCTGGCTTGGCCAGAAAGCGCTTGTCGGCAAATTCCTGCACATCGTTGCCCAGCCCGCGCACCGACAAGGTGGCGCCCAGATTCACCTGCGTCGTGCTGCTTTCCGCCTGCCAGTTCGCGTCGTAGCCGCCAAACAGCGGCGTATAGGCAATCGGGGTGTTGAAGCTATCCGCCCCCTGCAACACGGTGGTTTCCTGAAAGTCCTTGCGGTCGGCCCCCAGCGTCAGGCTGTGCGAATAGGTTTCCAGCGCGGGCAGCGGATGGATATAGCGCAGGCCGAAGATGTTGCCGTTGCCGATCACGCTGACATCGCCCACTGCGGCCACGTTGCTTCTGGAAAGCACACCGTAAATCGCCCAATAATCCCCGTCGGCTGGAACCAGATAGGTCGTGGCCAGCACCCTGGTTTCACGGGTGTTTTCCGGCGTGGTCTGGAAGCTGAAGCTGAGGCTATGGTCGCGTTGCCACAGGTTGTCGTAGCGCACCGAGCCATTCAGGCGGGTGTGCGTGGTGTTGGCCGAATAGCGGTTGTTGAGCTCGATGCCGCCGTGAAACGGCAACTGGTCTTGCACCTTGAGATCCACCTCCACCTTGCCGGGCGATTTCCCCGGTCGCATCACCGGCGCCACCTGGCGGTCCGGAGTGGTGTTGACACCGGCGATCTGCGCCTGCATCGCCGGAAAGTACGGCACGCTGCCCTCGGCCAGTTCCGGCACGCGCGCCTTGATCGCGCCCAGCGAGTAATAGCGCGAGCCCACTACCCGCAGCCGCTCCACGCGCCCTTCCTCGACCTGTAACCGCACCGCGCTACCCTCGACTTTCTGCTCCGGTATGTTCACCGACACCGTCAGGTAGCCGATGGCGTGATAGGCCTTCTCCAGCGCGCTCCGCGCCTGCTCCACCGCATCCATTCCCCTGGCCTCGCCGAGAAAGGGATAAACAACCTCCTCGATCCTCGCGGCGGGCAATACCGTATTGCCTTCCACGCGGTACTCGAAAATATCGAACGCGATCTCCCGCTCTTCCGCTGCGGCAGGCGCAGCGGCCATCCATCCGAACAGCGCGCAGGACAACAGGCAATGGATTGCTTTGTTCGGGCGCATTATTCCGGCAGCCATTTCTCAAAAATATTCGGTTGTTTCATCATGTCGCGCCGCATCGGCTGGCGCAAATTCCCCATCCGGGATTATCGTTTTCCCATGTTGCAGCCGTGTTACCTTCCGCAACAAAAAAACATTCCCCCGCATGGCGGGGGAATGCCGTTACCACCGGGCGGCATTGCGCCGCCCTCTCGCTTGACAGCGATCTTAATAGAACATCTGAGGAGCCTGGCAGTTGTTGCCGAAGCGGGTGCCCTTGGCCACTTCTGGCAAGCTGGCCAGTTCTGCGGCAGGAAGGCCAACTGTCTGGCCGGGGTAGTTACAGGAAGCGCCGCCCAGCGGGCTCAGGGTCAGGCCGCGCGGCACGTCGGTGCAGGCGGCCGGGTTGCCCAGCGCGGCGGAGATTGCCGGGATCAATGCTGCACCGAACGCATCCGCCGTGTTGGCGACGAAGGAGCGCATTTCCATGTGGAAAGCGTACTCGCCGTTCAGCGCGGTGGGACGGGCGGTGTAATACGGGGTGCCGTTGCTGTTCAGGGTCACGCCATCCCAGCTTCCGGTTTCCGGGTGTACGCCATCAACCTTGACGAAACGGTACTGGTTGTTGGTAATGCCGGTTTCCACGCGCCAGTCGTTCTCCAGCGACACCACGCCGATGGCAAACTCACCAGCGGTGTTGGCGGAAGTCAGGGCGACCTTGACGTTGCCGGTGCCGCTACCTTCGGTCACGACCAGATTACCGGGAACAGAGTCGGCAGCCGTGGCAGGAGACAACGCGCCCAGAACGGATGGGCTGCCGTTGCAGGGATTCTTCAGGAAGAAGGCATTGGAACTGGCTTGCGTACCTGAAGTGTTGACGCGGCGGGCCACGTTGACGGCCTTGCCGGTGCCGGCGGCGCCCAGGATCGGGCTCCAGTCGGTCTGATAGCCGGAGCTTTGAGCCGCCATCGAAACGTACTGCGCGCTGGTGATGTTGGGCGCGTTGGCCGGATCGAAGGACGGGTCGGCGGCGTTGGCGGCGGCGACGGAAGCGTAGATGCCCTGCGCCACTTGCAGCTCGCGGTACAGGTTGGTGCTGACCGCCAGCCCGAACACCTGGCCGACGTTGGCTTGCGCCTCGGCACCGGCGGCGGACACATCAACGCCCCACAGCGCGGCCTCGACATCGGAGAAGCCGCCGGCCGGCAGCGCGGGCGGCTTGAGGGCCGGGGTCACTTCGGTCAGCACGTTCGCTGCGGTCGGGGTCACGGTCGCGCAGCTACGATAGACCGGGATGCCGCCGTACGTCGCGGCAATCAGCGCGCAGGTGGCGTTGTTGTCTATCGCCTTCACGCGCTTCAGCGCGGTCACGCCGAAAATGCCGTCGCCGTCCACGTCATTGGCGACGTGGGGGGCGTAGGCATTGAAGGAACCGCCATCCAGGGTGTGGTACATCACCGAAACCACGCCGGCGCGGGTGCAGGCGTAGCCGTTGAAGTTGCCGGTGGAACCGGGCTTGACGGCGGTGGTGGAAGTGCCGCTGTTGTACAGCGACATGGAATTGGCATCGCAGCCCAGAGCAAAGCCCTGATAGATGTTATAGGTCGGGGCGGACGCGCCGGACAACCAGGTTTCCTGCAGGGTGCCGGCAGTACGAGCGGCAGCGATGTCGGTCGGGGTCACGGGAGCGGCGAAAGCCTGGCCGGCTGCCAGGGTGGCAGCGACTGCCAAGACGATTTTCTTGAGTTGCATGGTGATTCTCCTAATAAATAAATATGTGTAGCGGTTCGGTACGGCGGCGTAACCATTCAACCGGGTTACCTTTCAAATGTAGGTCGGGCTTTAGCCCGACGTGTCGGGTTGAAACCCGACCTACAATCCGTTTGGTTAAACGGAAGTGCGGCGGCGCACCATGAAGCCCATCATGCCGATGCCAGCCAGCAGCAAGGCCCAGGTGTCAGCTTCCGGCACCGGTGCGGCGGCCACGTTGTAGCTCAGCACGCCGTTGCTGGACATGTTGAACGTGGAATTGCCGTAGGCGTTGCCCAGCGTCGTGAAAGAAACTTGTGCAAGATTGTTGGTGCCAACAAACGCCAACTTCACGACATCCATGCTCTGATCCAACCCCTTCATGACGATAATGCCGCCTTGGTTGTTGATCTTGCTGCCGGTGCCGTAGGCCGCTGATTCAGCGAAAGCTGCGCCGCTGATGGCGGAGCTGGCGCCGTTGAGCGCGGCGGGGTGGGTGCCGAGCGGGTTGTTGGCGTTGATGTAGCCATCCATGGCTGCGGTGCCCATGGCGGTGGACAATTGGGACTGGGTCATGCCGGTGCCGGAAGCGTAGGTGGTGACCAAGCCACGCGAACCCGCGCCGCTGCCCACGTTGTCACCGGCATACACTGCCCACTTGGAGCCAGTCAGGTTGGCAACCGACAGGAAGGAAGTCCATGCGGTGGAATAATCGGCGCTTGCCGCCAGATTCCAGACCTGGCTGGCAGCCGTCGGCAAGGTGCTGTAGTTCAGGCCCAGATCGAAGGTGGCGGAAATGTTGTTGGTGTTGTCCAGCAGGGTCAGGATCAGGCTGGAATCGCCGGATGCCGCGTTGGTCATGCCGGCGTTGGCGGCGCCTGCCGACATCGTCATCGCGGCGATGGCAGCAACCACCAGGGTTTTCTTCATCATGTGTTTCTTCATCAAAAATGCTCCTTAAATAAATTAGCTTGCTGAAACTACTTCAGGTAATCCCCCCCGCAGAATCGAAATGCAACCTCAACTCCAGCGGATGGGACGCTCGCATCCTACGAACACCCTGTTACATCCCTCACCTCTCCGCATAGTCCGTAAGGACTAGCAGCGTGTTGCCACAGAGCCGGGCAAAAGAATATCGGGGAAGTGTTACGCGAAAAATTCGTGCGCATAGTCCGAAAGGACTACGGGGTGCATCTGGATAGAAAATGCTGATGCAGTGTTCTGAAGCGGTAAATCGAGTCCAGGCGCTCCATACGTAGCGGCAGAAATCGTAGCGAGCGGCATTGGGGCGGGGGGGCCGGAGCGCAGCGCCCCGGGAACTCACTTAACCCTGGCCGCCAATATATGGTTGGCCTTGGCTGCGGCGTGGCTGCGGTTCTGGGCATTGAGTTTGCGCAGGATGTTCTGCACGTGGTTCTTCACCGTATACAGGCTGATGCCCAGAATCTGCGCGATCTCCCCGTTGGTTTTCCCTTTTTTCACCCATTGCAGCACCTCGTGTTCCCGCCCGGTAAATTTCTTTACCAGGACGTCGCCCCCCCGCATCTTCACGCGCACCAGCGCCGAATGCAGGTAGGGCACGAGCAGCTCCAGCAGGCGCGCATGTTTTTTTCCCGGCTGCTGGGGCAGATGCGAGAAACAAAAAAATGTGGAGATGTTGCCGTTCAGCCCTTCCATCCCGTGCGCCGCGATATTGGTCAGCGCCACTTCCCCGAGGTTTGCCTCCCCGTGCGTAAACGGCACCAGATAATCACCGTAGTCTCCGGGCAGCAATCCTTCGCCCAGCATCAGCGGGCGCCGCTCCCGCTGCCACATATCCATGGCCCGCCAAACCACTCCGCCATGTTCGCTGGTGGCTGCCTCCGCGCGGCATTCTGGATAGCGGATGCTGCTGAAACTATCGAAGGAAAAATTTTCTCCGTCAGGATCGCCGATCCCGCAAATCATCACTTCGTGCGGGAAAACATACTGGAAACTGCCCTGCAACCAGGAAAAGAACTGATCCCGCCGCGCCACGTCCAGCGAGTTCTCCGCGACTTCCAGAAACGTCGAGTTCCCTTCTTTAACGTGAGATTCGCGAAGCGTCCGACCGTACCCCTCGCCCTCTGGGAGAGGGGGGACGGGGGCGAGGGAAACGGGCATGGCAATTTCATCATCAGGGTTGGTATTGTTGCCATGCCCGTTTGCCGGATCGCTTATATCAGCCATAGATTGCATAGTGGTCAATACTGAAGGGAGCAGGCAAGTATCGGGGGCGCTCGTTGCAGCGGTATGACAGAAGTGTGAATTCCGGTTAGCGCGGGTGGATTGTTCCGGGAAATGCAGTGGGCGGCTTTGCGGGCGCAAATTTATCCCGCAACAGTTCCTGTATTTTGCGAGTATCGGGAGGGGGGCTATCCTCCGGCAACGGCTGCACGATCTCAAGTGCGCCCGGAGCATAAACGAATTGCCAATCGGCATAGCTTTCCGAGGAAGCAAATGCGGCCCACGCGGAAGGAAAACCCGCAGTCCCTGTCACCGGATCGGAATAGATCCTGCGCAAATGCCGTCTGGTTTCTGGAAATCGCGGGTCGCGCAGCAAATCTTCCAGCGTGTTTGGGTATTGCCTCGCCCCACCCGGCGTGTTTTCGTAGTAGCTGCCGATGGCCAGGGCGTATTGCTCGCCGATGAACAGCAGCTCCGCTTCCCGCTCGCGCTGCACCTCGGTCTGCCACACCACGCCGGCCTGCGCCAGGCCGATGCCGATGACGGCGACCAGAAACATCAGCCCCAGATACGTGAAGCCGCGCTGCCGGAAAAGCGGGCGCACCGGGGTCGGATTATTCCAATTCCAGTTCGAAAGTGAGACAAGGCGGCGACAAGCGAGCGACGAAGAAAACGAAGTTTCAGCGCACGCTAACTTCGCTCGCGAAGTTAAGCCCGCAAGGGCGGCGGTAGCTACAGTGCAGGCCAGGAGCGAGCGCGGAAGCCAACGCAGTATCGCTGATGAAATGGAATTGGAATCACCAGTCGCCATAGCGGGAGCCATCTGCGGCGTTGCCGGGGGCGCCGCTCCTGACATCGTAAACCCCGGTTCCGGATGCGGCATCCGGGCTGTCAATGATCCAGCCGGAGGCGTTGTCGGTGAGGGGATCGGGCGGGATGGCGCGCAGGTATTTGCGGGAAACCAGCTCTTCGAGCGAGCCAGGATAGCGGCCGTTGTCTCCGTGAAACTTGTCTATGGCGTCGCGCATGGTAGCCAGGCTCTGGCGCAGGGTCGCCTCGCGCGCCTTGTCCAGGCTGTTGAAATAGCGCGGCGCCGCCAGCGACAGCAACAGGGCGACGATAGCCATCACCACCATCAGCTCGATCAGGGTGAAGCCTGCGGTGGGTGAATGCGAGCGGGGGGCTGGCATGACATCACCACGCACTATAAGGACGGCCATTCAACCCGGCACCCGCACTCAACGAGTAAACGTCGTAAACATCCACGCCGGGCTGCGGATCATCCGGCCCGCTCGCGTAGCTGCGCAGCCCCCAGGTTTGTTCCGCCGGAACATCGGGGTCGGCGCTCATGGGGTCAGCCGGAATCCTGCGCAGAAAACGGAGCTTGTTTTTTTGCGGGTCGCTTTCGTCCGCCACGCCCTCTACCAGCGCGGCCAAGCTGGGCGGATAACCCGATTGCCCCGGCCTTTTCCGGATTTTCTGCTCGTCGGACGCCTTCTTGTAGGCATCAATCGCCCCGCGCATGTTGCGCAGGCTGGCGCGCAGCTCCTTTTCCTTTTCGCGCTGCGCCACCATCTTGGCCACGGGCAGGATGCCGCCCGCCAAGATGGCGACGATGGCCACCGTCACGACCAGCTCGATCAGCGTGAACCCCCGCAACCTCATCTCCACCGACCCTTATTGCCCGCCGGTCGCGGGTGGCGCCGGCTCCGTGGCCGCCGGCGGCGCTTGCTCCACTTGGGTTGCCGGGACGGCTTCCGGCAACGGGGGCGGTGCCGGTTCTCCGCCCCCCTCTGGTGCGGCTGGCCGGGATGGTGCGGCCACTGCGGCAACCGCCCCTTTGCCGCTGCTGCGGGTGGCATCGCCGATGCTGGTTTCGGTGCCCGACCACAGCTCCATGATTTCTGCACCGGGGCGCTGCAAGTTGTTGATCACGTGCGGGGTGATGGCCAGCACGATTTCCGTCTTGGTGCGGTTGTCGGAATGATCCGAGAACAACCGGCCCAGCAGCGGGATGTCGCCCAGGCCGGGCACCTTGCTGGCGTTGTGCCGGTCTTCGTCGTTGATCAGGCCGGCCAGCACCTGCGTCTCGCCATCCTTGAGGCGCAGCAGGGTGCTGGCATTGCGGGTGCCGATCTGGTACACCACCGAGCCGTTTTTGGTGGTGGTCTGCGTGCCGATGGTGCCGACTTCCAGCGCCACCTTGATGGAAACGTGATCGTCCAGACTGACCACGGGTTCGACCTCCAGCTTGAGGCCGACATCGAGATACTGGACACTGTCGGACACGGTGGCGGCGGTGGTGGAGATATTGGCCGTGACCACCGGCACCCGGTCGCCGATCTGCACCTTGGCCTTCTCCCGGCTCTTGACCCGGATGCGCGGGTTAGCCAGCAGGTTGACGGTGCCGTCGGTCTTCTGAAAATTGATGGCCGGGTTGGGCGACACCGTGATGCTCTTGTCGTTCAGGCGCCGCAGCGCATCCAGGGTGAGCGCTGAAAAAGCTCCGTTGCTCAACACCCCTGCCGTGAGGTTGGTCGGATAGGTGATGCCGATGTCGGTGAACTTGCTGCGCTTCAGCTCCAGCACTTCCACATCCAGCATCACTTCCGGCTCCGCGACATCCTGCAACGCCACCATCTTCTCCGCGAGGCGCACCACTTCCGGCGTGTCGCGCAATACCAGCAGGTTGAGCCGCTCGTCGAGATGGAGATTCTTCACCTTGAGCACGGTCTTGAGCAGCGCAGCGGTTTGCTTGACATCCGCATTGGTCAGGTAAAAGCTCTTGATGACCAGTTCCCGGTATTCGTTGTTTTTCTGCGCGGTGTTGGGATAGATCAGCAAGGTCGTCGCATCCAGAACTTTTTTCTCCAGTTGGTTGGTGTTGAGGATCGCGGCAATGGCCGCATCCAGCGTCACATTTTTGACAAATACGGTGGCTTTGGAATCGGGCTTGATGTCCTTGTCCAGCACAAAATTGATGCCGGAGGTTCTGGACAGCCCTTCAAACACCATTTTCAGGTTGGCCTCGCGAAATTCGAGCGTGATCTGCCTGTTGGGCGAAGACTTGAGCGCGGGTGCGCCGCTTCCTTGAGCGGTTGTCGCGGCGACTATGTTTGCTTGCAGTTCCAGCGCCC
The DNA here is from genome assembly GCA_008080515.1 of Gallionellaceae bacterium. Classification (GTDB taxonomy): domain Bacteria; phylum Pseudomonadota; class Gammaproteobacteria; order Burkholderiales; family Gallionellaceae; genus VIKH01. The sequence continues at coordinate 4,981 of VIKH01000068.1, read as the reverse complement.
CCGCGTGCGCCGGCGCCTCCAGCAGAACCGGGTGCAGCTTGTTGCGCGCGCCTTCGATGTTGCCTTGAGCAAACATTTCCCCGGCATCCGCAACCAGCCTGGCGTAGCGACGCTCCGCCTCGATCGCCGCCAGCTTGCGCCGGGCGTTCTGGTTTTTATCGTCCAGACCGAGCACGCGCTGGTACAGCAGCACCGCCTCTTCCCAGTTGCCGGCATCGTGCGCCTTGTCGGCGGCAGCCAGCAGATCGAGCACGGCGCGCTCGCGCTGGCGTAGCCACTCCACCTTGTGGGACGCCTCGCCGGGATCCGCAAGCAATTTCTGCTCGGCCTTCAGCACCAACCCCTCCGGGGATTGGCCCCTGGTTGCAGAAGCGCCAAACGGTAGCCCGGCGCAGCCTGCAAGCAGGCAGGATAACAGCAGCGAATGGACGAACAGGCGCGCGCCAGCTTTTTGAAACAACATCAGAAAGCTCCTTTTGCTGCCAGCAGTTGCCTGGCGTTCAGCGGCAAATAAACGAGTTCGATACGACCGCCGCTCTCGTCCTCCAGGCGGTACTGGCCATCAATAATCTCGCCCTTGCGCACGGTGTACAGGCGCTGCTGCCTGGCCAGAAAGACGACCTTGCGCCCGTTATCCTGCGCGTTGCCCAAATAAGTAAACGGCAATGGCGGCGGTGCCGGAGGAGCAACCACCGCCTGCGTCGGGAGCGAAGGCGGCACCGGGCGGTGGTGCGGCTTGAAAAGGTCTGCCGCCGGTTGCGCACTTTCGCCGCTCGCCCTGGCTTGAGCCAGAACCGGCAACGAAAGTGCGGGCGCGGCACGGCGCGGCACGGCACCGCGTTTGGCGGAGCCCGGTGTCGCGGCTTCCGCAATATCGGTCGCATCCTCCGCCTTGTCCGCCTCCATGCTTGTCCATGCGCTGGCACCCAGCGTCAGCAGGAGCGCGCCGCCAAGCACCAGCCGTCTTTTGTCTGAAAAAAGCTCCATGTTCAGTTATCCGACAGGTAAAGAATAAAACCGAGTCTGGCCTGCACCAGGCTCTCATCCGCCGCCTCGCGCTTGAGGCTGATTTCGCTCAAACCCATGGTGGGGAGCTTGCGTGCGGCCTCGTCAATAAAACCGCGCAACTGCGGGTAACTGCCAGTGACTGGCAGAGTGATTTCGTAGCCCAGCAGCTTGTCACCTTCCGCGTTGCCGAATTTGAAATCGCCGCGCTCCAGCGGTATTTCATATTTCCGTGCCAGCTGGTGCAGCGTTTTCAGCAAATCCGGGAGATCGCGCATGGCCGGAAATTGGCTGTAGAACTCGGCCAGGGCCGCATCGTCTGTCGCGTGCGGCGGCTCCGCCAGAGCGGGGAGCACGGGTTGCGCACGCAACTGGGCCAGTTTCTCGGCGTTGGACTGCGCCCTCAGCTCGGCGGGCAGCGCGGCAAACAGATAAATCGCCAACCCGCCGACCGCCACCACCAGCCCGGCCAGCCCGGCCAACCCAAGGCGTAGACGCAAGCGGAACAAGCCAAGCAGGAGCGGGTTCACGATGACAGCTTCCACGATGCTTCAACGGTGAACCGCAGCGGATGCGGTTTGCCATCTGCACCGGTCTCATAGCGCAGCAGGCGCACAAATTTCAGTTGCGTGGTAGCGCCCAGCCGCTTCAGGTAAACGGCTATGCTGTCGAAATTTCTGCCTTCGGCAGTGATGCGGATCACGCGCCTCCCGGGATCCGGCTCGATCGCGAGCAGCGCGACATCATTTTGCGACGCGCCCTCCACCGCCAAAAACAGGTCTCGCCACGGCAGCAGCAGCCGGGACGCAACTTCGCGCGCGCGCCGGGTTGCGGTCTCGATCTCGTCGCGGGAAAGCGGCGCAGGCCGGAGCGCGGCGCGCAACTTCCGGCTTGCCGCGTCGGCCTGCGCCAGCTCGCTTTCGATTTTTTCGTTGCGCTCGATGGCGCCGACATACTGCCGGTAGCTCATCCAGGCGCAGACCAGGGCAACAGCCAGCACGAGCATCCCGGGCCAGGCAGGCAGGGGCGGTTTGACCAGATCGAGGTTGAGCCGCCGCATCACCGCACCCCGCTCAACGCCATGGCGTAAGGAACATCCTGCTGCGGTGAATATCCATCCATGTTTCGCGGAAGAATGTGGCTCGGCTCCCAGCCCGGCAGTTCGCCCGGTGTCAGCCCTGCTTCCGGCGCGTACAGAAAGACTGCCGGGCGCGTATCTTCCCAGCCGGCGAGCAGAATTTCGCGCCCGATATGCTCCGCCAGTTCCTCGTTCCATCGGGGGGTGGCGGCTACGGCGCGCAACCCCACCCAGCTTTGGTCGCGCATGGTGCCGAGCACGATCCGCCCCGGCTCCACCTGCGCGAAGCAGGCCGCTGCGCCACCGATGCTGCGGCGCGCGGCATTGAAGCCGGTCATGAAATAAGGTTGCAGCGAGGCGAGCCGCAGGCCAGATTTTTCTGCGGCGGCCTTGAGTCCTTCCACCAGCGCCATATCTACGGCGCAGGCCACCGCATCGCCGTGATCGGGCAAGGGATTGGCGCAGATTTGCCAGCCATCTGCGGCCTCGCCGTAGACTTCCCGGAAGCAGTGCCTCACCATTTCCTGGGCGCCCGCAACCGGCATGGACCAAGGGTGCGCCGGAACCAGGCTGTAGCGCAGGTAATGGTTGGAGAGGGTGACGCAGAGCGCCAGCCCGCGCCGCGCTTCACCCAGCAAGCCCGCGAGCAACCCCAGCTCCGCCTGCCAGGAAAAATCCGCCGGTTTCGCCGCGCCGACGGCCAGGCTCTTGCCCACGATGGCCGGGCGCCAGCCGCGCCGCACGCGCAGCAATGCGACGCGACCCGGCGCGATGCTGGCGCAGTAATATTCAGTCAATGAAGGTGACACGGTTGATTTCTTCCAGCGTGGTCTCGCCGTTGGCGACGGCTTCGATGGCGCTTTCCCGCAACACGCGCAAGCCGTTGCGGCGCGCCGCTTCCTTGAGCTTGCGCACGGGGTCGCGCGCGACGATCATTTCGCGCAGTTCGTCGTCGAGGATAAGCAGTTCGGTCACGGCCTTGCGCCCCCGGTAACCGGTGCCACGGCAGTTGCCGCAGCCTCTGCCCGCCATGAAGCGCATGGTGCGGGCCACTTCGGCAGAAATCCCGGAATCGGCGATCAGCCTGGCATCCGGCTGATCGGGCGCGGCGCAGTTGGCGCACACCAGGCGCACCAGGCGCTGCGCGAGGATGCCGTTCAGCGCGGCAACGAAGCTGTAGGTGTCCACTTCCATATTGGTGAAACGGCCAATGACATCGAACACGTTGTTGGCGTGTACCGTGGTAAAAACGAGGTGGCCGGTCAGTGCGGCCTGCACGGCGATCTGCGCGGTTTCCGCGTCGCGGATTTCTCCCACCATGATCTTGTCCGGGTCGTGCCGCAGGATGGAGCGCAACCCGCGCGCGAACGTCAACCCTTTTTTTTCGTTGACCGGGATTTGCAGTACGCCCGGCAACTGGTACTCGACCGGGTCTTCGATGGTGATGATCTTGTCCTTGCCGCTATTCACCTCGGAAATGGCCGCATACAGGGTGGTGGTCTTGCCGCTTCCGGTCGGCCCGGTCACCAGCACCATGCCGTAAGGCTCGCGCACGAGATAGCGGAACTGTTCCCGGGTGCGCGCATCGAGCCCGACATTCTCCAGCGTCAGGCCGCGCGACTGTTCCGTCAGCGCCTTGCGGTCCAGCACGCGCAGCACGGCATCCTCACCGAAGATGCTGGGCATGATGGAAACGCGCAAGTCCACCTCGCGCTTCTGCACCTGCACCTTGAAACGCCCGTCCTGCGGGATGCGCCGCTCGGCGATGTCCAGTTCGGCAACCACCTTGATGCGGGAGATGACCTGCTCGGCCATTTCCGCTCCCGGTATGGCGCCGACCGCATCCAGCACCCCGTCTATGCGGTAGCGGATGGCCAGCCCGTTGCCGGTGCTTTCCAGATGCACGTCGCTGGCACCGCTTTTCAAGGCGTCGTACAACGTCGAATTGACCAGCCGAACCACCGGGCTGCTATCCTCCGAGATGCTTTTCAGGGAGAGTTGCTCGACATTCCCGGCCTGTTCGTTCGCCTCCTCCTCATCGCCCAGCAACACCCCGTCCATCGCCTTGAGCGTTTCTTCGTGGCGCGACAGGAAAGCGGCGATGTCCGCATGGTGGGCAAGGCGCCAGGTAAACGGCTCGCGGATTTTCTCCAGCGCCCAATCGCCGAACCCTTCGGCAAACGGGTCCGAAAAAACCATGAGTAAGCCCTGATCGGGGTCGCGCAGGGGGATGCATTCGCGCTTGAGCGCATCGCGGAACGGCAACACGCCGAAATCCGGGTGAAGCCGGTGGATTTCGTTGATGCCGACTGTCGGGTAACGGAAGACCGCCCCCAGCGCGCGCACGAAATCTGCGGGCGGCAAGCCGGCCTGGTCTTCCAGCACTTCGAGGGTGCGCCGCTGCGATTGCCGCGCCAGTTGCCGCGCCTGCGCGATGGTGGCCGGGGTTAAGGCGCTCACTGGATGCTCCCCGCCAGATCGAAAATCGGCATGTACAGCAGCAGCACCACCAGGCCGATCACCAAACCGATCACCAGCATCAGCAACGGTTCGAACAATTTTGTGAACCACTCGATCCAGCGCGCGGTTTCTTCATCGTAAAAACCCGCAATGCGCTCCATCATCTCGCCCATCCTGCCGCTGCGCTCGCCCACCCGCAGCATGCGCAGGGCGATCGGGGTCGCCAGCCCGCTCTGCTCCATGGCGGCGGAAATCGGCTGCCCATGACCGATCAGCTCTGCGGCCCCTTGCAGCTTTTGCCGCAACGGCGGCGCCAGCAGCCCAGAAACCATGCCGAGCGCACCCAGCACGGGGATGCCGCCGGTGAGCAACATGCCGAGCGAGCGGTAAAAGCGCGACAACTGGATGATACGCAGCCGCTCGCCCAGCGCCGGAATG
>VIKH01000067.1 GCA_008080515.1 Gallionellaceae bacterium | reverse complement strand
AAATACTGGATTCCGGCCTTCGCCGGAATGACAAAATCCGAATTTTTAGAAGTGCCCTTCAGTGCTTCCTTAAAGCACCCGACAAGCCATCGTTTTTCTCGGTGCTCTCTGTGCTCTCTGTGGCTAATAGTTTTTCCTCAAGATGAATATCCCGCTCTCCGGGCAAATCATCAACATGTGCGCGGCGATGCTGCTGCTGATCGCATTCGCCATGCTGTCGCAGCGCCGTATCCTGTCGCTCATCAACCTGTTCGCGCTGCAAGGACTGATCCTGGCGGCCAGCACCTGCGTGGTGGCCTACTCCTCCAGCCAGACCCACCTGTATTTCTCCGCCGCGATGACGCTACTGCTCAAGGCCATCGCGCTGCCGCTGATCCTGCACCGCCTGATCCACAAGCTGAACATCAAGTGGGACGTGGAGACCATGTTCAACATCCCCACCACCATGCTGGTCGGGCTGGCGCTGGTGGTGTTCGCCTTCAACCTCGCCGCGCCGATTTCGCAAATGGCCGGCACCATCACCAAAAGTACGCTGGGCATCGCCATGGCCAGCGTGCTGCTGTCGTTCCTGATGATGATTACCCGCAGCAAGGCCGTGCCGCAGGTGGTGGGCTTTCTGGCCATGGAAAACGGCCTGTTCTTTGCCGCCACTTCGGCCACCTACGGCATGCCCATGGTGGTGGAGCTCGGTATCGCGCTGGACGTGCTGGTGGGTATGCTCATCCTCGGTATTTTCTTTTTTCAGATCCGCACCGCCTTCGACAGCCTGGATTTGCACCACATGGAAAAGCTGAAGGAAGACTGATGGAAATCTTCTGGGTTCTCGCAACTCCTTTGATCGGCGGCCTCGCCCTGGCGGTGTTCGGCACCCGGCGCTTTGCCCCGGAGCTCAACTCGGCGGCGAGTTTTGCCACGCTGGTTGCGGCTGCCGCGCTGACCTCGCGCGTCATCTCCGGCGGCGCCTTCACCGCGTGGGGCGAACAGTTTTTCGTGGATGCCTTCAACGTGTTCCTGGTCGCGCTCACCGCCTTTGTCGGCTTCACCACCTCGCTGTTCTCGCGCCCCTACATGCGCATCGAGCAGCATCACGGCAAACTCACCCCCAACATGCTGCGCCTGTATTACAGCATGTACCAGATTTTCAACTTCACCATGCTGCTGGCGCTGCTCACCAACAACATGGGCATCCTGTGGGTGGCGATGGAAGCCGCCACGCTCACCACCGTGTTGCTGGTGTCGCTGTACCGCACCCCGGCCTCGCTGGAGGCGGCGTGGAAATATTTCATCCTGTGCGGCGTGGGCATTGCACAGGCGCTGTTCGGCACCATCCTGCTGTATTTTGCGGCGGAAAAGGTGCTCGGCGCGGGTGGCACCGCCTTGCTGTGGACGCATCTGAACGCGGTCAAAACGCAGATCGAGCCGACGGTGCTGTCGCTGGCTTTCGTGTTTCTGCTGGTCGGTTACGGCACCAAGGTCGGCCTGGCACCGCTGCACAACTGGTTGCCGGACGCCCACGCCGAAGGCCCCACCCCGGTGTCGGCGGTGCTGTCCGGCCTGCTGCTGAACGTCGCGCTGTATGCGGTGGTGCGTTCCAAGGTGCTGGTGGACGGGGCGATAGGCACCCACTTCGCGGGCGACCTGATGATCGGGTTCGGCCTGCTATCGGTGGTGATGGCGGCGTTTTTTCTTTCCCGGCAAAAAGACGTGAAGCGCATGTTCGCCTATTCCTCCATCGAACACATGGGCTTGATGACCTTCGCGTTCGGCATGGGCGGGCCGGTGGCGACCTTCGCCGCGCTGCTGCACATGACCGCGCACAGCCTGACCAAGTCGGCGATCTTCTTTGCGGTCGGCCACGCCGCGCAGGAATCCGGCACGCAACTGATGGAGCGCATTCGCGGCCTGATCAAGACCAGCCCCACCGTGGGCTGGGGGTTGGCGCTGGGCACGCTGGCAATACTGGGCATGCCGCCGTTCGGCGTGTTCGCCAGCGAGTTCATGATCATCACCACCGCCATGCACGATTACCCGTGGACCATGCCGTTCCTGCTCGCCGCTCTGGGCGTGGCTTTTGCGGCGATTTTCGGGCGCATGCAACTGATGGTGTTCGGCGAAACCTCCGGCACGCGCCTGCCGCACCCCCCCGCGCTGCTGCCGGTGTTCGCGCATCTCGCGCTGGTGCTGCTGCTGGGGTTATATATCCCGCCTTATCTTGCCGACTGGTACCGGCAGGCGGCGGCGCTGATCGGGTGAGGGGTGCGCGTTGGCGAGATGGCAAAGCGTGTGTTTGTTGTATTGAGCCATAATAGGCGGCACATACGAATGGAAGGCCGCAATCCATGCAAAATAACTTTCTGACACCGGAAAAATTGCAGTCTGCCGTGGAGCGCATCGCCGCCAGCACGCGCTCCCCTGCGCGGGTGATATTGTTCGGCTCGCAGGCGCGCGGGGAGACGGGCAAGGATTCAGACCTCGACCTGATGGTTATCGAGCGGGAATTGCCGGACAAGGCGGCGGAATACCTGCGCCTGAAAGCCGCCATCGGACGGGTGGGAGTAGGGGTGGATTTACTGCTGTATTCCGAGGCGGAATTTGAGCGCCGCAGCCAGGTGCCCGGCACGGTTCCGTATTGGGCAAAAAAAGAGGGCAAGGTGTTATATGACGCCGCAGCGTGAGGAAGCCGAGCGCTTTATGCGCCTGACCCGGCGCGACGAAGCCGCATTTCGCGCATTGCTGGCTGCTCCCTCGGTGGATTTTGCGGTGGCTTGCTTTCATGCCCAGCAGGCGGTCGAGAAGGCATTGAAGGCAGCCATGATCGTGAGCGGTCTGGAGTTTCAGCGCACGCACGACCTTGAAGAATTGGCGGGCAGGCTGGCGGATGCGGTCCGCTGAATGAGGAAGAGTTGCGCCGCTTGACACCTTACGCCGTCGAATTCCGTTACGACGACGAACCAATGCTCCTCGTTTCTCCCGAACAGGCGGTTTCGTACACATCCAGCCTGCTCGCATGGGCAGATAAAACCTTGGCGGGTTTCCCGTGAAGAAATTTTGCCATGGCTCTCACGGATAGCGCGTTGAGCAGGCGGCTTTTCAATTTTTGCTCCCACTGGCCCGGCTTGGGGTGAGAGCGGTTACCGTTACCATGAAACTGGACAGCTTTACAAAAACTCTTCCCAAGTTGCCCGGCGCGGTACCGGTGTGGCATGGCGCGGTGACCGCGGAAGAGCTGCGCTCGCTGTGCGAGCAGGTGGAGCGCGGAGGCGGGAAGCTTCTCGCGCTGTGGGGCAGCGATGAGACGGAGCAGTATGCGCTGCACGTCTCACTGATTGCCGCGCCGGGAATGCTGGTTCTCACTTTGCTGGTAAGCGGCAAGCACGCGGTTTTTCCCGACATCAGCGACCTGTTTCCCGCCGCCGACCGCATGCAGCGCGCGGTGAGCGATATGCTGGGCCTGCACCCGGCGGGAGGAGGTGACCCCCGCAAGTGGGTGCGCCATGCCGCGTGGCCCGGCAACGTGCGCCCGCTGCGCAAATCGTTCGACGTTGCGACCACCTTTCCTGCGGGGGAAGACGGCTATCCCTTCGTGCCCGTTACCGGCAACGGCGTGCACGAAATCCCGGTCGGCCCGGTCCATGCCGGCACCATTGAGCCCGGCCATTTCCGTTTTTCCGTCGTGGGCGAGCGCGTGCTGCGCCTGGAAGAGCGTCTCGGCTACAAGCACAAGGGCATCGAGAAACGCTTTGAAGGCATGACGCTGGAACAGGGCGCCAGGCTGGCCGGGCGTATTTCCGGCGATACCACGGTGGGCTATGCCTGGGCCTACGCCCAAGCGGTGGAAAGTGTGACGGGCACCGAGCCGCCGCCGCGCGCACTGTGGCTGCGGGCGCTGTTCCTCGAATTGGAGCGCCTGCTCAACCATCTCGGCGACCTCGGCTATCTCGGCAACGATGTGGCGCTGGCTTTCGGCTTCGCGCAATTCTGGATACTGAAAGAAGAGCTGCTACGCACCAACGGCGAGCTGTTCGGCCACCGCTACCTGATGGACCGCATCGTGCCCGGCGGCGTCGCCGTTGATCTGGATGGCGCGGGCATCGCGCGCATAACCGGAGCCTTGCACCATATCGAGCAGAATGTTGCCGCGCTGAAAGACATTTACGACGAGCACGCCGGGGCGCAGGACCGCTTTCTCACCACTGGGCGCGTGTTGCCGGAACTCGCGGCACAGCTCGGGTTAACCGGGCTGCCCGGGCGCGCCAGCGGGCTGGCCTGGGACACGCGCGCGCAATTCCCTTGCGCGCCTTACGACCAGCTCGACGTGCAAATGGTCACCCACCGCAACGGCGACGTGGCGGCGCGCGTCACCGTGCGCTTCGAGGAAATCGCCGAATCGGTGCGCCTGATACGTCTGATACTGGAGCGGCTGCCTCCCGGTGAAATACGCCGTGCGCTGGGCGACGCGGAACAAGGCAGGTTGGGCATCGGCTGGGTGGAGGGCTGGCGCGGTGAAATTGTGGTGGCCCTGCACACCGGCGAGAACAACCGCATCCAGCGCCTGCACCCGCACGACCCCTCCTGGCAGAACTGGCCGGTGCTGGAACACGCCATCATCGGCAACATCGTGCCCGACTTTCCGCTCATCAATAAATCGTTCAACTTGAGCTACAGCGGGGTGGATTTGTAATGCTCCCGATCATCCGTCAGATTTTACGCACCGGCATCAAAACCGAAGCGCCGCCGCAGCCGGATGACGCGCTGCGTCTCGAAGTGCGCCGCATCAACGAACAGATACTGCGCCAGATCGGGCGCGCGCTGGCCATCCGCCACGTGGATGCCGGCTCCTGCAACGGCTGCGAGCTGGAAATCCACTGCCTCAACAATGCCTACTACAACATCGAAGGGCTGGGCATCCATTTTGTCGCCAGCCCGCGCCATGCCGACATGCTGCTGGTCACCGGCCCGGTGTCGCGGCACATGGAAACCGCGCTGAAACGCACCTACGACGCCACGCCCGAACCCAAGCTGGTGGTGGCGCTCGGCGACTGCGGCTGCGACGGGGGGATTTTCGGCGAAAGCTACGCGAGCTGCGGCAAGATCGCCAACGTGATCCCGGTGGATGTCGCCGTGCCCGGCTGCCCGCCCACGCCCACCGCGATTCTGCAAGGCATACTGACGGCAGTCAGCGGCAAGGCGCGATAGGCCGAGCCATGCCGCAAACACCCCCGCCCCCGCAAAACGTAACGCTGCACCTCGTCATCCGCGGTCGCGTGCAGGGTGTGTTCTTCCGCGACTCGATGCGCCGCGAGGCGCAAAGGCTGGGCGTGGCGGGCTGGGTGCGCAACCGCAGCGACGCCGCGGTGGAAGCCGTGGTGCAGGGCGATACCGCCGCCGTGGACGCCATCGTGCGCTGGTCGCGACACGGGCCGGAATTCGCGCAGGTGGAGCAGGTTGACATCGAACCGGCCGGCGGCGCCTACACCGGCTTCAATAAACTGGCGGGTGGCTGAACGAGACGGCCATTGCGGTAAATGTTGCCGCCCCGCTGCACAAACCCCGCCGTCTTTTGCTCCATCCCTTTTTGAGCCCAAATAATCCATTGTGGAAATGCAGATTTATTCGTCAACCCGCATGTCCCCGGCGCACTCCCGCACCGCGAATTGGCGGGCGGTTACAAAATAAAACTGCTTAGGCAAGGCTGCCGTCTGGTGTGCATGGCCGAGGATGACGAGCTGATCGTGTTGGTGCTGGCGGTGGGCAAACTGGAAGACAATGCAGCGTATCGGGCGGCAGCAAGACGCGGCAGGGGTAAGTAAAGTGGTGGCCATTTGAAATGCACGCCGCATAAGCCTTGTGCGTAAATTTGACGTACAATGCCCTTGTCAGTAAGTCGGGAGTAACAACCATGCCAGCAATTAGGCCCAATGAATCGCGCATCAATTTGCGCGCCAGCGCCGATGCCAAAGCCATGATCGAACGCGCCGCCGCGCTGATGGGGACGACCGTCTCCGGCTTCATGCTGCAGAACGCATACGAGGCGGCGCGGCGCGTGGTGGCGGATTACGACACGCTCATGCTCACCCAGCGCGACTTCGAGGCATTTGCCTCCTCCGTGGAAAAACCGCCCAAACCCAAGGCGGCATTGAAGAAACTCATGGCGCGCAAGTAAACGTGGCTGTCATCCAACTGCTCGGCAAGCAGCACAACCGCAGCGGGTTCGATTGCGGCGACGCGGCGCTGAACGAATTTTTGCAGCGCCAAGCGAGCCAGCAACAACGGCGCGGTTTCGGCAAAACCTATGTGGCGCTGGCCGATGATGGCGCAAGCGTCATCGGCTTCGTCACCGTGAGCGCAGGCCAGATCGCCACGGCGTCGCTGCCCACCCAGTCAAAATTGCCGCGCCATCCCGCCCCTATCCTGCGCATTGGACGCCTGGCGGTGGATGCCCGCCATCAGGGCAAAGGCACCGGCCAAGACTTGCTGGCGTTCGCATTGAGGCTGGCGGTTGAATTCTCGCAGCGCGTGGGGCTGTATGCCGTCGTGGTCGATGCCAAACATGACAAGGCCAAAGCGTTTTATACCAAGCTGGGTTTCATTGCCTGCGTAGATAGCCCGTTGGCGCTGTATCTGCCAGTTGCTACGCTGGAGCAGGCGGGTGGTGCTTGAGTGGAGTATCAGAAAAGGCCGGGCCAGTTCGCCGTGCTTTTTCTATCGAAGTAGGAGAGCATTAGACGTCCGGTTGTAATGTATTGAAACTTCTACCAAGTTTCGATGCAAGAGGGTCGCTAGCCGAAAGATCGTGCTCCCACGCGCGGATGACACGCCATCCCTGCTTGCGAAGAGTTTGCGTCACAAGCCGGTCGCGCTCTTTATTGGTTCTTATTCCTTGCAGGAAGCCTGACGCGGGTAGGTATTCTCTATTCGGGCGAACAATGACAAAGCGATAACTGGCATCAAAAAAACGCTCGCCATTGTTCGCGATGACGAGCAAGGAATGCAGCATCGGGGCTGAATTTTTGTGTTAGGAACAAGGGCCGCCCATCATAAGCGAGCAACCAGTCCGTCCCTTCCCCACTTTTTTCACGCAGACGCGGCGAGAAACGAACGTGCATGGTGTCGTCCACTACCATCAACCCGCGATCGAAAGCGCGGTCATGGAGCGCGTTCAAGCAAAGTCCATTTCGAGGATTGAGGCGGTTTGCCGTGTCTTGTGCCCACGGAACAATGTGGCTGGCGACGAGTAACTCGGGCACGGCCAGGCCGGTGACACAACAGCGAAATTCATAAGCCGATACAATGCGGCGGCGAAAGAAACTTTGATTCACGCGAACCCGAACGGTCGCTTCTCTCTCAATACCTTCAACCGGCAAATCTCTTGTTTCAATGCCTGCGACTTCTTCGATAGGCTTGCCCAATCGCCCCGCAAGCAGACGTTCGCTCTCATAAGCAAGCGTTTCAGGTCGCTCTGAAAACTCGCGCCAGACATCCTCCTCCCCTTTTGCGCCGTGTTCACTTCCACGAATGCCGCGCGCCTGGAGGGCGGGATCGAGCCGGGCGAAGTTGGACAACTTGTAGGAAACAGCGCCGACACTGCGGCCAATCAAACGTGCGAGTTCGATAATGCGCGGATTTCCCATATGGATGCGTCCAAATGGAATCTGGCAGTAAAGGTTGAAGGCGATGATGTGCTCTTCGCGTGTCCAGTTGTTTTTTCCTTTGTCAGACATTTGCTCAAATCCAAATTATGCGAAACAGTCTTCAGGCACTACGTAACCTGCATCCTTCAACATCTCGCCAACTTCACGCGGCAGGAAGAAGGCACCATCGAAGTCAGACAGTTCCTTGCCGTTAAATGAAAGGCCGAT
>VIKH01000066.1 GCA_008080515.1 Gallionellaceae bacterium | reverse complement strand
CCAGCACCATCGCCTCGTGGATCATGGTGAGTTCGAGATGGGTGGAGGGGTTGTCCACCGGGATGCGCGCGTTTTCGGCGAGCATGATCATGATGAAAGCCACGGCGGCAAAGGTCATGCTGGGGTACAGCACGAAGGGTTTGTGCGCCAGCGTCTCCACGATGGTGATAAGCGAGGTGGAGCCGCCGATGGTGGAGGCGGTGAACAGCACCATCAGCAGCGCCGGTTCGGCGAGGAAGCCGACCAGCATCTCGCGGCGCGCGCCGAGCGAGCCGAAGGCGGTGCCGATGTCCATTGCCGCCAGCGAAATAAACACCCGCGCCAGGGCGAAGATGCCGACCAGCGCGATCACGTCCACGGCGGGCGATAGCGGCAAATCGGTAGCCAGCACCGGCACCAGCGCCGCCGCCAGCCACATGCAGGCGAGCAGGATGTACGGCGTCACGCGGAACAGCGCCGAGGCGTTGTCCGCCAGCACGGCATCCTTGTGGAACAGCTTGGCCAAGTTGCGGTAGGGCTGCAACACGCCCGCACCGCTGCGGTTCTGCAACCACGCGCGGCACTGGTTGGTCCAGCCGAGCAACAGCGGCGCGGCCAGCAGCACCAGCGCATTCTGTGCGAGTTGGAGCGCAATCGCCTGATAGTTCATCTGACAAACGCCAGCAAGGCCAGCAAGCCAATTGCTGTAGGGTGGAAAAAGCGTAGCGTTTCCACCGATGGATAGCCTCGACGGAGCGGTGGATACGCGCTGCTCGCTTTATCCACCCTACGTTCTTGGTTGCGGTTCGCCCGGTTTGGGTTCATCTGACAAACGCCAGCAAGGCCAGCAAGGTTACGAAGCTGTACAGCAAATAAATGTGGATGCGCCCGTGTTGCAGTTTGCCCATCAGCGCCCCAACGGTCTCGTTCAGGCGCTTGACCGGCGCATAGAAAATATTCCATAGCAGATCGTGCGTTTCGGAATGGAAATGCGGGTGTTTGTCAAAAGGAGTCGGCACTTTCCTGACCACGCCCATATACCACTCGAAAATCTGCCGGATGGGCTGGCCGAAACCCTCGGCAGTGTCCTGCATGCGCGCGGTTTGCGCCGGAAAACCGCAGTCCCAGGCCGGGCCGCGCCGCAAGCGGCCATGAACAAATTTCTTCACCGTCAGCGCGATCAGCAAACTGCCGGCCACGATGACCAGCAGCAGAACCAGCGGGCCATAACTGGCCCGCTCGGCCTGGATGGGCGTGAGCAGCAGCCAGCCGGTCTTCGCTGCGCTGGCGGACAGCGAGTGGTGTACCAGCATTTCGGTGACGTGATCCAGGTGCAGGATAACGAAGGTGGGAAACACCCCGAGCGCGATGCAGCCGACGACCATGCACAGCATGCCGGCACGCTCCCACAACCCGGCGTCATGCACTTCGCCCAAGCTGCTGTCGCGCGGCTGGCCGAGGAAGACCACGCCGTAAAACTTCACCATCACGTATCCCGCCAGCGCCGCCGCCAGCGCCAGCGCCGCCGCCGCGATGGGCACCAGCATGTTGATATAGGGCTGCGGCAGGCCGGGCGACAGCAGGAAGGCTTGCAGCAGCAGCCACTCCGAGACGAAGCCATTCAGTGGCGGCAAACCGGCCAGGGCGAGCGTGCCCACCAGCATCAGCAATGCCAGCTTGGGCATGCGCCGGATCAAGCCGCCCAACTTGCCCAGGCGGCGCTCGCCGGTGGCGTGCAGGATCGAGCCGGTGCCAAGGAACAGCAGCCCTTTCATGAAGGCGTGATTGAGGGCGTGATACAGGCTGGCGGTCAGCGCCAGCGCCGCCAGCGCATCCTTACCCGAGTCGTGGAAGATGATGGTGAGGCCGATGCCGGTGAGGATGAAGCCGATGTTCTCGATCGAGGAATAGGCCAGCAAGCGCTTCATGTCCATCTGCACGGCAGCAAAGATTACGCCGAACAGCGCGGTAATCAGGCCGAGCGCCAGCGCAATCGCACCCCACCACCACAACTGCACCTCCAGCAAATCGAAGGTGACGCGCAGGATGCCGTAGATGGCGGTCTTCAGCATGATGCCGCTCATCATCGCCGATACCGGCGAAGGCGCAGCCGGATGCGCTTCCGGCAGCCACGCGTGCAGCGGCAAAATTCCGGCCTTGGCGCCGAAGCCGAACAGGGCGAGAAAAAACGCGGTGCTCGCCCAGAAGGGGGCCAGGTTGGCATCGCGCATGGCAGCGAAGGTGTAGCCGCCCTGCCCGCCATGGCCGCCCTGCATCAACCCGAAGCACATCAGGATGGCGATCGCGCCGACATGCGCGATCAGCAGATAGAGAAAACCGGCGCGGCGCACTTCGGGCTGGTCGTGGTCGGTGGTGACGAGGAAATACGACGACAGCGCCATGCTTTCCCACGCCACCATGAACAGATAGGCATCGTCCGCCAGAAATACCAGCGCCATGCTGGCGAGAAAAACATGGTATTCGAAGCACAGCAGGGCGAGGTCAGCTTTGGGCATGTTGCGAAAATACCCGGCAGAAAACAGCGAGATGCCGATGCTGGCCGAACCAAGCAGGAGCAGAAAAAAGACGGAGAGCGCATCCATGCGCAAGTGAAACGGCAGATCGGGCAGACCGAGCGGCAGGATGGCGGTGCTGACTTCATCCAAGCCATCCAGCGCAGCACCGGCCAAGATCAGCGAACCGGCGGCGCCGAGAGGGAAAATAAACCGGGTGATCAAGAGGGAATTTTGCAGCAGCAACCCGGCCAGGCCCAAAGCCAGCCAGAACACCACTACGCCCAGAACAACATCCATGGGCAGCATGCCGAATGATGCTAACACCGCTTATCCGCCCTCCCGTAAGGAAGGCATTATAGGCCTGTTGCGTATATAAGCAAAAGCTACTTGACGCGCATTCCGGGTTGCGCCCCGTCGTCGGGGCCGAGAATGAACAAGCCGGGCGATTCTCCCGAAGCCGCCAGCACCATGCCTTCCGACAGGCCAAATTTCATCTTGCGCGGTGCGAGGTTGGCGACCATCACGGTCATTCTTCCCTTGAGTTTTTCCGGGTCATAAGCCGACTTGATACCGGCAAACACCGTGCGCGGCTTTGCCTCGCCGATGTCGAGCGTGAGTTTCAGCAACTTCTCCGCCCCTTCCACATGCTCGGCGTTGACGATCTTTGCCACGCGCAGATCCACCTTCATGAAGTCATCAATGCTGATGAAGTCCCCCACTCCCGCCGGGAGAGGGGATGAGGGCGTGTGTTGCTGCGCCTCGGCATGGCGTTGCTGGGAATGCGGTTCGGTCATGGGTTTCAGGCTTTCCTGGTTGGCGGCGACCATCGCCTCGATCAGTTTGGGGTCGAGGCGGGTCATGAGGTGCTTATAGTTGTTAATTTTATGGCCACTCATAAGCATGGCTTCAATATCAGCCCACTTTAATGAAGGGATATTCAGATATGCCTCAACTTCAGTAGCAAGGTTCGGTAATATCGGTTTTAGGCAAAGAGTAAGTTGTCGGAAGAGTTCGATACTTGTAGTACATACCCAATGCAAAGCATCTCTTGATTCTTGCGTATCTAGCTTTGCGAGTTCCCAAGGTTTGCTTTCATTAACAAATACATTTGCGACATCGGCGGCAAGCATGATTTGGCGAATGGCCTTTCCAAAATCCCGAGCTTCATAATTTACTTCTATATCATTGAGCCAGCCACGGAACAGCGGAAGAGTTTTTTCCAGAATTTCTCGTGAACTGTAGTCAGGGCCATAATGCCTTTTATTATTCTTACTAATTAGCTTTTCGTGGTTGTCAAATTTGACTTGTTCTATTTTGACGGAAGAAAGAAGTCCATCAAATTGTTTGGTAATAAATCCCGCACACCGGCTCGCAATGTTGATGTACTTCCCGATCAGATCGCTGTTCACCTTCGCCACGAAGTCGTCGAGGCTGAGGTCAATGTCTTCCATCGTGCCGTTGAGCTTCGCGGCGTAGTAGTAGCGCAGGTATTCGGTGTTCTTGACGTGCTCGATGTAGCTCCGCGCAGTGATAAAAGTGCCGCGCGACTTGCTCATCTTCTCACCATTGACGGTGAGAAAGCCGTGCGCGAACAGTTTGGTCGGCGTGCGGAAGCCGGCGTGTTCAAGCATTGCAGGCCAGAACAGGGCATGGAAGTAGAGGATGTCTTTGCCGATGAAGTGGTATAGCTCTGTTTTTTCCTGTGCGGCTTTTTCCTTATCCCAAAACGCGCCGAAATCCAGCGCCCCCTCTCCCCCGCCCTCCCCCGCGAGGGGGGAGGGGGTTGCCATCCGCTGCACGCTGTCCTCTGCCCTCTGGCTACACAACTGCCTGAAACTGCCCATGTAGCCGATGGGCGCATCCAGCCACACGTAGAAGTACTTTCCCGGCGCACCGGGAATCTCGAAGCCGAAGTAAGGCGCGTCGCGCGAGATGTCCCAGTCGGAGAGCTTGTTTTCACCTTCGCCGCCCAGCCATTCCTGCATCTTGTTGGCGGCTTCGGGTTGCAGCGCGCCGCCGCGCGTCCATGCGCGCAGGAATTGTTGGCAGTGCGGGTCGGATAACTTGAAGAAATAATGATCCGAGTTGCGCAGTTCAGGTTTGGCGCCGGATACGGCGGAATAAGGGTTGACCAGTTCCGTCGGTGCGTAAGCTGCACCGCAGGCTTCGCAGTTGTCGCCATACTGGTCTTTCGCGCCGCACTTCGGGCATTCGCCCTTGATGAAACGATCCGGCAGGAACATCTGCTTGACCGGATCGTAGTACTGTTCGATGGAGCGTTTTTCGATCAGCCCGGCATCCCGGAGCTTCTTATATATCGCTTCGGAGAATCCCCTCGTTTCGGCGGAATGGGTGGAGCCATAGTTATCAAACCTGACATGGAACGCGGCAAAGTCCGCCTTGTGCTCTTCCGCTACGCGCGCGATCAGTTGCTCCGGGGTGATGCCTTCCTTTTCGGCGCGCAGCATGATGGGCGTGCCGTGGGTGTCGTCGGCACAGACGTAATGGCACTCGTTGCCCCGCATTTTCTGGAAGCGCACCCAGATGTCAGTCTGGATGTATTCGACCAGGTGGCCGAGGTGGATGCTGCCGTTGGCGTAAGGAAGAGCGGAGGTGACGAGAATCTTGCGTTTCATCGGTGGAGGCCTGCTGGAAAGTGCCGCAATTGTAGCAAAATCGTTCTATAGGCGCGGTATGGATTATTGGGTAGAATGCGTCCCCCGAACAATTTTTAGCGATGGAGCAGCAGATGAGTTTTTCAGAAACTGACGTGCAGACCGCACTGAAACAATTGATTGACCCGAACACGAAGAAGGACTTTGTCAGCGGCAAGTCGGTGAAGAATATCAAGGTGAGCGGCAACGATGTGGCGCTGGATATTTTGCTGGGCTACCCCGCAAAGAGCGTGTGGGACGAGATCCGCGCGCTGGTGGAAAACCACCTGCGCGCCAGTCTGCCCGGCGTCGGCAAAATTGCCGCAAACGTATCCAGCAAGGTAATCCCGCACGCGGTGCAACGCGGCGTGAAGCTGGTGGACGGGGTGAAGAACATCATCGCGGTGGCGAGCGGCAAGGGTGGCGTGGGTAAATCCACCACGGCGGTGAATCTGGCGCTGGCGCTGGCGGCGGAAGGCGCGCGCGTGGGCATGCTGGACGCCGACATTTACGGCCCTTCGCAGCCCACCATGCTGGGCATCAGCGGCCAGCCGGAATCCACCGATGGCAAATTGCTGGAACCGATGCAGGGGCACGGCTTGCAGGCGATGTCCATCGGCTTCCTGATCGAGAGCAACGAGGTGCCGATGATGTGGCGCGGCCCGATGGTGACACAGGCGCTGGACCAACTGTTGCGCCAGACCCGCTGGGATGGCCTGGATTATCTGGTGGTGGATTTGCCGCCCGGTACCGGCGACATCCAGTTGACCCTGGCGCAGAAAGTGCCGGTGACCGGCGCGGTGATCGTGACTACGCCGCAGGACATCGCGCTGGTGGATGCGCGCAAGGGGCTCAAGATGTTCGAGAAGGTGGACATCAAGCTGCTGGGCATCGTCGAAAACATGAGCACGCATATCTGTTCCAAGTGCGGGCATGAAGAGCATATTTTCGGCGCGGGCGGCGGCGAGAAGATGTGCGCGGATTATGGCGCGGAGCTGCTCGGCTCGCTACCCCTGGACATCCACATCCGCGAGCAGGCCGACTCCGGCAAGCCGACCGTGGTGGCCGATCCGGACGGTGCGATCGCCAAGGCTTACAAACAGATCGCGCGTCGCGTCGCAGTAAAGATTGCGGAAATGTCGCAGGATCACAGCGCGGTATTCCCCAAGATCGTGGTGCAGAATACTTAGGGAGGCAGAGAAGGGGGAAGGGAGAAGGGAGAAGGGTAACGGCAGCGCGGCAGCTTCACCCTTCTCCCTTCCCTCTTTCTTCTTCCCGGATTTATGAGCATCAAATCGGACAAGTGGATCCGCCGCATGGCAGAGCAAACGGGCATGATCGAGCCATTCGAGCCCGGCCAGGTAAAAGAAGTGGACGGCAAGCGCATCGTGTCTTACGGCACGTCATCCTACGGTTACGACATCCGCTGTTCCAAGGAATTCAAGCTGTTCACCAACATCAACAGCACGATAGTTGACCCGAAAAATTTCGACCCCAATTCGTTTGTCGAGGTCAATAACGACTATTGCATCATCCCGCCCAACTCGTTCGCGCTGGCGCGCACCGTGGAATACTTCCGCATCCCGCGCAACGTGCTGACCGTCTGCCTGGGCAAGAGCACCTACGCGCGCTGCGGCATCATCGTCAACGTGACGCCTTTCGAGCCGGAATGGGAAGGCTACGTGACGCTGGAGTTTTCCAATACCACACCGCTGCCGGCCAAGATTTACGCCAACGAAGGCGTGGCGCAAGTGCTGTTTTTCGAGAGCGACGAAGTCTGCGAAACCTCCTACAAAGATCGCGGCGGCAAGTATCAGGGACAGCGTGGCGTCACCCCGCCCAAGATGTAGCCCGCGCATTGCCGCCCAACCTTCGACACCCTGCCTTTCTCCGCCCACTCTTCAGGAGCGCTGAATGAAATTCAACTTTAGCTACGGCATCACGTTGGCCTTCGGCAAATGTGAGCCTGCACTGAAGTTGAATTTCTACAGCGCTTTGCCAGACCATGAATAGTTTCAAGCAGCCTTTATTTCCCGTCAGGAATCTACTATGAAATTCAACTTTCCCATCATCATCATTGACGAGGACTTCCGCTCGGAAAACGCCAGCGGGCTGGGTGTTCGCGCGCTGGCCGACGCCATCAAGAAGGAAGACGTGGAGGTGATGGGCATCACCAGCTATGGCGATCTGACATCGTTCGCGCAGCAACAGAGCCGCGCCTCGGCATTTCTGCTGTCCATAGACGATGAGGAGTTTGGCAGCGGCAGCAAGGAAGATACCGCGGCGGCGCTGAAAAGCATCCGCGCTTTCGTGGAAGAGATCCGCTTCCGGAATGCGGACATCCCGATTTTTCTGTACGGTGAGACGCGCACCTCGCGCCACATCCCAAACGACATCCTGCGCGAGCTGCACGGCTTTATCCACATGCACGAGGATACGCCGGAGTTCGTGGCGCGGCACATCGTGCGCGAAGCCAAGGCGTACATGGATACGCTCGCTCCGCCTTTTTTCCACGCGCTGGTGAATTACGCGCAGGACGGCTCTTATTCCTGGCACTGCCCCGGTCATTCCGGCGGCGTGGCGTTCCTGAAATCGCCGGTCGGGCGCATGTTTCACCAGTTCTTCGGCGAAAACATGTTGCGCGCCGACGTGTGCAACTCGGTGGATGAGCTCGGCCAATTGCTCGACCACACCGGGCCGGTGGCGGCATCCGAGCGCAACGCGGGACCATTTGTTCTTTGTCACCAACGGCACCTCGACCTCAAACAAGATCGTGTGGCATTCCACCGTCGCGCCGGACGACATCGTGGTGGTGGACCGTAACTGCCACAAATCCATATTGCACGCCATCATGATGACCGGCGCGATCCCGGTATTCCTGATGCCGACGCGCAACCATTTCGGCATCATCGGGCCGATCCCGCTGGAAGAATTCAAGCCGGAAAACATCCGCAAAAAGATCAAGGCCAACCCGTTTGCCCGCAACAAAAAGGCCAAACCGCGCGTGCTGACCCTCACCCAGAGCACCTACGACGGCATCCTCTACAACGTGGAAACCATTAAGGCAATGCTCGACGGCGAAATAGACACGCTGCATTTCGATGAGGCGTGGTTGCCGCACGCCGCTTTTCACGACTTTTACCGGGACATGCACGCCATCGGCCAGGGGCGCAAGCCGTGCAGGGAGTCTATGGTGTTTTCCACCCAATCCACGCACAAACTGCTGGCTGGCCTGAGCCAGGCCTCGCAGATTCTGGTGCAGGATAGCGAAGCGAACAAGCTGGACCGCGATTGTTTCAACGAAGCCTACATGATGCACACCTCCACCAGCCCGCAGTACGCCATCATCGCTTCGTGCGACGTGGCCGCCGCGATGATGGAGCCACCGGGTGGCACCGCGCTGGTGGAAGAATCCATCAGCGAGGCGCTGGAT
The DNA here is from genome assembly GCA_008080515.1 of Gallionellaceae bacterium. GTDB lineage: Bacteria > Pseudomonadota > Gammaproteobacteria > Burkholderiales > Gallionellaceae > VIKH01. The sequence goes on along the minus strand of VIKH01000066.1, from coordinate 355 downwards.
TTTCGCCGAGCCATGCGCAAGGTGGACGAAGAATGGGGCGCGGACTGGTGGTTCAAGGTGTGGGGGCCGGACTTTCTGGCAGAGGAAGGAATGGCGGCGCGCGAAGACTGGATGCTGGGTGCGGACGACCGCTGGCACGGCTTCGGCAACCTGGCGCCGGGCTTCAATATGCTCGACCCGATCAAGGCCACCATCATCACGCCGGGGCTGGGGCTGGAAGGTGATTTCGCCGAGTCCGGCATCCCGGCCGCCATCGTCACCAAATATCTGGCGGAAAACGGCGTGGTGGTGGAAAAAACCGGGCTGTATTCTTTTTTCATCATGTTCACCATCGGCATCACCAAGGGGCGCTGGA
>VIKH01000180.1 GCA_008080515.1 Gallionellaceae bacterium | reverse complement strand
GGCTACATCGTGCTGGGCTTCCTGTTCGTGCTCTTTGCGCTGCTCTATGCGCTGAAGAAAGAAGTCTGGAAGGATCTTCACTGACACATACCGGGTTTGATCTATTAATCGCTTTATGCCACGAGGCCAGTCCAGAGTGGTTGCGGCAATGAAAACGCTGCTGTCTGTCACCGGGAAGCTGACGCATCACGGTGACAGACAGCAGCTGGGGTACCCCGCCAAGCCCACTCCTGTCGCGAACAGGCCACGGCATTGGTTCAACTGTTTAGCCAGAGGAATATGACATTATGAATCTTGAATTTTCGAAGTTATCAGGCCTAATGTTTTGCTTCATACTGACGCTGGCCGTCTGTGTCTTCGCAACAAACACGCTTACGAGCACCAATAATGGTCTTCTGTCGGCGGCAGAATCGGGTGACGTAAAAGAAGTCAGCCAAAGGCTGGTCTATGGCGCGGACGTTAATGCCAAAAACCATGATGGCGCCACGCCTCTTCATTTCGCGATCCTTTCGGGGCACAAGGATGTTGCCGAACTGCTGATCGCCAAAGGCGCGGATATCAATGCCAGGGAAAAGCATGGCGGCACTCCTCTTTATTTCGCCGCCGTTATGGGATACAAGGATGTTGCCGAACTGTTGATCGCCAAGGGCGCTAAAGTCGACACCCTTAATATTGCAGCCCTTTGGGGAAACAAGGATCTTGCCGAACTGTTGATCGCGAAGGGGGCGGACGCCAATGACCAGGAAAAGGCCCGCATCCAAAAACTTCAAACCAATCAGGCGGCTCGCGATGAGAAAGATCTCTGGCAAAGAGTGCAGTCGGGCGAGGATGCCAAAACAGTGCAGGCCTATTTCGGCCAGTACCTCACTGGCAGCCATGCTGCCGCCATTGCCGCGCGGCAGGAACAGCAGCTCTGGCAACAGGCGCAGGCCGGAGGAAACGCCCAGGCCGTGCAGGCCTATCTCGACAAATACCCCAACGGCAGCCATGCCGCCGCCGCGCAGGAAAAACTTGCCGCCATCAGCAAGGTCGAACCCGGCGCACCGAAAGCCGAAACACCCCTCCACGATTGCCCAGACTGCCCCCAACTGGCCATCATTCCCGCAGGCAGTTATGACATGGGTGAAACGGGCCCGAAACACCGGGTGACGCTGAAGAGCTTTGCGCTGGGCAAGACCGAGGTCACGCAAGGCCAGTGGAAAGCGGTCATGGGCAACAACCCCGGTAACTTTACCAGCTGCGGCGACAACTGCCCGGTGGAGCAAGTAAGCTGGAACGATATTCAGGCATTCATCCAGAAACTCAACGCCAAGACCGGCAAACAATACCGCCTGCCGAGCGAAGCCGAATGGGAATATGCCTGCCATGCGGGAGGGCGGCAGGCATACTGCGGCAGCGACGATCTGGGCAGCGTGGCGTGGCATGACGGCAACAGCGGCAACAAAACCCATCCGGTGGCAGAAAAACAGGCCAACGCCTTCGGCCTGTACGACATGAGCGGCAATGTATGGGAATGGGTAGAGGACAGCCACCATGCCGACTATAACGGCGCCCCGGTTGACGGCAGCGCCTGGCAGGGCGATGGCGCGAACCGCGTGCTGCGCGGTGGATCGTGGATCGTCAGTCCACGGGTCGGGGAAGAGGCCAGCCGCAACTGGAACGAGCCCGGGAACAGTTACTACAACCTCGGCTTTCGTCTCGCGAGAACGCTCCCGTAGCGGGTTTTGCTGTCAGAGGGCAGGCGATCCGCTGCCCGGGCATCCGAGTTAAATCATGTGCGGCCTGGTCGCTACAACACCACCGGACGATCCGGCATTTCATTTGACTTGTCACCGCGCGCCGGGAAGTGACGCGCCAGATGTTCGCCCACAGCGTGTATCCCGGCCAGCACGCCCGCCTCGAATTGGCCGTTGCGGAACGCCGCTTCCATCTCGCGGCAGATCGCTTCCCAGGTTTCCGCGCCGAGCCTCGCATGAATGCCGCGGTCGGCGACGATCTCCACATCGCGATCCGCCAGCAGCAGATAGATCAGCACGCCGTTGTTGTGTTCGGTATCCCAAACGCGCAGTTCGGAAAACACCTCGATGGCGCGTTCCCGCGCGGACTGGCCGGCGAGCAGCGGCGACAGGTCGAGCGCTGCCTCGACCGCGAAGCGAATCTGCCCGTCATGCCGCGTCTCGGTTTCGCGGATCGCGCGCTCGACCGCATCCAGCGCACGCGGCGGAAAGGCGCGGCGCACCGCCGCGCGCCCGCTGGACAAATGCCGCATCACTCGTAATAAACTCATGGGTGCCGTCATGTCACCAGCGTCCTGACGCGCCGCCGCCGCCAAACCCGCCGCCCCCGCCGCCGAAACCGCCGCCTCGGTTTCCCCCGAACCCGCCGCCATGGCCGCCGAAACCGCGTCCTCCGCCCAGCAGCACGAACACAAATGCCATCAGCCCGACCAGCAGCGCGACCAGCAACGGCGCAACCGTCAGCCAGGCCAGCACGCCCAGCCCTCCGCCCATCAGCATCGCGGCGGGAAAGCGCCCGAGCAGCGCGCGCAACATGCCGCCCACGACCACCACCAGCCCGAAGGCGATGAAGGCGGCACGCTGCGGCGGCGGCAAGGGTTCGCCGTCGATCACCCGTATCATCGCCGCCATGCCGGCATCGACCCCCGCGTAGAACTCGCCGCGCCTGAAGAAGGGCGTGATGACCTCGGCGATGATGCGCTTCGCCGTGGCGTCGTTCAGCGCACCTTCCAGGCCGTAACCTACCTCGATGCGCAGCGCGCGATCATCCTTGGCGACGAGCAGCAATGCGCCGTCGTCCACGCCCTTGCGCCCGAGCTTCCACGCCTCGGCGACGCGCATCCCGTACTGTTCGATGGTTTCCGGTTCGGTGGTGGGGACGATGAGCACGGCAAACTGCGCGCCTTTCTTCGCCTCGAACGCGGTGAGGCGCGCCTCAAGTGTTTGTATTTGTCCCGCATCCAGCGTCGCGGTAAGGTCGGTGACGCGGTGCGCGAGCGGCGGCACGGCAACCTCGGCCTGCACCGCGCCGGTGAGCAGCAGCGCAAGCAGGAAGACCCGCGCCAAAAGGTTCATTTATTTTGCCGGTGCGGCAGGTGGAGTTGCCTTGGGAGCGTCAAAACTGACCGCCGGCGGGCGGGAGATTTCCTTCTCGTTCTCCACCGTGAAGTTCGGTTTGACGCTGTAGCCGAACAGCATCGCGGTGAGGTTGCTCGGGAAGGAGCGCACCGTGACGTTGTATTCCTGCACCGCCTTGATGTAGCGGTTGCGCGCCACGGTGATGCGGTTTTCGGTGCCTTCGAGTTGCGCCTGCAGGTCGCGGAAGTTCGCATCGGATTTTAGTTGCGGATAATTTTCCGACACCACCAGCAGGCGGCTCAAGGCCGAAGTCAGCTGGCCCTGCGCGGCCTGAAACTTGGCGAAGGCCTGCGCATCGTTGATCAGCTCGGGCGTGGCCTGGATGCTGCCGACCTTGGCGCGCGCCTCGGTGACGCCCAGCAGCACGGCCTGCTCCTGCGCGGCATAGCCCTTGACCGTATTGACCAGATTGGGGATCAAATCGGCACGCCGCTGGTACTGGTTCAGCACTTCAGACCAGCTCGCCTTGATCTGCTCGTCGGTAGTCTGCAAGGTGTTGTAGCCGCAGCCGCTCAACAGCAACGCCAGCAAAGCAATCCATAAGGTACGCATCGTTGGTTCCTCCGAGTTGGATGTCAAAAAACGCGCGGAAACTAT
>VIKH01000065.1:42102-48076 GCA_008080515.1 Gallionellaceae bacterium | reverse complement strand
TTGAGCACCTGTGCGAAGTTTTGGGAAATGTGGATCGGAGTGTCGGCTTGAAAGACTACACGTCACATGGCCGTGAGCCGCCATCGTCGATAGATTGCTTCATCCTCGCCTTCGGTCAGGTTCGCCCCGCCATCGTCGTGACTGACGACCTCGGCATGCACAAACTCGCGGATGATTTCGACCTCGAAATCTGGCACGGATATGAGCTGCTGAAGAAGATGCTGGCAGCCAAAGCCATTAGCACGGACTTGATACGGGAAATTTTCACTGCATTGGAGAACAACGACGATCTACCGCGAAGTTGGCAAGAGGCGAAACACACCGCATTCAAAAAGCTGTTCGGGCTATAATTTGCCGCAGCCATGGAAACTGACTTGAATACGATAACGAATTTACCCAACAAACCGTTGGTGGAAGCCATATTCGAGCTGCGTTGGGGCTTGGATGGCCCGCCCGGCATGGCGGTTGATCCTTACTACCAGATGCTGATTGGCCAACTGTATTCGGCTATCAAAGGTGCCAGAGGGTTTTGCACCATACGCGCCACATCATCGTTTTCGTGTAGCTTCCGATCAATGGCCGTTAGTACAAATCGGCCCGGGCATACTGACGGTGAATGACACCGAAGGCTACGATTGGGATACTTTTTTTCCGAGATGCGCTGCCGTTGTTGACACGCTTTTCAATATTTACCCAAATGCCAATGAGCAACTGCGCATTTTTGAAGTGACATTGCGCTATATTGATGCCGACAACCTGCTGGGCAGTTCGGCGCTGGATTTTTTGCAAGGACTCAAGGTTTCTGTGAATCTTCCGCAAACATTGTTTGCAGGCGGGCGGATTGATGGCAAGAACCTTGGCATCGGTCTGTCGCTTGCTTATCAGACACTACAGCCTAAGGGAATTTTTCAGGTGTCATACAATCAAGGGCACAAGAACGAACAGAATGCCCTGATTTGGGAAACACAAGTCTTGTCACGCGGTGCCGATGCGCCACGGCAACCGCAAGAAATAAAAGCTTGGCTGAAAGAAGCGCACGACACCACACACGACTGGTTTTTCCGGCAAATTGACGGAGAACTACTGGAGAAATACAAATGAACCTCTCACGGGCAACAACATCCACACCATCTGCCCTGCAATGGATGGAAATGAATCGCCTGCATATGACCCGCGAAGCGGACGAATATGCCTGCAAGTCAGTTTCCATGTGGCCGGGTGTTGCCGTGGTTCCCTTTCTGGCATTTGGCGGACTGAGCACCAATCCGGCCATTACCTACAACGCACATATTGACCCTGGCTATACCAATCCCGTCATTTCGTTGGATCGCAAAGCTCTTGATTGGCCAGATGAAGAAAACGGTGAGATCGCCTCTTTCCTGTCATTCATGGATGCTCAAATTGATGCTTATCCCGGATTGATTGCGCCTGCCGACGAAGCACAACTTGACCGCCTTGCCCAACTGCTGGTTAACGTGAAAGTCTGATGGTCAGCAACGGCTGGAACCTGTTTTATTTCCGCTTGTTCGGGCAAATCCTCAACCAACTTGAGGCCGAAGTTATCACCCTTGCGAACAAAGACCCGGAAGGTTTTCACCACCACCCCAAAGCCAAGTTGCTCAAAGCTGTTATTGAAAATGTGCGCACCGAAGTGCCAAGTGATCCTGAGCATCGTGATTATTGGCTGGGTGGCACGCTGGGAGACGGCTACAAAGATTGGCGGCGAGTAAAGCATCGCCTCCCACCGCGTTATCGCCTGTTTTTCAAATTCACCAGCAAAGAGAAACGCATCGTCTATGCCTGGCTGAACGACGAAAGCACTTTGCGCAAGGCAGGGTCGAAGACTGATGTTTACGAAGTCTTCAAGCGCATGTTGCGGCGTGGCGTTGTGCCGAACGGCTTTGATGATTTATTGAAGGAATCCGCAGCGGCGACTTAGCAGCTCAATCCTCATGCTGTGAGTGATTGAACCGGAATTTCTCGAACAGCGCCTTGATGCTCGCAAAGTTTGCCTGATCCGCAAGGCTGTCAATATCGAACCCCAAGCAAACTTCCACATCCTTCCGCGATAGGTAATTGGCGTGAATCAGCACCTCACGGATTTGGTCGGCATCGTCGGCATATTCGCGCTCGTCGGGGTCGTGATTCTGGAGCAGGAAGGCCCGGAAACAATCCTCGATGATGGGTTTTGAGTGGGCCTGGATTTCCGCCACCACGCGCAGCACTTCGGCAATCTTGGTATCGAGTGCGGCTTGGGTGCTGTAGAGAATCTGGCCGTTGGGGTGGGCGGTTTCGTTACGGTCATCCACCAGCTTGGCATAGGTGCCGATCTTGCCGTTGTCGCACGCAATCAGCTTGAGCAAGCGCAGGATGCTGCGCTCGTTCACGGTGCTGAACACGAAGGGCGAGGACGCGCCCATCAGGGCTTTTTCAATCTCCCTGCCGAAGCCGATCAGCCCTTTCTCGAAGTCATCCGGCCGATTCTGCTTGATCTGCCAGATGTTGAAATACATGAAGCTCATGGTGAGCATGTGGTAGGCCAAAAAGGCGAACTGGTACTTGCCATGCGTGTAATTCGTCTCGAAGGCATCCCACAGGAACTCGATGTATTGGCGTTTGCCTTCTTGCGGTAAGCAATAACGGGACGGCCTGCATTGCTTGTTTGCACAAGCTGATCGAAGGTCAGTCCGAGTGTGGTTGCGAGCTTGAGGAGTGATGCCGGGCGGGGAAATCCTTCCCCTTTAACCAGTTGGTGACTGCCTGGGACGAAGTTCCAACTGCGCTAGCCAACTGTTTCTGTGTAATCCCGCGTTCTGCGAGAACACTCTGAATCGCCCCGGAATTCAGTAGTTTTTCCATAGGGCGGGGATTATAACCATTGCCAGCAATAAATCAAGTTTAATCAAGTTTAGCCATTCGACCGGATTCCCGGAATCCGGAATAAGGCAAATTCGCCCGGTCACGCGCTTGAGCTAAAATGCCCTCATCGCGTTCGGGTGTGACAACATGGAATACCGGCAACTGGGTGAAAGCGATTTGCGCGTGTCGGCCTTGGGCCTCGGCACGATGACCTTCGGCGAACAGACCAGCGAGGCGGAAGCTCACGCCCAACTCGACCTCGCCATGTCGCGCGGGGTCAACTTCATAGATACCGCCGAAATGTATCCGGTCGCGCCGCGCGCCGAAACCGCGCATCGCACCGAAAGCTACATCGGCTCGTGGCTCAAACATCAGCCGCGCGACCGGCTCATTGTCGCCACCAAGATTACCGGCCCGGCGCGCGGTTTCGACTGGATACGCCACGGCCCGCGCATCACCCGCGAACACATCGCCGCCGCCATCGAAGGCAGCCTGCGCCGCTTGCAAACCGATTACGTTGACCTCTACCAGATCCACTGGCCGGACCGCTACGTGCCGATGTTCGGCGCGACCGGCTACGACGCGGCGCAGGAGCGCGACAGCGTGCCGATTGCCGAGCAGCTGCAAGCGCTGGCGGATCTGGTCAAGTCCGGGAAAGTGCGCTACCTCGGCGTGAGCAACGAGACGCCTTGGGGCGTGAGTGAATTCGTGCGCTGCGCCGAAACGCTCGGCCTGCCAAAGATGGTTTCGATACAAAACGCCTACCACCTGATGAACCGCACCTTCGAGGGCGGCCTTGCGGAAGTCTGCCGCCACGCGAACGTTGGCCTGCTGGGTTACAGCCCGTTGGCATTCGGCTGGCTCAGCGGCAAATATCTCGCCGACCCCGGGGTGCAAGGCCGCATCAATTTGTTTCCCGGCTTTGGCCAGCGCTACAACAAACCCAACGTGCCCGCCGCTGTCGGGGAATATGCGCGCATCGCCAGGGAGGCCGGGCTGACCCCGGCGGCGATGGCACTCGCTTTCGCAAGAACGAGATGGTTCACCCGCAGCGTGCTGCTCGGGGCGACCAGCCCGCAGCAGTTGCGGGAAAACCTGGATAGCGCGGACGTGGTGCTGGCGGCGGAAGTGCTGGAGAAGATCGAGGCGGTACACAGGCGGTATCCGAACCCGGCACCGTGAGGGCGCGCGCAACGCAGCAGGCAAAACGAATCTGTTATCAGCGCCTTCCGCTTCAAGATGATGCGGGTTTGCGCTGCTCCGACCGCAGGCGCGGAGCGAGCAGCACCTCTGCCGAGTCTGCATCCACCGGATTGCCGTCCGCCCCTATCAGCGGCTGCTCAAAATCGTTCCAGCCGCGTATGCCGGTCCTGAGCGAAACTGTGCGGGCAAAGCCCATCTGTCGCATGGTGTCGGCGGCAAGCGCGGAGCGCTTGCCGGAACGGCAGATGATGACGATCTCCAGTTCGCGCCCGGCTGCCAGCTCCGGCAAAGTCTCGTCGTAATCCCATTCGCAGGACTGCTCCAGCACGCCGCGCGGCGCATTGATCGAGCCGGGGATGCGCAACATGGCGAATTCTGCCGGTTCCCGCACATCGAGCAGCAGCACCCCGCGCCCCGCATCGAGCAGTGCTCGCAAGTCCCAAGGCTGGATTTCCTTCACACGGGTGAGGGCGTCCGCGACCAGGTCATCGTAGCGTTTCATGCTTTATCCTTCACCGTTTTCGCCTGCGGGGCATTGCACAAGGTCAAACACCGCAAGCGATTCCACATGCGAGGTGTGCGGAAACATATTCATCACCCCCGCCGCCTTGAGCGCGTAGCCTTTCTGGTGTACCAGCACCGCAGCGTCGCGCGCCAGGGTGGCGGGGTTGCACGAAACGTACACGATGCGGCGCGGCGCACCGGTGCCCAGCGCCTTGACCAGCTCGATCGCACCATCGCGCGGCGGATCAATCAGCATCTTATCGAAATGACCGAGCTGCGCCAGCGCCGATTCGTCTATTTCAAACAGGTTCATCGCCGCAAATTGCGTGTTCCCCCCCAGCCCGTTGTAGGCGGCGTTCTGTTCGGCGCGCCGCACCAGCGCTGCGCTGCCTTCGATGCCCAACACCTGCGCGCCGCTGCGCGCGATGGGCAGGGTGAAGTTGCCGAGGCCGCAGAAGAAGTCGGCAATGCGTTCGCCGGGACGAGGGTCGAGCAGACGCAAGGCGCGGCTGACCATGAGCCGGTTCATGGCGCTGTTCACCTGGGTGAATTCGGCTGGTGCAAACGGCATGGTGATGCCGAACTCCGGCAGGCTGTAGCTCAGCGGCAGCGCATCCAGCGGGTAGAACGGCACGACCGTTTCCGGCCCCCCGGATTGCAGCCAGAACTGCACTTGGTGGGTATCGGCAAACCGCCTGATGGACGCCTCGTCGGATGGTGAGAGTGCTTGCAGGATGCGCAGCACCAGCACATCTACATGTTCGCCTACTGCCACCTCGATTTGCGGTAGCGCATCGCGGATAGTAAAGCTTTCATTCAACTCCCCCAGCAGCGGCAGCAGCGCGGCAATCTTGGGTGTCAGGATTTCGCAGTGCCGCATCTCCGTCACGTATTTGCCGTTTTTCTCGCGGAAACCCACCAGTGTCTTGCCCTTTTTCAGAACGTGGCGCACCGAAAGCCGCGCGCGCTGGCGGTAGCCCCAGGCCTGCCCGTAGATCGGTGGCAAGATCACTTCCGCCCCGACTTTGCCGATGCGTTCCAGGTTGTCTTCCAGCACGCGCTGCTTGGCCGCGACCTGCGCGCGCGCGTCCAGGTGCTGCATGGAACAGCCGCCGCATGTACCAAAATGCGCGCACTTCGGCTCGACGCGCATGAATGACGGCTTGAAAATCTGGCTCACTTGCGCCTGCTCGTAACTGGTTTTTTTGCGGTAGGAAGAATAGGTGACGCGCTCGCCGGTCAGCGCGCCCTCGATAAAAATCACCTTGCCGTCGGCATGCGCGATGCCGCGCCCCTCGTGGTCGAGCGATTCGATCGTGACGCAATTGTCGCAGTCGTGGGTTGCGTTCATCCTAGAAACCTCAGTTGGCAGGTGTTCATCCCTTCGACACGCCCGCTACGCGGGCTG
>VIKH01000065.1:28609-42086 GCA_008080515.1 Gallionellaceae bacterium | reverse complement strand
TCGTGCTGAGCCTGTCGAAGCATGAGCGGTTTTTTGTAGTTTCAACTGCGGTTTTCAGGTTCATGGTTGTATTCTTACTGCTTTATTAAACGGGTTCTTCGCGTAATCGAGTGGGTGGAATTTAGCATGAAATCCTCTGCAAGCCTTGTGGCATCTGGCAAAATCCGGTCTGCACCTGTCGCGGAAAACGGGAGGGTTTCTCAATGGCTATTTCAACCAAACGCAAGCACCTGCTCGACGCATATCGCATTCCCGGTTTCCGGTCGCCGGAAACTGTCCGGGGTGTATTCGATGAACCCATCGTCCAATAAGGTTTTTATGGCGCATTTAAATGCGCCGGTCTTGCTCCGCAGGTTGAGGTGGGCGATGAGCTCATTGGCCGAGAGAGGCGAGGGAACAAGCGCGCAGTATCGCCTCCGACTGGGCCCCGGCATGGGCCTTTGACTGGGCCCTTGGCGCCGCGTCGAGAATCATTTGCAGCATGAACTCGATAAATGCCGCCGAGTCATTGTGTTGGGAGCGGCGGCGTAATATTCCTGCTGGTGTTCGTGGATGAGGGTTTCCACGGGAATGTGTGCCAGGAGCGGGTTCCATTGGCTGAGAATCAGGGTCTGCCAGAGCCGACCCATGCGCCCATTGCCGTCTTCGAAGGGGTGAATGAACTCGAATTCGTAGTGAAACACCGAGCTGGCTATGAGCGGGTGTTCGCCCGTGGTTTTCAGCCAGTGCAGCAGGTCACGCATCAGTGGCGGTACCCGTTTGGCGGGCGGGGCCATGTGTATGACCTCTCCGCCCGCCATGATGCCGAATCCACCGTAGCGAGAAAATCTCCAACCGTCACAATGCTGCGGTCATGCAGCATCAGGTCGGTCTTGTAGAAGCGTTCGGTACGATCCATGCCACACCAATTTTCCGGATAAATTCGGGCTGCAATTTCAGATAGTCAGCAGGCGATCCACAGTATCGGGATAACGCTCAACCATGCGGATTAAAATCGCAGCTTGAGCATTAGGGCTGGCTCTCCCCTGTTCCCAATTCTCCAAAGTGCGCTCATTCGTGCGCAGGTATCTGGCAAACACCGAACGCGATACATGCAGCTTTTCCCGCAGACTGAGCAACTCTCCCGGCGTGATAGCCGGAGCCGGTTTCTTCTCGACAACATGCTGACGCAAGGTAATCTTGCCCTCGCGCGCCGATTCGAGCGCACCGAATCCTACTTTCAACTCATTAAACAAATTGCGCTTCATTTGACTCTCCTTGCATCCAGTTCCTGCTTGAGTAGCTCCTTCAGAACTTTTCTCTGTGCAGGCGTAAGGTCATCCATCTCGTCCTTGTTGTATAGGGTGAAAAGCCAGAATTGACCGCCCGGGCACCACCAGTAATAAATCACTCGCAGGCCGCCCCGCTTGCCCTTGCCTCTTTTCTCATCGGCAAACCGCACTTTTCGCAATCCACCCGTTCCTTCGATTACATCACCGGCTTCCGGATTCTCCATCAACATCCGCTGAAACGCCCGAAAACTATTGTCGTTCAGATAATCCTGACGATGCCGCTGAAATGGTGGCAATTCGACGAAGGTAGCTTTCATTGGCAAATCATACGCAAGTTGCGTATATTGCGTCAAGAAGGCAAAAAACCTCTCGCTTATGCAGGAAGCTCATGGCTTGCTGTTCCAGCCGGAACCGGGGTAAGCGGTAGGAAGAATAGGTGACGCGCTCGCCGGTCAGCGCGCCCTCGATGAAGATTACCTTGCCATCGGCGTGCGCGATGCCGCGCCCCTCGTGGTCGAGCGATTCGATCGTGACACAATTGTCGCAGTCGTGGGTTGCGTTCATGGTTGTATTCTTACTGCTTCACTAAACGGTCAAGGAATGCATCGCGAGGCAAAATCGGGCGAAAACGAGCAAAGCGAGTTTCGGTAGAGGCTCTCTTTCAGGTTATGTGCAACGCCATTCGAACGAACACTCAAAAGAACCGCCCGGTTGTTTCTCATAAGGGCACTTCTAAAAATTCGGTTTCAATAGCCTGGACACCGGCTTTCGCCGGTGTGACGAATTTTTAGAAGTGCCCATAAATAGCTGGACATTCCACATAGGGTTTGCTCGCATAGCCAAAACTACCATTCAGAAATTGCCACATCTAAATCTCCCCACAAAAGACGATACCAAACTAAAGCATGAGCTCACGCATATCAACCGCTTTGCTTATATGGAATCAGCTCCCGGTGGCGTTTACACCAAACAGCAATAGCCGCATTTATTCGCAAAAAAATTTCTTCCATGTAGTTAACTGACTCAAGAAAGGTTCTCTCAAGATCACCCTCATAAATGCACCGAAGTCCGCGTGAATGCAACGCCCTAATATCTGCGCGGATGACGCTCACGGCAAATGGTTTGAATGTATTTTCATCTGCCAAATGATCTGCGAGGAACTGGGATAAACCATAGCACTGAAGCCAATTACCGAACCCGTTTCTGTAATAGTCATTCTCAATTCTGCCCATGGCACGCACCAACTCGCCTTGTACTGTTTCCGCTTCTCCTTGCTTGGGAACCAGTTTATTCCACAAGTCCGACACCCCATCGCCCGTATTTCTGAGCCATCCACCGTAATCACACAACTCCTCGTAACTCCTGGGAGGCGCGTCCGTAAGCCCCAGATCACTCACGTATTCGATAATCTTTGCAGGGTGCGCAAGTAATACATTGGCCTCTTGCGGATACCCGGTCTCTATCATCTTCGTAAGCAATTCAACCGGTGCTTGAGGATTTTTCCAAACCGCTAATTGCTCATATGCACCACCATGTTTATATGCCCAATCTAGCAGTATCTGCGGACATTCCTGATGCATAAGAATTTGAAATAGGAGTGTTTGGTTAATACCGTAGATGCACTCGGGGGAATCATTAACAAGCCTGTCGAGCGCTTGGGGCTTAAGTTTGAAGAAATCCTCATGAAACTCCGATGCCAGCTTTATAACCACGTGGCCTTCTGTCTGCAAATTTAGAAAAACATTTCTGCGTGTAGTTTTATCCTTACTTTCAGAAAGCTTTTCGAGTATGCGTTTATTTGCATACCAATTCCCATTTGCAAAGGAGAGTTTTGCTATAAGGCGGTCAATGGACACATTGATTCCACAAAGAACATCCAGCCTATCAGTAGGTGTTTTTTTGTCTCTTGCCATCTGGATTGCCAGTTGTTCATGAGCCGAGTTCTTGAGGTAACCGCGCAGAAGTTCACGAACTATTGGAGCGCTATTGGGTACACGGTATGTCCTCTGAACGCCAGGGGGCAGTATCTCCGGCTCCGCCACAATAACTTTATCCTTGCCATAACAGATGGCTTTCTCGTCGGTGAGCAGTTTTTCTAACTCAGCGTCTATCGCACCAATTGCCCGCGCCCTGTCCTTCCCGGAGTTCAGGGAAGATGCAATGGTCAGGATTGTTTTGAACGGGGTATTGGGATTAAGCAGAAGAAGCTCAAACGTTTTTATGTCAAGGCTCCCAGACAATCTGCCAAGAACCTTAGCATCAGCATTGGGGTGCTTGGCAATCAACTTGTCCACCTTGTCCGATTTTCCGGCAATAGTCTTCAGCACAAAAGCGGAGGTGTTTTTGTTTTTGCCGAGCCTTACTGCTGCCTTTTCATCGAAGTTGCTTTTCATTACATTCTTCCTTCAGGGGCGTCCGAATTGACGGGAATTTTTACTGTAGGCAATAACAAGCAGTTCAAGCAATGCAAGTCTGTTGCACTTCGTACCTGATCAGAAAAACTAGGGAAGCACAGATTAAATCATCCGTTCGCCATGATCTTGTCGAATGGTTAGCGGTACCCATTCTTGTATGGTGTTTCTGGCTCTTCTCGGAGTCTAAATGGAGCCGGGGTGGAGGGACATCCTCCGCCTCCCTCGGTTCAGGTGTCATCTTGACGTATTTCTTGCCTTCGTATCTGAGTTTTTCCGGCATCTGCGCAGTCATTTTTTCTCCAGAAAATCCACAAAAAAACGCCTTGCAATAATTTCTCTTGCTGCCAGTGCCGATCATGAAAAAACAGCTTTATGATAAGCCCATACAGCAAAATGAAAGGCAGCAGCGCCAGAACGATCAGTCAGAATTTGGCAAACAGATGGCTGGCTGCTTCCAGAAGCCGCTCAAGCATGCCGGGGCCTTGGCATACGCTTGCTAATCCGGCGCCGCAAGGCTCTCATACATCGCAGCCATGAATTTATGGTTGACCGAGGGAACCACCAGTACCATAAACAGGAACGGCGAGGTGATGAACCCCAAGGCCGCGAATATCAAACTGGAGAGCATTGGGGATGCGGTTATCATGTTACTGATATGTCGCTCCGCCAATTTCTTATGGATCGGTGCATACACCCGGATGAGGCCAACGATAGCGGTTGTCAGGCTGAACAAGATGTACAGCTCGACCACGCCCAGACCAGCCCCCGGTATCGCGATTGATCCCATGATGAATTCCCCTGCCGTGTTTAAGATCACGCTCATTCTACCGAGCGTATAGCCCACCAGATGAGCCTGCTGGAAAGCATTTGGTTATGTATGCATCCTCTTGCGCCGATGCCCGACAGTCAGCAACGCACCGTCCAGGCTTCGCACGGCATACACGCCAAAGTGCCCATCCAGTTTGCGATATGCGCCCATGCCCATCGCGGCAAGGCAGCGCTGTTTGGCGCGCTTATCAAAATACAGAACCTCTCCGCCCCGGTTGTCGTGGCTGGCCTTGCCAAACTCCAGCAGACAATCCAGCACAGATCCGGGAATGCCCCGTTGCTGCTTGCGCGCAGAGGCATGCTTCGTCATTGCGATTGATCCCATAATGAACTCCTCCAGGTTGGTCGAGATGGAGTTCATTCTAGCGGGCCACTGGCTCACCAGATGAGCCGGTTAAAAAAAGCTCATGGAGCATACCGGGACGTCATTCTGCCGATCTCATCCTGGACTCTCTGGCGCAGCGCGTCAGGAGCAAGCACCTCGATATCGGCGCCATGCTTGAGGATATCCATCAGCAGTTCCCGGTCGTCGTTGTAGGGGATTTCCAGCAGATAACTTCCGTCAGGCTCACCCCTGCCTTTCTGCTGCGGGTGCCATTGTTCGGCAACCACCCATCTGGCGCGCTCCGGCGTGAACCTGAGCTTTGCCCACTTCACCTTGCTGCCCGAGAAAATCCCGTAGCCGCTTTCCAATACTTCCTTGAGCTTGCTCTGGGGCACATCCTTGGCTTTGCCATCAATCAACTCGGCATGGCGGATGGCGTCGATGGCAAAGCGGCGGATGTCGTTGCGCAAATGGCACCATGCGTCCAGATACCAGTTATCGCGGTAATACGTCAGCAGTTGCGGGGAAACGATGCGCTCGCTTTCTTCGCCGGTCTGGCGGCTGTAATGGCGCAGCTTGAGCTGCTTGCGGCTGAGGGTGGCAGTGGCAACCGTCTCGAAGTATTGGGAAGAAACGGTGCGCTTGGCAGCCTGCACGATACGCAGGCGCTTTTCCACCTCTTCCGCCGTATGGTCGGCGCTGCCGAGCAGGGCTTTCAGGCGCGCCTGCAGCGGCTTGATCTGCGAGGCCAGCATCCCCGCGTCGAGATTGGACAACAGATGCTGCATGGAAAGCAGCGCGTGGATTTCACCGGCATTGAACCACAGCCCCGGCAAGGCATAAGCGGGTGCATTCCGGTCGGCCTGGACGAAGCGGTAACCGCCAGCATCACGATCCCACTCGATCGGCGCATGGAGGCGCTCGCGCATGTATTCCAGGTCGCGCTTGAAGGTCGAGGGAGAAATGCCCAGCTCTTCCAGAAAATCCCCAACCGGCACGATGCTGCGGTCATGCAGCATCTGGTCGATCTTGTAGAAACGTTCGGTGCGGTCCATGAATTAAGTGCTATCGCGCCCGATTGCCGAACAGGATCGCGCCCGCAAAATCGTGGCGCGCCGCCACCTTGGCGATGAAGGCGCGGGCGGCTTGTTCGGGGTCAATGGCGGTGGTGATTGTCATGCCACTAATACTTGGAAACACTTGCTTCGATCTCTGCTTTTTTAGCAGCACCATCAAAGTCAGCAACAGTGATTCCACGGCGAATAAGAGCTGTGATGGTTCCACGACTTGTTTTACCTGTAGCGGCAGCAATCTCCGCAACAGTCATGGAGTCAACCTTATTACCAAGTGCTTCAATAGCATCAGTACCAGGTGCCATTTTGGCCAGTCGAGCGTCATTTTCAGCTTTTGCTTTTCTCGATGGGGAGGCATTAATGTATTCGATCAATGCTTTTATACCAAAAAATATAACCGCCGCAATAGCTATACCAACTACATCACGCATATCCATAAAATTCTCCACTAAAAATTCTGACGACTACCTTATTCCTTGCTGAGTTAAGTTGCTGCCAGATTTTTTATTCTCGCCCGTTGAGAATCACTACGGTGTTTTGTCTCTTTCAATTGCTCAAAGCTTGGAATCGTTTGTCGTAGCTCCTCAAGTAGCCACAATGCAGCCTCAACGTATTTTCCGTAGGAAGCAACAGCAACATTGTGACCTTCGTGAACGATTCCATTCCTTATTTTCCATAATGAGCCACCAGAGCTGCCTAGAACAAGGTCATATTTTTCTGGGTGGTCTGATTTAAGGCGTTGCAAGGTACGCCATCTCCTATCTAACCGATCGGGCCAGCCTTCTTTAATGCTGTCGCCATATCGGATAAGTTTCAGTGATGCCTCAATCTGATTCCAGTAGAAAATTATGGCAAATCCAAACTCCCCAATGGATTCGAGCTTTTTTGCCCGCAGGTAGAAGGTGGTGTCTTCAACTAACCTGATTGAGGACGCCGCTTTTTTGTCCAGCTCTATTGCCATGTTGAATAAATTTAAGTGCCGCTGCGCAAATCCCACACAAACCCGACTTCATCAAGTTTGAGCTTATGATCCGGCGTAAGGCGTCCATTTTTCACAGATTCTCTTTGGACACGCACCCACCGCCCCAAAGCCGTTCGGGGGCGCTGCGGTACATTTACGTTGCCATACCTAACTTTATACGCAAGTAATTCAGTGAACATATTCTCCCATTGAGAAGCAAAAGGGCTCCAATCAAATCCGATTTCTTCAAGGCGCTGTATGCGTTCGCTTGAAAGCTGGCCGTTTTTCTTTGCTTTTCTCTGCCGTCCAACCCATGCATCCAAATCCGAAGTTCCATTAATTGGCACATTAACAGTTCCGTGTTTGGCTTTATATGCCAATAGCTCGTCAAACATCGATTCCCATTGCGAATTGAGAGGATCAGACTCGACACCGATAGCATCCAGCCTTGCTTTTCGTTCGGGGGAGAGCGCGTCTTTTTTAATGGCTTTTCTTTGCGTATTGAGCCAAGCACCAAGTCCTGTTGCCCATCTTTGTGGAACATCCACATTGCCATACTCTGCTTTGTATGCAATTAGCTCATCAAATTTTTCATCCCATTGCAAATCCAGAGTATTCCAAATGAAGCCAATATCAATAAGGCGTCGTCTTCGATCTGGAGCAATCTTCCCATTTTTCTCAAACACTCTTTGAATTTGTATCCATTTTCCCAAGCCGCTCGGCCAATCGTTAGGAACATTCACATGCCCGTACTCGGACTTATAAGCAAGCAGCTCGTTAAACCGATTTTCCCACTGCGCTTCAGTTGGATTCCATATAAACCCAATTTCATTCAATCTTGTTTTTCGGCTGGCGAGCAATTCCCCATTTTTCTCATCCATTCTCTGATTGTTGGCCCATGAACCAAGCCCCCCCGGCCATCTTTGCGGAACATTTACATCCCCATGTGCCACTCTATATGCAAGTATTTCGCGAAATCTTTCTTCCCATTGAAGTTCGAGAACATCCCAAACAAAACCAATCTCTTCAAGCCTATTTTTTCTGCCGGAGGGAAGCGTTTTATTTTTGTAATACGTTCGCTGATTGAATATCCATGATGAAGCGGCGCGAGATAATTAACCCTAGATTTGCGAGATAAATGGCTTGCGAAGTATTTTAATAGGTTGCAATAAAATTGCGCCAGTTAAAAATAAGTGGCTACCCAACCCTTAATTAGCTGCCTGATTCGCTCCAATCTTGTTCTCGTCCTGTTCTTGTAGAAAACCCACCCGAATAACCTGATCAGCCAGAACGCCAGGCACACCAACCAGCGCGGGTTGCCGTTTTCCAGCAGGCAGTTGCGCAGCTTGCGGTCAGCATCCAGCCGCGCCACCCCCGATCCAGCGGCGTAATCCTTGTCGTGTTGCCCACAGCACGTGTCTGTACCCTTACCTACATTTGGCAAAAAATTGCAGTTGCTCATCCCCACGCCACCGCATTGATTTGCTCGACCGTTGCCGCAGCCGTGACCTGCGCCTTGAGCGCCCACGAATGGGCGTAGGCGGTTTGGGTCTGGGTTGCGATCGCCCCGGCGATGGCGAGCAGGTCGGACAGCGCCGTTACCGGCATATCGGAGTTGGTTGCATCGCGCCAAACGGACGGGAGCGGCAGCCCGGCCTGAGCCAGCGTGATGGCCTGCCCCAGCAGTTCTTGGCTGCGCTTGTCGGCCTGCCACGTTCTGCCGAGCACGGAGATATCGGCAAAGCAGGCTGCGTCGCGGGCTGATTCGATCTCGCGTGCCTTGGCGGCTTTAGCTTCGGAGAGCGTAGAGTACATCGGTGGCGCGAAAAAAACCTGTCCGTCATAAAGCCAGCCAACAGCCACAGGAGAGCCATCCGGCAGCAGCACGCCGCCATAACTGGCAATGGTGTTGGCGTCACCCGGATCCACGACGAGCACGCCCTCGACTACTCCATTATTGACAATCGCCATCAGCCCCATCACGCGTACTCCCAAACATCAACCACCCCGGTGCCGCCCGCCCCGCCATAATTACCACCGTTCCCGGCATGGCCCGAATTGGCTTGCCCGCTCGCGCCTGTCTGGAACAGATAATAAGAGCAGTTGTTGGCACCGTTAGCCCCGCCTGCGGCGCTGACTACCGACCCAAAGCTGCTGGCCGTGGCTGAGGCACCCACGGTCACGCTATATTGCGCGGTGATGCTATCCGTGTACCCCCACGCCTCCACGCCGTCCATTCCGTCTACGCCGCCATTCAGGTCTGCGCCACCGCTACCGCCGTTACCCCCGCCGCCGACGCATCTGACAACGATCCGGCGCGTCTCGAATTGCGGGGCCCAAGATGCGTTCGATGCGGTGATGCGAGTAAATTTAATTAAATTCCCGGCGATGGTTTGACCAAAAACGCACCCATCCACATACACCGTCCCCCCGCTGGTGCCGACAGTCGGCACCCCGCCCGTGACCCTTACCTTGGCGTAGGCCGCGTTGGCCGGAGCCGCGAACGAGCCGCCGCGCAACGCCGCCGTGGTGGTGGTGTCGGTCACTTGCACAGCGCTGGTGCTGATCGCCGCCTGCGCGGCGTCGTACCAAAGAATTTCGATCTTGCTGCTCACCCCGGCCACGCTGGAATCGACCGCCGCCGTTGGCGATAACGGTAGAGGTGATGGCCAGGCACTTGATGCCGTGCATGGCGTTGGACGTGCCAACCGCGACGGTGCCGCCGGTGTAACCGGTCAGCGTCCAGCCGTTCGCACCGGACTCGAAACTGCCGTTACGCAACAAATTCGCTCCGACTTCCATGAGCGCGGAATTCACGCCATCGTGGTTGTGGTCCTGCACCGCCCCGGCAGTGAACGATGCGCCCAGCCATTCGCGCAGGTGCACCAGGTCGTCGCGGATGCCGGTCATCAGGGTCGCGTCGAGCGGTGAGTCCGGATCGACAGCGGTATCGGCGACGGTTACCCAGGCTTTAGAAATCGCGGTCATTCTTGCCCCCCTTCAGCCAGCTCCATCACCTCGCGCTTGACCGGCTCCGCATTGCAGAGCACCAGGTAGCGGCGCGCGAAAGGCGCCTGCCCGCCCGGGAACCGGTCGGCCAGCCCGCCGAAGCTCGGGCATGCCGCGCAACGCGCGACACGAATCATGTTGAACGACGCTTTTGGGCAGCGCGTCAGCGCGTTGTCCGGGATGTCTATATTTTCTTCGCTCATGTGTCCTAGGTTTCTCAAGAAATAAAATACGCGCTGCTGCCGTCGCTCATCAGGCCGTTGGCGGCAGCGATGAACGCATAGTTGCGCTGCGCCTCGCTGGCGCTCGCGTAGTCCGGGTATCCGTTCGGCGCGATGAAGCCGTAGCGCCGCGCGAATGTGGTGCTGATCGCCTCGATCTCGATATTCCGGTCATCCAGGTATTTGATCACGCGCATCCGGGTCAGCGCGGGCGCGCCGGAGGCGTTGGCCTTCTTGCGCGAGGTCACGTCGATCAGGTCGCCGACGTGCACCTCGTTGCGGGGATCGAGCGCAAAAGACAGCTTGAAAGGCGCGTCGCGCAGGCGGTTGACGCGGCGGCCGACGGTGCTGGAAACAAAAGTCGAGTTTGCTGCGCCCATCCAGCGGCTGAACTTGTGCTCGCCTGTGACGGCGTTGTATTCGTTCGCGCTCTCCGCACTCGCGTCAATATAGCCGTTGGTTATGCCGAAATTCTTGGCCTCGCCCATATTTTCCGTGGCCGAGAACGGCGCGAACGACATGAACGAGCGGGTGATGCGCAGGCCGTCCAGAGGCGTCACCTGCATGGATTTGCCGATGGTTTCCTCGGGGGTGATCGTAATCACGGAAGCGGCATTCTGGGGCATGTCGGCCTTGAACCGTAAAATCTGGCCGGCAGCGTCCCACCAGGCGTTGAGGTTGGTGGCGGCCAGCAATTCGTCGAGCAGGCCGCTGGCCTTTTCAGGGGTGTGGATGCACGCCGTGATGGCCGCTCCCGCCCCCAGCCAGTTGCTGTCCTCAGTCGCCAGCCCGGCCAGATCGAGGTAGGCATCCGCCAGCCCGGCGGCGTTGGCCAGCCGGTGGATCACGTCGGTGACGGACTTGTTCACGGGCGCGAAGCAGAGCTGCACGCCATCGCCCTGCTTGTGGTCTTCGGCGATCGTGCCGAATTGCGCGCGGCTGGTGGTATCCGCCCAGGACAACACGTCGCCCGCGATGGCGGTGTAGCGCACCACCTCATCACCGATGCGCACGAACTGCGGCAGGCCGGTGGCGACCGGGTCATCGTATTGCGCGCCCTTGCCGGTGCCGACATTGATGCCGAGCGCGCCGATCTGATACACACTGGTGCTGTTGGGCACCACGGACCACGCTGCCGAGACTGTCGCAACCCGCGTTGCCCCGACATACCCGCTGATCACGCGTCGCTGCCCGGCGCCGGTGTTCTCGGTGACATACACCTCCATGCCGTTGTAGTAGCTATCCACCGCCGACGCGGCGGCGGCGAGCGTGATGGTCGCTGCGCCTCCGGCCTGCGCGATGCCGGAATTTTCGATGGCCTTGAGATCCTGCTGCAATTTGCCGTCGCTGGCCTCGGGCAGCATGGCCTTATCCAGCGTCTTGGTCGCATCAGCCAGCACCACCTGCACGTTGCCTTCGCTATCCGGCCCGGTGATCGCCTCGATCACGTACAACTCATTCTGGAACACGGTCCAGTCCCACGGGCTGGTGACATACCCCTTGCGTACCCGCGCGAAGCGGCCTTGAATGTTGTAGTTGCGCGCGATGAAGCGCGTCCAGAACGTGCCGGTGGCGGGCAAGGAGCGTATTGCCGCGTATTTGTCCGCCTCGATGTCTGAGCAGGTCTCGTCGGCCATCGTGAGCGTGGTCTGTGAACGCGCCGCCAGCCCGCCGCACAGCGGGATTTCGGTCGGCGTGAACGCGTGGGACAGGATGTACGGGCGCAACGTCTCGCCGGGCGGGATCGCCATGCCGCGCGAGCAGAACCTGAACGTCTTGGTGCCCTTGGCGTAATTAGCCCTGTCCTTGCAGGTGCCGAAGGTGTTGTAGCACTGTGTGCCGGTGGCGGTGCAGGGCGCGGAGCCGAAGGTGTTGTTGCAGTAGTCGGCGTCGAGCTCCAGCACCAGCGCGGAGAAGCGCTGGTGAGCTGCCTGGGCGAGAGTGCGGGCGGTCATGCCGGGCGCCTCCGACACGTTACTGACGAAGTCAGCAGGTTGCGGGAGGAGGCGCCAGGCGACATTACCCGCACCAAACGGCTACGCCGCACCGTGTTCATGTTGCCACCCCGCTCACGTCGAACTGCAGGCTGGCCAACAAGCCGGTTTGGTGCGGGGTCTGATAGTTGTCGCCCGCAGTCACCAGTTGCAGTTCCGCCGGGTAGTTGACGCTATCCCAGGCGAACACGAACGGCTGGCCGCGCAGCTTGCCGCGCCAGGCCGGCTGCCAGGTGCCGCGCAGCCAGCCCCAGGACACCAGACCGAAGCTGAGGGTCTGCTGCCAGCGCTCGAACTCGATGATCTTGCCGAGCGGGTGACCGTTGTCGTTGTGGTTGGCTTGCAGCACCAGGCTGCGGGCGAGCGGGTCGAAGCCGCCGCCCAGATACCTCGGCATCACCAGCGCCGCGCCGATCATCGCGATGGCGACCGAGGGCGCGGAGGTGCCGGTGATGCGGATGCGCCAGTAGCGGTAACTCGCGCTACTGAACTCCAGTAAAAATGGGGCGTCTGATGCCGGAGTAACGGCAGCGAGCTGCTCGTCGGATATGGAAAAATTGTCCGTGCTGCCACGCACCTCCACCGAGGCGCCCTGGGTAAACAGGTCGTGGCCATAGATCAGCGCGAAATCGGCGGCCTTGGCCTGGCCACAATCCACCGTCAGCGTCGCGGGCAGCGCCGCCGGCCTCCACCAGGTGTATGAGCGCATATCAGCGATGTTCGCGGCGGCATAGTTGCCGGCAGCCGTGCTCGATGCTGCGGGCGCGGCGTCGGCGAAACGGTTGTCGAAAAACAGCTTGGGGTAACCCATGTCAGGCCATCGCCACGCGGAAATTCACACCGTGGCCGTTATTCGCGGCCCGCTCGAGGAGCGGCAGCAGATCGTTCACCACCGCGTTGTAGCTCAGCAGCGGCGCGTCCGGATTGGACTTCGCACCGACAATGGTCAGATTGAATTGTTGCGGGGCGCGGGTGGACTCGGAGTCCGGATTGATGGCGCGCTCTACCGGGTAAACCGGCACACCGGGAGTGGTGGCCAGGCTCGGGATGCCTCCGCCCGCACTAGCCGCACTGCCACCCGATCCGCCACCCGATCCGCCGCCGAATTGCGTCCCCTGGATCGCCGCGACCTCGGCAAAGCCCATCGCCGCCTGCACGGCCGCCATCGCCCAGCCAACAGGTCCAGGGAATTCCTCCATCACGCCCGCCACGGCATCGTGGGTGCGGATAATGGCTTTCGATATCCCCGCCACCTTGTTGATTTCAAACATCGCGCGGCTGTGCTGCGCCAGACCGGCAGACATTTTTTCTGCGGTATCCAGGGCGTGCTCGTATTCGCCATCGCGTAGCGCCTTGCCGAACTGCACCATATCGCTATCGG
>VIKH01000065.1:8413-28602 GCA_008080515.1 Gallionellaceae bacterium | reverse complement strand
ACCATATCGCTATCGGCCTGCGCCTTCGCGCTCTGGTGGCGGTTGAGAATGGCTCCGTACTCGGCCTGGAACGCTTCCTCTTCTTCCAGAGTCAAGGTGTGATTCAGCCTCGCCAGATCGAGGCGACGCTGGTATTGAATGATTTCATCCTTGAACCGCTTCAGCTCGCGCGCGGCGGCGGACTTGTCGGTTTGCCCGGCGGCGGCATCCTGTAGCGCTGCGTGCGCTTTTTCGTTGATGAGACCGGCGGCCTGGCGTTTTTGTCTGGCTTCCGCATCGCGTTTTTCTTTATCGCGCGCCGCTGTCGCATCATGATCCGCCTTCTTCTCGGCCACCGCGGCCGCATTGCGCGCCTCCATCCCGGCCTTGATCGAGATCGTGGTTCCCGCCGCCGCCTGCGCCGCCTTTATTTGAGCCGCGTTCGCGCCGTTCATCGCCAGCTCGTACACCTTCACCTGCTCCGCCGCCACCCCCATCAGCTCCATCTCGGCCCGGAACGCATCCATCTGGAGACTCTTTACTGCGGCCGCGGTCTTATCTCCGCTCTTATCTCCACTGCCATCTTTGCCGTAGTTTTTCAGCGGGTCGGGTTGGCCCGGCAACCCTCTCGCGCCTTCGTCGCGGTAGCCGCCCGGCGGCAACAGCTCCAGCGCTTCCTGGTTCTGGTTATACTTAGCCCACTCCAGCTTTTTTCTGGCCGTGGCCAGCGCCATGTCGATCGCGGCAGTGTCGGCGTTGGATGCCGCAAACTGTTTTTGCTTTTTTTCGAGTTCTTCGATTTCCGCGCGCAAGCTTTTCGCGTGCTCGCCCCAAGACTTGAACGGGTTCATCGTCCCGGCCGTCGTCAACGCCCCGAAAAAGCTCCCAAAAATCTTATGGCCCGCCGTCAGTTGCTCGACGAATTTGTTTAGGTGCGGCAACAGATCGTTCGCCAGCGCCGTGCCGAAGCCGCTCGCCGCAGCCTTCAGCTCGGCTAGGCCATCATTGAACTTGTCGGCCTGGCGCGCCATTTCCGCCGTGACCGGGTTGAGTTCCTTGCCGCGCTCCAGCATGGCGCGCAACCCGGTCTCGCCTTCTGATAGCAGCGGGGCGCGGGTCATCCGCCGGCAGCCGCGAGATGATCGCGGAGAGCTGCAGCAGCACCTCTTCGCTGTTCTTGCCGTGGATACCGATCTTGCGCAACTGGTCGCCGTGCTCGACCATGTAATTGGAGGCGTGCCGCAGGGCCTGCGCCAGCGCGTTCAGGCTGGTGCCGTTTTGCTTGGCCACAAAGTCCCAACCGGCGAGGCTCTCGACCGAGATGCCGGTTTTCAGGTGCAGGTCGTGCAGCGCGTCGGCTGCGCTGATCGCGCCATTCACCAGCGCGATCGCGGCGGCGCCCGCTGCGGTCACGGCGGCAGTCAAACCGAGGGCCGCGCGCGAGGCGGCAACCGAAGCCTGCTCCAGATCGCCGGTGGTGTTTTTCAGCGCCTCCAGCTCGCGGCTGTCGCTCCTGGCCACCTCCGCCACATTGCCGCTGGCTTCCAGTTTCACGCCGAACGTCAGGTCAGACATTGCTCATTCCTGGTTGCTGTTGAAAAACTCCAGAGCCTCGGCTTCCATCGCGCGCAGCCCCTCGAAAATCAGCGGCCAACGCGCGCGCTCGACGCCGGACAGATTCAGCGCGGACTCGACCTGCTGCCAGTCCATACCGTCCCGGATAATCTGCTTGTCCAGCACCACTTTGCGCCACTGGTTCCAGGTTGCCCAGAACACGGTGAGCGTAGGCCAGTTCCACGCATACACCCGGAACGGGCCTTCCTGCTGTTGCGCCGGCTCCTCACGCGCCAGGCCAAAGGCGGCGAGCGCCGCATCGGTATCGTCGCCGGGGTCACCGCCATCCAGCCAGCGCCGGACGGCGGCCTTCAGTTTCCCAGCGCCGCCCCGTCCTGCTGTGTGCCATCCGGCAGACGCCTGCCGTAGCGCACCTCGTTGATCGCGCGCCACAGACCGACTGAAAGCGCGGGGCCGCGCGGGCCGTTGATCTCCTGCGCCAGCCTGCCATTCGTGAAAGCGATGGGGCTGCCGGCGCTGTCCTGCACGCCGCTCCAGCCGGTGATGACGCGGTTGAATACCTGCGTGTTGTGCTTCAACACCTCCGCCAGCGGCTGCTCCTCGCCGCCCGTGTCGCGCAGCAGATCCTCGTACTCCTGGGGAGCTAGCACGCGCATGCGGGCGGTGAACCGGTAATCGGCGAACCTGCCGCCATCGGCGGGCAGGCTGACCGTTATTGGCCATTCGACCTCGGGGGCATCGTCAATAACGAAGAGAGGGGTTTCGTTTTGCTCCATTGAAATTCCTTTGAACGGGTGAAAAGCCCCTCACCTCAATCCCCGCAAGCGGGCGAGGAGGCAAACGAGAGGGACCAGAAAAACTATAATGCGACAATCCGCCACTCGTCGTTGCCGGTGCCCTGGGTGGGCGCGCCGCGTTGGGCAGGTGCGTCAGCACCTTGTGCCCTGCCGCCGTGCCGTGCAACAAGCCGATGCCTTGCGCCGTGCCCGCCTTCACGGCGGCGAGGTTGCTAATTTCCTGCGCGGCGGTCAGGTCGAGCGTGATCTTGCCGCTCACCGCGCGATCGGTGAAGTCCACCGCCTCGCCGCCCAACAGTCCCATGAAATTCACCTTACCGCCCAGCGCCAGGTCGAGGCCGGAGGAGGGATAGGTGGTGCCGCCCGCCAGCGCGCCGGCGCTGTAGGTACACCCGAGGGTGAGCAGCCCGCTATTGCTCTGGTTGACCGGCAGCGGCGTCTGCCAGGGCGTCAGCGTCAACGCTGGAGTCGCCACGGCGGTATCGCCGCCGTCCAGGCCGATGAAACTCACCGCCATCACCGGGATGCCGCCGTAGCCCAGCTTGAAGCCGGTGATGTTGCAGCGCAGGCCGAGCACCTTCTTCAGCACGCCATCGTCGTAGTAGTACATCGAGGCCGATTCCAGCGCGGACGAGACCGGGGTGTAATCCACCCGCGTGGCGGCGGTGACCGCTTCGGCGAAGCCCGCCGCGCGCAGGATGCGCCCCCACATCGGCGCGGTGCCGGCAGCACCCGATCCGGCCAGCGCCACCTCGAACGACCCGGACACGTGCGTCTCGGCCACCGTGTCCAGCCCCGCGCCGAAATAGGGCCGCACCTCCGGGTTGTTTTCGTATTTGATTTCCTGCTTCGCGGCAAACTTGCGCAGCAGCACCGCATCGCTGCCCGCGGTCGGCACGGCGTCGGTGCCGTAAACAGGTTCCAGCTTGAACAGCACTGCGGTATTGCGTTCGCGGCGGTCGGCCATGTCGGGTTACTCCTGTTGGGTGGTTGTGGCGTCAGACGGCGCGGGCGCCAGATCCGGGCCTTCGGTTTTCGTCAGTGAGCCGTCCGCGTTGCGGGTGTAGCTGCCGCCCGCTTGCGGCGCGGGTTCCGGAGCTTCCGCGCCTGGGGCGGGATCGGGTTTTTTCGTGGCCATGATGTTCCTTTATTTCGTTACAAATCGTGGCGTGTCATCAGTTTGAGCGTAGCCTGGTGGCAGAGCACTCCGGCGAACATCACCGGGCCGGATTCAGCCACCTGGATCCCCGCCTCGCCGTCCGGTTCTTCCGGCATCATCTCTACCAGCCCGCCCAGCGTCTCGTCGGCCCGGAAAGCGTCTCCGATCGCCTCGATCAGGCCATCGAACTGCAACTCGCTGGCATCGGCGTCATTCAGGCTCCTGAAGCCGCGGATCTCCCAGTGGTTGTAGACGGTCACCCGCCCGAACCGGTTGGCTGTTTCGCGCTTTTTGGCGCGCCTGACACACCACCCCTGGATGCGCTTGTCCGGCGCGGCGCCGGATTCGTACAGCGCCCTGAAATCTTTTTCCGCCTTCGCAAATCGCTCGTAGCTGTGCACCTGGCCGGCGTTGGCCACGCCGTTTAACTTAGCCACAATCGCACTGCGGATATCCGCCAGCGTAGTCACGCCGCCCCCAGCTTGCCCATCAGGCGGCTCGCGGTTGGCGTCGAGCGCCCGCTTGAACATGAAGTAGCCCTGCGTGCCAGGGTGATGCACCTTGCGCGCCAATACCGGCGCGCCACGGAACATGAAACTCAGCGCCTTGCCGGACTTCGGCGTGATGTCGTGAGGTTTGCTGCCCAGCTCCACCGGCACCGCATAATTCAGCGGCGTCCCGATCAGGATCGAGACACCGGCCTGCCCGATCTCGATCTCGCGCGGCTTGATGCTGTCTTGCAGCAAGCCGGTCTTCTTGGGCGTAATCGCCGTAATTTCGTCCGTCAATTGTGCGGCCGTTTCATCCGCCCAGGCGCGCAGCTCCTGCTCGAACAGCTCTGGCGCGCGGTGCCAGTTCTCCGCCACCGTGTCCCAGCCGATCAGCTCGACCCCGATTTCCATCAGCGCCCCCTCCGGCTGCCGCGATAGCCGATGCCGTGCCCCAGGCGATCCCCGCCGAGGCTGCTGGACAGATCGAGATCCACCACTACGCCGGCCGCCACGTTCTTCCGGTCATCAATACCCAATTCATCGTGGTAGCGCTTGCGCAGCGCCTTGGCGCGCGCCGCGAATTCTGCGGCCTTGCTCTGGTGGTTGACGCTATCCGCCCCGATAGTGCTGTCGGTGTCGCCGGAATACAGGCTGGCGAGCTGGTCGCACAGGCTGGCCGCGGCCAGGCAGCACACCGCTTCGCGGTCGCCCGGTGGCACGGTGTCTGTGACGCCGCTGACCTGGTGCGCGACGCCGTAGGAAGCGCGCACTGCGGCGCCGACCGGGATGGAGTCGAACACCATGATGGACATCCCGCCGGGCGCGTTGTACATCGCCCACGCCTGGCTGCCGATCATGCTGGGCGGCACATCCCCCACCGGATATTCCAGACCGGAAAGCGCGCTGAATCCCGCCTCCCACGATGCCGGGAGCGGCAGCAACTTGCCGCCGGGTGCTGCGACATCCTCCACCTTGGCGCGCGGACGGTCCTTGCTGTAGCGCGTCACCGCCAGGGAGATCGCGCCATCCGCATCGTCGGCGCTGATCTTGCCCGCGTCATCGCGGGTGAGCGCGGCGGCCAGGGTCTGGAAATCGGCAAGCATTTTTACAAGCCTGTGCGGGTAGCGCGGTTACTTGCGCACCACCGTCAACAGCACGGTGATATCGTTCCAGGTAGGCGAGGTGCCGCCGATGGCGAGGTTCACCGTGACCGCCGCCTCGTCGGCCAGCGCCGCATCGGTGATGGTTCCCTCGCCCACCGTGCCGGCGGTGATCGAGACCGGCGCGGACAGCACGCTGGCGCCGCCCTCCAGCACGTCAACCGTCAGCGTCGGCGAGGTGCCGCCGGAGGCGCGCGCCGTGGCCGATACCCCGACCAGCTTGACCGGGTAGGGCAGCGTGAACTTGACCACGCCGGTCGTGCTCGCGGTGTACTGCCCGCTGATGTGGAACGAGA
The DNA here is from genome assembly GCA_008080515.1 of Gallionellaceae bacterium. GTDB lineage: Bacteria > Pseudomonadota > Gammaproteobacteria > Burkholderiales > Gallionellaceae > VIKH01. The sequence goes on along the minus strand of VIKH01000065.1, from coordinate 23,145 downwards.
TGACTTGTTCCGAAATGCCGACCGCGTAGTTCGGTGTCGCCGCCGTTGCCGCGAAGGGCGTAAAGAACAACAGCGCTACCAAAGCCAGCACGCCGAAAAATTTTGATTTCATGGTCGATCTCCTGTAAAAGTTCAATCGTCAGCCGGTAGGCTGGGGTGAGGCACAAACCCCAGCGCTTCAGGCTATATGCCGCTGGGGTTCGCAAGCTCACCCCAGCCTACTGCGCTCAGTTGCTTAGCCGGCCACCACCGCCTTGTACAGGCCGCGATAATCCAGCACGTTGCCGCCGTAGATGTGGCGCATCTTGTAGGTCAGCTTGTCGTTGCTGAACATACTGCCCACATTCGGCATATCCTGGACGAACAACTCCGGCTCTTCGCGCCCATCCAAGAACCCGATCTCGATAGTCGGGATGTCGCGCGGGTCGGCGGCCAGCGCCCAATCGGTGGCGTCCGTCCAGTACCACACCGGGATCACGTTGAGGCTGGTGGTCTGGATGAAGGTCTTGTCCAGGTTGGTGTTGCGGTAGAACAGGTTGACCGCTGCCTCCTGCAGATCCACAGGAACCAGCAGGGACTTCGGGCCGATACCCAGGCGGTCTGCGCTATCCTTCTCGGCCTGCTTGAGCATGGCCAGGCGGCCCGCCGCCAGGCTGGTGGCATCCAGCGCCGCGCTACCCAGGTTGCCGTGGTTGGCGTGGAACAGCGCCACGGTGTCGTAGATCGCGGGGTTGGTGCGGATAAAGTCGAACACGAACTTGGCCAGCGTGCGCTGCGCAGCCCGGCCCAGCTTGGACGGAATGCGCTGGATGCTGCCCACGTCATCGTTCTTGATCATCTCCAGCGTGATGTCCTCGGTGCCGCCGCGCTTGGTGACGCCGTAGGTCGCCTTCTCGTCGGTCGGGCTGGCCAGCGCCGCGTACGGGTCGGACTCAGCCACCGCGGGCAGATCGCCGTAACCGCCGAAACGGGTGCGCTCCTGGGTGCGGAAGTCGTTGACCGGCGTGGTAGTGGCGATCTGGCGCCATGCCTGGTAATCGGTGGCGGCGATATATTCCGCCACCATGCGGCGCGTCAGGCTGCTGCCCAGCACGTTGGCGAACGATGTGGAATCCACCGATTCGCGGAACGAGGCGCCAGCCGATTCGCGCAGGCGGCTCTGGTCGCAGTTCTCCATGCGGCCGGTGACGCGGGTGTCGCCGGTGATCTCGACGTAACACTCCTTAAAGGAATGCACGTTTCGGTGATCCTTGTGCGCCGGGTCGAAGAAGGCGTCCAGCATGTCGCCGACCTTGATCGACCGGTCCTCGACGCGCGCGGTGTCACCGAAATTGATAACAGGCTTGCCGGATTCGGTAAAGCGCGCCAGATACTCGCGCTCACTCTTGAGCGCGGCATCCACGTCCGCCTCGGCGAAGCGCTCGCGTGCAGCAAAGTCGGCCAACAGGCGATCCTTGGCGGGTTGCGGCAGCGTGCTGCCGGAGATGGCCACGCGCATATTGGCGCGCGCCTCGATCATACGAATTTGCTCCGCGACATCATTACCTTTGCCGTGGTCTGCTGCTGCGGCTGACGCGGGCGCGACCGCCTCGCGGTAGGCCGCCTCCAGCTCGTCATCGGCAATATCTTCCGGCTTCATCCCGGCGAACTTTGACGGGTTTTTCTTGTGGATGGCTTCCAGCATGCGGATACGCATAGTGTCCTGCTCCTTTTCTGGGTTGAGTGATTCTGCGACGCGGATCAGCTGCCCGCCCGCTCCGGGCTCGACAATCAGATCCACGGAATTGACCCTGGTGATCTTTCCGGCTTCGCGCACCTTTTTGCCTGCGCGCACGGCGGTTTTCGCCGTGGCGTTGGCGTCGATGCTAAAACCGAACAGATCGGCCATGCCGCGCTGGTGCGCCTCGCGCACCTTGACCGCGACCTCGCCCTCCGGCTCGATGAATTCGAGCACGGCGGTGATCTCGCCGGTATCCGGGAGCGCGCCCGGCACGAACTTGGCCTCGGCCAGGCGGCCAATGAGGTTGGCGACGGCCTTGCCGTCGCCCTTGACATGCTCCGCGTCCGACTTGATAAACACGCGAGTGTTGTCGAACAGCGGCGCCGCCTCGCGCAGCGCCGCATCGGGGTAAAAATTGCCGTTGCCGGATAGGCCCGCCTTGATGACGCGGATCAGCCACCTGCCGGAAGAGGCGTCGCCCCGCGCCTCAATGAATGCCGCCTCGCGCAGCGCCACCGGCTGATGGTTCTGCACCACCTCCTGCGGCTCGCCCAGCGTCACCTGGTTGGCGTCGCTGATGGCGTAGGGATATGCGTACAAGCGACCATCGCGCTCGACCACCGCGCGGTCGGCGTAGAAAGCGGCAACGCCCACGTACCGGTTGTCGGCCTGACCGGGATACAGCTTCGCCGCCAGAGCCTGGCGCACCAGATTGACGATGGCGCCCAATTCTCCGGCCGCCGCTTCGCGCAGGGCGTCGCCCGTCAATCCCGCTTCGGGAATTCGCTTCATGCCTTGACGCTGCCGAACAATTTCTTGCCGTCAACGGTCACCACCACCACGGCGCCGTCATCGCGCACGGCGAAGTCGAGCACCTCGTCTGCGCCGACTTCCACCTTCCTCATCTTGCCGGTAGGTTTGCCGTTATCGCCAACGATAGGCACTTCGCGCTTCACCAGCTTGGCCGCATCGGCCTTGATCAGCGCTTTGGTGGATGGGTTTGCATCTTGATTCCCGGCCATGTCACGTCTCCTAATGTATGGGTTGATAACAGATACAGGAGCGATTCTGTCCGCGCGCGCGCGCCGCGTCTTTTAATGCGGGTTAAGATTTGACGGGACAAGAAACCGGCTTCCTGCGCCACGAATCGCCTCTATTGCATTCCCTCTCAACGGAAGGCATAATCCTCGCATGGTCCGGTTATCGGCTGGCCAGGCGGCGCACTACATTAGCCGCCCCCAGAATTCACTGGCCGGACCTTGGCGACGATGGCATGGTTGTAGTGCTCGTGCCCGTCGCCCCTCTCGTGCGTCACAATCCCAACCTTGAAATGCTCGTCGCCCATGCTGACCCTGGCGAGGTATTCGTGCATGGCAATCACCCCCCTTTTGCGGTGTTTTTCCGTAGGGGCGCGGGCTCCAATGTATTGTGCTTTTTGCAGCATTTTCGGCAACGCGACGGATAACCTTATTTCCGGGTCGTTCGTCCCCGACAGGCTGTGCTTCATCCCTTGCCACGTCACTTTGATGGCGTGGCCGCTATTGGTGTTGGTATAGGTTTTTCCGACGAAATGCTGCTTCGCGTGCGCCTCTGCCGCCTTGCGCAACACCTTGGTTCCGGCATGCGCGCCAAGCTCGTTGCCGGTCAGCACGGCATGAACACTTCCACCTGGACCGGTAAAGCGGCCATCCGGGCCATGATAGGGGTTCGCCTCCCTGACGCTTCCCGGCGGCAGCCCCCAGCCGGGTGACAACCCCTTCTCACTGGCATACGCCAGCGCCTGGGCGCGCAGCTCCGCGTTGCTCCACTGGCCGCCGCCCGGTTTGCCGACCTTGCTCTTGTAGGACGCGCCCTCGAAGCCGCTGGCCGTCGGCGTGCAGACGCAGCCGCAGTTGATGGTTTCCGCCGCTGGCGCTTTCGGGTCGTGCGGGTAGCGCAGATCGTGGATCTCGCCGTGCTTGTCCGCCACGCGGAACGGCTCGTCCACCGGCAGGATGACGCCGTGGATGGCGTCGTGTCCGGGGCGGGAATGCACCTTGCCGGACTTGATCCATTTTTTGCGGATGTTCGCGCCACCTGCCACCGCCTGCTGCATGCGCGCGTAGGATGCCGCCGAAAACACCCTCCCCAGTTCGGTGCGCACGATGGTGGCGGCGCGCTCGCGCGCCCCGCCGCCCAGGATGCGGTTGACGGAGGTGATGGCGTCGCCGGGGCTCTGCGCGCCGATCGCCGCCAGCCCCAGCTCGCTGTTGATGCGGTTGGCCGCCTCCAGCGATATATCCTTGATCCTGCCGGTCATGAAGTGGCGCATGGCGTCGAGCTGCGCCGCGTCCGGCGAACCGAGCGACGCCACGATGCGCGCGCCCCCTTCGAGCGAACGCACCGGCCCATCCACCAGCGCGATGCCCCCCTGCCAGGCGCGGTCTGCCGCCACCGAAACAACCGCCTGCCCCGACTCGCCGAATTCGCCCAGGATGCGGGCGATATCCCGCTGCAACTGCGACAGCGCCCACAACTGGTAATCGCTCGGCTGCCCGGCCAGGATCAGCGCGATGCGTTCTGCGGCCAGCTTGAGCAGCCGGACGATCTCGGCGCGCGTGTCGCGCAGCAGCGCGGTGCGGGCCGTTATTCCGGCAGCGACGATCTGGCCGAAGGTTTTCTCAGTCATGACCGCTCACGCGCCTTTTCTGCCACGGCGTTAACTGCCGGCGGGCGGCTCGGTGAACACATCCTCTTCCGCGCGCCTGCCCGCGGCATCGAGCGCATCCGCCAGCTCGTGATCGGCGTCTATTTCCACGCCCAAGCGCCCGGCGACCGCGTTGATGAGCTTCAGCGCCGTTGCTGCGGTGATGAATTTCTTCTCCACGGCCAGCGCGGCGGCCACCACCACCTGCTGCAGCGCGGCGGCGTATTTGCTGGTGTCGCGCGCGGTCAGCTCGGGGAACATCGCCACGACATCGAGGGCCGGATCTTCCGGCTCCGGCTCGCGCTCTGCCAGAGCCAGCGCCTTCTGGCGCAGGACGTAGATGCCGATGGATTCACCATGACACCAAACCTGTTTTCGGTGCTGTCGGAATATTCAAGTCTCCGTGCTCTTCCCTATATGCCAGCAACTCCCCAAACCGCTCATCCCAGCTTACACCGAGACATTCCATGCACTCCGCCGTAATCGCCCCCCGTATCGTCTCCAGCGACACACTCGGCCCCAGCACTTTCACCCGCTCGCTGAACCGGCTTTCGTCGTAGCCGCCCGTCCGGCCCTTGTCCTCTTTCATCTGCCGGATGATGTCCACAAGCACGTCATCCTGCTCACGCATCGCGCCGAGCAAATCCCAGATGTCGTCGAAACAGGTGCGTTTCAGCGCCTCTTCGATGGTTTCGTTGGAGGCTTGCTCGACGAACAGCGGCACCATCACATAACCGAATTGTTTGCCGGTCTCCTCCGATTTGCGCATGGCGCGCCCGGTGGCCTGCACGATGTCCACCTTGCTCTTGCGCGGCGAGATGAAGGCCACCATATCCACGGCGGGCACGTCCACGCCTTCGGTGAGACAGCGGGCATTGGACATCACGGCTTTCTGTGCTTGTTTGAATGCTTTCATCTGGTCTTCGCGCAGCGAGGTAGGCATTGCGCCGCTGACATGCAGAGTCAGAAAATCTGGAAGGTGCTGGCGTATGCCTTCGCCATCTTCGGAAGTGAATGAACGTGCAGCCGCAACCGAACCGTGGAAGGTAAAGATGCGGCTCACTCCATATTTCTCGACGGCCTTTTGCAGGGCAATTTGTAACGCCACCTGACGCGCCTTGACGGTATCGCCGTCAACGATGACTTCGCCGTGCTTGAGCAGATGGTCGTTGACCATCCCGGATGTAACCACCGAGATCACCACTTTGTAATCGCAGATGATCCCGCGCCTTGCCGCCTCGGCAAAGCTCAGAGTATGGATGACCGGACCATAGACTTCCGGCCTGTCCATCGAATAGACCAGCGTGCTGTCGCCTTCCTTGTCCTTCTTGCGGATGTCGTAATGGCGCGGGGTAGCGGTGAAGAACAGGCGCTTGCGAATCGGCAGGTTGGCGTCTTCCAGCGCGAAGCTGAAGCGCGTTCCATCGCGGCTGGCGGTCTTGTGGGCTTCGTCGAAAATGCCCAGATCGAACGACTGCGCAACACCATCTGCGCCGGTCGGCAACCCCTCGGCCACAACCTGCGCCGACTGGTAGGTGGAGAATACAATCTTGACGCCATCGAAGGGCTTGCCGAGAAACTGGCCGACAACTGCGCTTTCGGTCGTTACCGGGAAATCGAGGTCGGCCTGATGTACGACCAGATCGTCCGCCCCTTTGGCGACAGTCGGATCGGAGCAAACGCACATAAAGGTGAATCGTTTCCATGCGGTTTCCCGCAGCCACTCGTGCAACAGTTGGCGCACCAGCGCCAGCGACGGCACCAGTACCAATAGCGTTTTGCAGTCGTGCTGCTCCGCTGCCCACAGGGCAACCAGCGATTTGCCCGTGCCGCAGGCCATGACGACGGTGGAGCGGTCATTTTCCTCCAAACCGTTTGCAATTGCCGCCAGTGCTTCCTGCTGGTGCGGATTCGGCAACTTGCGCGGCAACTTGACCTGTCCGCCGCACAACCACTGCCGCATCGCCTCAAAGTCTGCTGCCTCAAGACGATCCAGATCGCTGCCACGGATGGCGACAAAACCGCTGCGGTCTTGCATGAGACCGGGCAGCGCCTCGCAGTTGGTGAACAGAACCCGCTGGCTGACCTGGTCGGTCAATCCCATGAAAGTGGAGAGTTCATCCCAGGTGAGCGATGGCCGGTTGCTGCGGAACTTGACCTGATAAGCGCGCCACTCGCCATCAGCGGTCAGGTAAATGCCATCCACTCCCATATCGCGCCCGGTGTCGAGCAAAAGGGTCTTGCGCTGCTCCAGCGGCACCGCCTCAAACTATCTCGAAGGCGTCGCCGCGCTCCTTGTTGCCGGGCAGCGCGGAGATTCTGGCTTCGAGGGCGTCAAAGGAAGTCAGGCCATCGAAGAGGCCGTTACCTTGCAACCGATTACCCGATGAATGTTTTGAAGTCATTTTGAGCCGGATTACACCGCCACAATGTGTTTTTCAGCCCTTTGCAACACAGTAATTCCATAAGATTATCGGGAAAGCCTGCTCTCCAGTATGGCGCCGATCTGCCCCAGTACCGTGTATGCGCCTGCCCAGCCGAGCAGCACACCGACATTATTCGCCAGCATGTCGCTATAGTTGAACGAGCGATGTCCCATCAAGCCTTGCAGGATTTCCATGCCGACGCTCAGGGCTATCAGCAGCAGTGCCAGCAACATGCGCTGCGCGCGCCGCCGGTAGTTCTGGCAGAACCACAGCATCAGGAAGCAATATGCGAATGCATGTTCCAGCTTGTCGCCATGCCTGGCGGGCACCAGTTCCAGCCGGACTGGGGTAAGCGATAGGTAGATAATAGCGGCCACGCACAGCCAGCCCAGCGCCATCCATGGCCGGTGGATCTTCCGCAGGATTATTCTTCGGCGTTCTTCCATGCGGAAAGATATTCTGCCCAGTGAGCTTCGTCCGATTTTTCCAGGGTGGCGCGCACCAGATCGAGTTCCTGCTGGTAGCGCGCGCGGCTGAAAATGCCGCGCATCAACTGGAAGCGCGCGAACACCAACCAGGTGTTCACCACATCGGTTTCGCAGTAGTTGCGGATCTCGGCCAGCCTGCCTTCCCGGTAGGCGTCCCACACCTTGCTGCCGTCCATGCCCAGCTTGCCGGGAAAGCCGATCAGGCGGGACAGGTCATCCAGCGGCGCGTTGGCGCGCCCGGTGTAGAGCGCGAGCAGATCCATCAGATCCAGGTGCCGGGTGTGGTAGCGGCTGATGTAGTTGTTCCACTTGAAATCGCGGTCGTCCTCGCCCATGTCCCAGTAGCGCGCGCACTGCACGCCGTGGATCAGGCCGCGGTAATGCAGCACCGGCAGGTCGAAGCCGCCGCCGTTCCACGATACCAGTTGCGGCGTATATTTTTCGATGCCGTCGAAAAAACGCTGGATCAGCGCGCCCTCTCCGTCCTCCAACCCTCCCAGCGACCAGACGCGGAAGCTGTCGCCTTCGCGCAGCGCGCAGGAAATCGCCGCCACGCGGTGCAGGTGGTGCGGTAGAAAATCGCTGCCGGTTTTCTGGCGGCGAAACTGGAAGGCCATCTCCGCCACTTCCGCATCGCTGACCCCGTTATCCAGCGCGTGCAGAACGCGCAACCCGGCGATGTCCGGGATGGTTTCGATGTCAAAAACGAGAGTGGGAGTCATACGTCATACCGGCGAAGGCCGGTATCCAGTTGTTCAATAAACCCCCACGAAGTGGGGCAACTTCATGTTTCTGCCCGCTTCGCGGCCCATTTTTTATTGCTGGATACCGGCCTTCGCCGGTATGACGGCCCAATAGATTATCTGGGATGAAACGACTTGCCTGCTCCGCCCTGCTCTGTTGCTTTGCCCTTGCGCTGCCACCGGCGTGGGCAGAAATCGTCTCACTCAAAATCGGCAAGCAAACTGTCCGCGCGGAAATCGCCCATACGCCGCAAAGCAGGGAACGCGGCCTGATGGGGCGCGACCGCCTGTGCGCCGATTGCGGCATGCTGTTCGTGTTTGATCGGGCGGGCAGGTACGCATTCTGGATGAAAAACACCCCGCTGCCGCTTTCCATCGCTTTCATCGCCAGCGATGGCCGCATCCTCAACACCGCCGAAATGCAGCCTAACACCACCGACCCGCACCCCGCGCAAGGCGACGCGCTTTACGCACTGGAAATGAACCGCGAGTGGTTTGCGCGCCACGGTGTCAAGCCGGGCGACAAGGTGCTTGGCCTGGAGCGCGCACCGAGGGCGCGCCAGAAATAGGTGGCCGACAGCCGGGAAACGATTGTTCTGGTTCACGGGCTATGGATGCGCGGCCCCGTTTTTTTCCTGCACCAGCGCTGGCTGGCCGACAAAGGCTATGCCGTGTGCCAGTTTTCCTACCCATCGGTCAGCGGCGGGCTGCGGCAAAACGCCGAAGCGCTTTCCCGGTTCATTGCGGCAACGGGCGGCGACAACATTCACTTGGTCGGCCACAGCCTGGGAGGGTTGGTGGCTCTGGACATGCTGGCGCACCACCCCGACCCCCGCTTGCGCCGGGCGGTGCTGATGGGATCGCCTTGCGCGGGCTGCCATGCGGCATCGGTTGTGGCGGATGTGCCGTTGCTCGATGCCGTGATCGGGCGCTCCCTGAATGACTGGCTCGCCCTGCCGCGCGCCACCCTGCCAGATTCGGTCGAAATCGGCGTTCTGGCCGGCGATTTCTCCCTGGGGTTGGGTCGCCTTGTCCCGGGCCTGCCGCAGCCCAACGATGGGGTGGTAGCCGTTGCGGAAACGCGGCTGCCCGAAGCCGGCGACTCCATCGTGCTCCACGTCAGCCATGCCGGAATGCTGGCATCGCGCGCCTGCGCGGAACAGGCGGCGGCATTTCTCCTGAACGGGAAATTCATGCATGAGTAAGGGCGTATTCATCCTTGTTCTCGGGTTGCTGCTATCCGGCTGCACCAGTGTTGGCTACTACGGCCAGGCGGTGAGCGGGCACATGAAAGTGATGCGCGCCGCGCGCCCCATCCCGGAACTGCTGCAAGACCCCTCGACCGACCCGAACCTCAAGGAAAAACTCGGCAACGTTACCGCCATCCGCGAATTCGCCAGCCGGGAGCTGGCCTTGCCGGACAACGGCAGTTACCGCGCCTACGCCGACCTTGGCCGCCCATTCGTGGTGTGGGACGTTTTTGCCGCGCCGGAATTTTCCGTGGAGCCGGAAAAATGGTGCATGGCCATCGTCGGCTGCGTCAGCTATCGCGGCTATTTCGACCGTGCGGAGGCGGAACGCTTTGTCGGGGAGCTGAAAAAGTCGGGGCTCGATACCCATGTCGGCGGCGTGACGGCTTATTCCACGCTGGGTTATTTCGACGACCCGGTGCTCAACACTTTCCTGCGCCAAGGCGAAACCGAAACGGCACGCATCATTTTTCACGAGCTCGCCCACCAGTTGTCGTTCGCCAAAGGCGACACGGTATTCAACGAATCTTTTGCGGCCACGGTAGAAAATGAGGGGCTGCGCCGCTGGTTTGCGCGCAGCGCAAAACCGCAGCAGCACCGCGATTTTATGGCGCAACAACAACGCAGGTCGCAATTCGTGCGCCTGGTGGAAACGTATCGCGCCAAACTGCGCGCGCTCTATGCCGCACAGCAAGCGCCCGACGACATGCGCCGCGCCAAAGCAGAAATCATGGCGGAGATGAAACTGGCATATACCGACCTGAAAGCATCATGGGGCGGAGACGGCGGTTACGACCAGTGGTTTGAACGGGGCTTGAACAACGCGAAAATTGCCTCCTTGTCGCTGTACACGCAATGGGTGCCCGCCTTCGAAGCGCTGCTCGAACAGCAAGGGCGCGACCTGCCGCGCTTTTACCGCCGGGTGCAGCAGCTTGCGCGCTTGCCTAAAGAAGAACGGTTGTCCGCGTTGACCGGCAACAAACTTGGGGATGCCGAATAAGCGATGAAGAAGCGCTATTGATCCGGTATCAATGGGCGGGCTTAAAGTCTTTGCCGACCTTTTTCGTGAATTATCCGGGCTAGCCCACGCATATTTGTTAAGATTGTGCCAAAGGAAATCGCATTGTTTTCCAGAGCGGTATAGTGGCGGTGACTGCCATGATTTGTTTTCGCCATCCGTAAGGATGCCGAAATCGGCCAAAATGCCGATGCGCGCGGCAAATCATGCTGGCCTGCCTTCTTCATTGCCTTTTAACCTGCGGAGATCTTCCATGAACAAGCAACTGCTCGTTTTCTTATTTCCCGCCTTCGCCAGTTTTGGGGCTGCGGCTCAAGACGCCACGTTTCAATCGAGATCCATGACACCGGATACGGCACTTAAGGCAGCGCGCTCCGCAATAGAGGCGTGCCGCGCGCAGGACTATCAGCCTGCGAGACCGCTACGCCGGGGCACATACGATCGAAGTGGCATCCAACAAGGCTTGGACCGCAGCAAGTTTCAGGACTCCAACGTCTGCACTTGGAGCCGAAACGCAACCGGGAAACCCGATGAGCGGGTTGCGCTCGCTGCCCCGCTTTCTTGCCGCCGGCGGCGGGCTCACGATCGAAGCGGGCGGAAGAACGCTTGGCGCCATTGGCGTATCAGGAGCTCCGAGCGGCGAGGCTGACGAGGCATGCGCGAAAGCCGGGATCAAGGCGATCACCGACGCAATCGAGTTTTCCGATTAAAGGGATTGGAGAGGCCAAGACCGAAATGTTTTGGTGCTGACCAACGGGGGCATACAAACCTGCTTCCCACCATCTCGTGCCATGCTGGATTTCCGGGCTCAAGAAAGTCTCTTGTCTGCCGATACGTTAAGTTCGCTTGATTGGTTCACCCAATACTGCCGGATTGGCGGCTTCAACAATTTCAGGGAGAGAAGTTATGCCAAAAGACCCGAAAAAACCGTTTCTACCCCACGAAAAAATCGGCCTCGACGCCGCGTCCATCAAGCAATCCATCGCCAACCACCTGACTTACACGGTGGGCAAGGATTCCATCACCGCCACGGACCGCGACTGGTTCTTCACCGCCGCCTACGTGGCGCGCGACCGCCTGATAGACCGCTGGATGGAAACCATGCGCGGCTATTATGTCAGCGACGCCAAGCGGGTTTACTACCTTTCCATGGAGTTTTTGATGGGGCGCGCGCTGATGAACAGCCTGCTCAACATGGGCTTCGAGCAGGAATTCCGCAACGCGCTCGGCGCGCTGGGGGTGAACCTGGAAAAAATCCGCGAGATCGAGCACGACGCGGCGCTGGGCAACGGCGGGCTGGGCAGGCTCGCGGCCTGCTTCCTCGATTCCATGGCGACGCTGGATTTGCCCGGTTACGGTTACGGCATCCGCTACGAGTACGGTATGTTTTCGCAGCGCATCGAGGACGGCAGGCAGGTCGAACACCCAGACAACTGGCTGCGCTACGGCAACCCGTGGGAATTTCCGCGCCCCGAGGTGCTGTACCAGGTCAAGTTTCACGGCCATGTGGTGGAATATGCCGACGAGCGCGGCATCGTGCGCCACCACTGGGTGGACACCGACGACGTGATGGCGATGGCCTACGACAGCCCGGTTCCCGGATGCTGCACCCACACCGTCAACAACATGCGCTTGTGGGCAGCCAAGGCGACGCGCGATTTCGAGCTGCGCTACTTCAACGAAGGTAACTATATCAAGGCGGTGGAGGACAAGAACGAGTCCGAAAACCTGTCGAAAGTGCTTTACCCCGACGACACCACCGCGATGGGGCGCGAACTGCGCCTGAAGCAGCAATATTTTTTCGTGTGCGCTTCGTTGCAGGATGTCCTTTACCGCTACGGCAAGTATCACGACAATTTCGACGCGCTGCCCGACAAGGTTGCCATCCAGCTAAACGATACCCACCCTTCCATCGCCATTGCCGAGCTGATGCGGGTGCTGGTGGATCAGGATCACCTGAGCTGGGAAAAGGCGTGGGACATTACCACCCGCACCTTCGCCTACACCAACCACACGCTGATGCCGGAGGCGCTCGAGACCTGGCCGGTCGCCCTGTTCGAGAACGTGCTGCCGCGCCACATGCAAATCATTTACGAGATCAACCACCGCTTTTTGCGGGACGTGATGCACCGCTATCCCGGCGACAGCGATATTTTGAGCCGCATGTCCATCATAGACGAGGCGGGGGGCAAGCGGGTGCGCATGGCCCATTTGGCTATAGTCGGCAGCCACAAAGTAAACGGGGTGGCGCAAATCCACACCGAGCTGATGAAGCAGACCATCTTCGCCGACTTCGACCGTTTTTATCCCGGCAAGATCATCAACATGACCAACGGCATCACGCCCCGCCGCTGGCTGAACCAGGCCAACCCGCGCCTCGCCAAACTTATCACCGAGCGTATCGGTAGCGGTTGGATCAAGGATTTGAGCCAGTTGAAGCGCCTGGTTCCGTTTGCCGACGATGCTTCTTTCCGCCAGGAATTTGCCGCGATCAAGCGCACCAACAAGCAGAATTTCGCCGAGATGATCAAGCATAGAATCGGCATGGACGTGAACGTGGATTCGCTGTTTGACGTGCAGATCAAGCGCATCCACGAATACAAGCGGCAATTGCTCAACCTGCTGCACGTGGTGACGCTGTACAACCGCATCCGCCACAACCCCGCCGCCGACTGCGTGCCGCGCACGGTCATCTTCGGCGGCAAGGCCGCACCCGGCTATTTCAGGGCCAAGCTCATCATCAAGCTCATCAACGATGTCGGCGACATTGTCAACAACGATCCGGTAGTGGCCAATCGCCTGAAAGTGGTGTTCGTGCCCAACTACGATGTGTCCACCGCCGAAAACATGATCCCGGCAGCGGACGTTTCCGAGCAAATTTCCACTGCGGGCACGGAGGCCTCCGGCACCGGAAACATGAAGCTGGCGCTGAACGGTGCGTTGACCATCGGCACCCTGGACGGCGCCAACATCGAGATACGCAACGAGGTCGGAGCGGAAAACATTTTCATTTTCGGGCTCACGGCGGCGGAAGTCGCCAAAGTGAAAGCGGAAGGCTACCAGCCGTGGGACCGCTACCACGCCAGCGCCGAGCTGCGCGAAGCGCTGGATATGATCGGCTCGGGCTTTTTCTCGCCCGGCGAACCTGAACGCTTCAAGCCCATTGTGGATTCGCTGCTACAAGGTGGGGACCATTATCTGCTGCTCGCGGATTACGCATCCTACATCGCCTGTCAGAAGCAGGTAGAGCTGGAGTACCTGGATCAGGAGCGTTGGGTAAAAAAAGCGATACTTAATGTCGCCAACATGGGAAAATTTTCCAGCGACCGCACTATCTTGCAATATGCTGAGCAAATTTGGGAAGCAAAGCCGGTGCCCCCCTCCGTCTGACCGCGCTCCAAACTCCGGCATACCTGTACCTTGGTACAATTGTTTTTTTAGCAAAATTTGCTAGGATGCGCCGCTGCTGTCCGGGCTTCCGTGAACTTATTTTGTAACGGACGCTCATAAGCGCGCCGGGTATTCACTGCAACCTTCGTTAATCCTGGTAATATCCGTGAAAATTCATTGCATTAGATGCTTTTATTTACATAACGAACGAGGAGTCTAGATGAAAAAGTCAATTTTATTTGCTGCTGTGGGCTTTGGCGCACTGTTTACCACTTCCGCGTTTGCCGGGGAATCCGATCATAAAGACCGTATGATTGCGAAGCTGGCGCAAGACAGCTCGCCGGCCAACGTACAATCTGTGGCCAAGCAGCAAAAAGAAAAATATTGCGAGAAAAACGCTAAAAACAAATCGCTGCGCGATAGCGCAAAGGAAGCTTATGTCAAGGACTGCATGAGCCGCGATGAAGCCCGCGAACAACTCGCGCTGGTCAACGGAAAAGCAACCCAAGTCGCGGCCTCGAACATCAACAAGACGTTACAGGAATCTCCAACGGCCGCCGGGCACCGGTAAGCTGCATGGACGTAAGTTAAATTTCCAAAGAGTCCTACATTTCGTAAAGTGAGCGGGAAATGGGGGATGAAAATGGAATCGGCATAGGGGACGGCCATTATTAGGCCGTACCCCTGCCACGCCACCCGGCGTGCCACTTGTTCCGCAGCGCCCAAGTTCCGCAGTTCCCGGTAGATTGCGCTACCACGCCTCCAATGCTTGAGCTGGATTGCACGTAGCCGGTGCCGCAGCCACTCGTCCAGCGATAGCCAAACTCTCGGTGTTTGTGCCAGCCCAAGTAGGCTTCATTCTGGCCGTGACCAAGATGCGCTTCCATCCCGGCATGCAACGCCCGCTCCGCCAATGCCTTGGTGAGTCGTTTGAACGGGTTGGGTTACTTTTAACCTGAAAAACTTACTTGGCCACAGAGCACACAGAGATCACAGAGGGCAAGCAATAAG
>VIKH01000065.1:0-8404 GCA_008080515.1 Gallionellaceae bacterium | reverse complement strand
GCAGTTTCTCTGTGTGCTCTGTGTTCTCTGTGGCTTGAATTGCGGTTTTAAGGTTTAACCCTTCAATCACGCCGCCCGCTTAAGTTACGAAACCCGCTAATCCTCTTGTGTTGAGAACAAATAGCAGCGTCCGGTTGAAGGCCCGCTTCGGTGAAATCGATTTAACCAATCCGCGTATTCCGCTAAAATCACCCCCTTGAATTTCCCCACCATATTATCCAGAGCCATTCAAATGACCACCATCCGCCAGGAAGACCTCATCTCTAGCGTCGCCGATGCGCTGCAATACATCTCCTACTATCACCCGCTCGATTACATCCAGGCGCTGGGCAAGGCTTACGAGCGCGAGCAATCGCCTGCGGCGCGCGATGCCATCGCGCAGATTCTCACCAACTCGCGCATGAGCGCGCAGGGGCACCGGCCGATCTGCCAGGATACCGGCATCGTGACGGCCTTCGTCAAGGTCGGCATGGATGTGCGCTGGGATGACGCGAAGATGAGCGTTTCCGACATGATCAACGAAGGGGTGCGCCGCGCCTACCTGCACCCGGACAACATGTTGCGCGCTTCGGTGATGGCCGATCCCGCCGGCGCGCGCAAAAACACGCGCGACAACACGCCCGCCGTGATCAATTACGAGATCGTCGCGGGTGACAAGGTGGAGGTGATCCTTGCGGCCAAGGGCGGCGGTTCGGAGAATAAATCCAAGTTCGTCGTGCTCAACCCGTCGGACAGCATTGTGGATTGGGTGCTGGAGACCGTGCCCAAGATGGGCGCGGGCTGGTGTCCGCCGGGGATACTCGGCATCGGTATCGGCGGCACGGCGGAAAAAGCCATGCTGCTCGCCAAGGAAGCACTGATGGAACCGGTGGACATCCACGAATTGCAGGCGCGCGGGGCGAAGAGCCGCGTCGAGGAACTGCGGCTGGAACTGTTTGAGAAGGTCAACGCGCTGGGTATCGGCGCACAGGGGCTGGGCGGCCTCACCACCGTGGTGGACGTGAAGATCAAGGACTACCCGACGCACGCCGCCAGCCTGCCGGTGGCGATGATCCCCAACTGCGCCGCCACGCGCCATATCCACTTCACGCTGGATGGCAACGGCCCCGCTGTGCTCGCACCGCCGTCGCTCGACGATTGGCCGAAGATCGAATGGAAAGCTTCCGCCGAGTCGCGCCGCGTCAACCTCGACACCATCACCCGCGAAGAAATCGCGGGTTGGAAGCCGGGCGAGACGCTGCTGCTGAATGGCAAGCTGCTCACCGGGCGCGATGCCGCGCACAAGCGCATTTCCGACATGCTGGCGCGCGGCGAAAAACTGCCGGTAGATTTTACCAACCGCTTCATCTACTACGTTGGTCCGGTGGATCCGGTGCGCGACGAAGTGGTCGGCCCGGCCGGCCCCACCACCGCCACGCGCATGGACAAATTCACCGGCATGATGCTGGAAAAAACCGGACTGATCGGCATGGTAGGAAAATCCGAACGCGGCCCGGAGGCCATCGCCGCCATCAAGCGCAACAAGGCGGTGTACCTGATGGCGGTCGGCGGCGCGGCTTATCTCGTGTCCAAGGCGATCAAGGCGTCGAAGGTGCTGGCCTTCGGCGAGCTCGGCATGGAAGCCATCTACGAATTTACCGTGCAGGATATGCCGGTCACCGTGGCGGTGGACGTCAACGGCACCTCGGTGCACGAAACCGGCCCGGCGGAATGGCGCATCATGATCAGCAAGATCGGCAAGGCTTCGTAGGTCTTGCACTTCAGGCGACCGTTGACGGCGGGTGAGCTGCCTGTCTTTTGTTGAGACCGACCATGTCCGAACATAGCTTTAATATTCCCGCAGACGGCAGCATGAGCCCCAAGGCCTGGTATCAGGCCGCCAGCGAACAGCCCGGTTTTGTTTATGACGCGGCTCAGGCCGGCGCGATTGGCGAACTGGATGCGCTCTGGTTGCAACTGATGGAGTTTAAGGCCAGGCGCAACCAGTTTATGGGGTATAGCCTGCTCAGGCCGGAGGTGCCGGAAGGTTTGTATCTCTGGGGCGGTGTCGGGCGCGGCAAAACATTCCTGATGGATGCGTTTTATGCCTGCCTGCCCTATCGCCGCAAGCGCCGTATTCACTTCCACAATTTCATGGCGGAAGTTCATCGCAAGATGAAGGCTCTAGCCGGACATAAAGACCCGCTGGCCGTGCTCGCCGACAGTATAGAAAAATCCACGCGCGTGTTGTGCCTGGATGAGTTCCATGTTGACGACATTGCCGATGCGATGATTCTGGGGCGGCTGGTGTCGGAGATGCTGGGGCGCGGCGTGGTGCTGCTGACCACCTCCAACTATCCGCCGGATGGCCTGTATCCGAACGGTATGCAGCGGCAGAATTTCTTGCCCGCGATCGAGGTGCTCAAGCGCAAGCTGAAAGTGTTGAACGTGGACGGCGGCAGCGATTACCGCCTGCGGGCGATGGCGCGCGAGCCGATGTTTCTGGTAGGAGCGCATAGCGCCGCGAGCGAGGCGCGCATGGAAGCTTTGTTTGGGGGGATCATCGCCGGGATGGAATGCGGCGGCCAGCCCATCGAAATCATGGGGCGTCAGATCAAGGTGAAGAAAGCCGCGCGCACTGTGGCGTGGTTCGATTTCGAGGAACTATGCTGCGGGGTACACGGGCAGGAAGAATATCTCGAGATCGCCCACCGTTACCCAACCGTATTTTTGTCGCACATCCCGCAGATGGCAGCCGACCAGGCATCCGAGGCGCGACGTTTCACCTGGCTGGTGGACGTGCTGTACGACAACAACGTCAGGCTGGTAGCTTCATCCGATGCAGCTCCGCAGGAGCTTTTTACTGGAGACGTGGCTTCCGGCGAATTTACCCGCACCGCCAGCCGCTTGTCCGACATGCAATCCAGGCGATATCTGGAGCAACCGCACCACTCGCAAAATGTGACGCTGTAGAAGTGGGCCTCACATTGCGCGCCCGCCGGCTGGTGAATTACGTTTGAGTCAAGCGGAACGGCCTGCCTTCGGCATCCAGGAAGCAATCTACCGGGCCCACGGCAACGCAGCGGGGCTGATCGAAGTAGCCCTCGCACTCGTTGCATTTGTCCGGGTCTATTTCAAAGATGTAATCGCCCTCAAAGATCGCTCCGGTCGGACATTCGTCCTTGCAAAGCCCGCAATTGATGCAATCGTCGGTAATCGAGAGCGCCATTTTCTATCCTTGGTGCCGGTTTTTTCAGCCCAGCAGGTGCTTTACCAGCTCGCGTTCCTCCATCAGTTCGCGGTAGCTGTCATCCATGCGTTTGCGGCTCTGTTCGCTGATAGCAAGGTCTTGCACGATGTGGTAGTGGCCGCGGTTGCACCGTACCGGAAAGCCGTAGATCACCCCTTCCGGGATGCCGTAGCTGCCGTCTGACGGCACGCCCATGGATACCCAATTGTTGTGGTGCGCGCCGAGCATCCAGTCGCGGATATGCGAAATGGCCGCGTTCGCGGCGCTCGCCGCGCTGGATAAACCGCGCGCTTCGATGACTGCCGCGCCGCGCTTTTGCACGATGGGAATGAATTCGTTCTCCACCCATGCCTTATCCTGCAGGAGGTCGCGCACCAGCTTGCCGCGAATCTCGGCATGGTACAAGTCGGGGTATTGCGTGCCGGAATGATTGCCCCAGACGATCATCCTCTTGATGTCGTGGATCGGTTGAAACAGCTTCTGCGCGACTTGCGCGACGGCGCGGTTGTGGTCCAGGCGCATCATCGAGTTGAAATTGCGCGGGTCGAGGTCGGGGGCGTTTTTCATCGCGATCAGCGCGTTGGTGTTGGCCGGGTTGCCCACCACCAGAGCCTTGACGTGCCGCGCCGCATGTTCGTTGAGCAGTTTGCCTTGTGCCGTGAAAATCGCGCCGTTGGCTTCCAGCAAGTCTTTGCGCTCCATGCCTTTGCTGCGCGGGCGCGCGCCGATCAGCAGGGCGATTTCGGTATCCCGGAAAGCGACTTTCGGGTCGTCGGTAATAACGATTTGCTGGAGCAGCGGGAAAGCGCAATCTTCCAGTTCCATCATCACGCCACGCAGCATCGCCTGCGCCTGCGGCAAGTCGAGCAGCTGCAGGATGATGGGCTGGTCGTGCCCGAGCATGTCGCCGTTGGCGATGCGGAACAGGGTAGCGTATCCGATTTGGCCGGCGGCGCCGGTAATAGTGACGCGGACGGGTGCTTTCATGAAAGTTTCCTCGGGCGAGCGAAAAAATTAAGCTGGAATCATAATCGTTTTGGTTTTATCGCGCCATCATTAAACCGGACACATTCAGTCTTTTGCAAGTAACGCGAGCATCGCATCCACGTCGGTGATTTTGTCGCGCGGTGAGCCGCGCCGCGCGCCGCGCGCAACTTCCGCGTCTTCGATCTGCTTCCATTCATCGAAAGAGACGACTTGCACGCCGCGTCCGCGCAGCAAAGAGAGGATCGCGTCCGGCTCCGGCAGCGTCCGAGTTTCGATTCCGGCACCGTCGGTGATCATGTGCCCGACGACGTGGGCGGATGCGGGTTTGTGCGAGCCGATCAGACCCTGCGGGCCGGTGCGCGCCCAGCCAACGACATATTCGTTGGCGACCACGGCGCGGCTGTCGGGATCAGCCACGCGCCCATCTTCGTTGGCGATGATCCGCGCTTTCCCGTCGTAGGGAACGCCGGTAATCCGCAGGGCGGCAAAGCCGACTGCGGGCAACACCATGCCGACATCGAGGGTTTCAAACTTGCCTGTACCGCGCGCGCTGGCCGTGCCGTCCGGCTGAAGTTCGAGGCGGTTTTTTTCGAGCGCGAGCCCGGCCACGCCGCCGTCCACCCCCGCGATCACCTCGACCGGCGAGACGAGAAAGCGCAAGTGAAGTTTCTTTGATTTTGCGGCGGGTTGCCGTGCGGCAAAGGACTGGAGGATTTTCAGGTTTTTTTCCTGCTGCGAGCTGCCTGCGGTTTCAGGAATGGTGCAACCCGCAAGCTCGTCCGGCAGGACGACCGGGTCAACGTCTTCCATCTCGCCGAGTTCCTTGAGTTCGACCGGCGTAAACGAGGCTTGCTCCGGCCCGCGTCGCCCGAGTATGAAAACTTCGCGCACCCGGCTGTTGCGCAACGCTTCCAGGGCATGCTCGGCCAGATCGGTTTTTTCGAGTTCGGCGGGGGAGCGCAGCAGGATCCGGGCGGCATCAATGGCGACGTTGCCGTTGCCGACCACGGCGATGCGGGGCACCGACAAGTCAATCTGCGCGTGGCGGTAGTCGGGGTGGCCGTTATACCAGCCGATGAAAACGGTCGCGGGAGTGCAGCGCGCAATGCCTTCACCCGGAATGCCGAGGCGCCGGTCGGCCTCGTTGCCCACCGCGTATACGATCTGGTGGTAGTGCTGGCGCAGTTCTTCCACCGACACGTCGCGCCCAAGGCGCACGTTACCGAAGAACCGGAAGGTGGGGCGCGCGGCGGTTTTTTCATAAACGCGCGTGACGGCCTTGATGTTCTGGTGGTCGGGCGCGACGCCTCCCCGCACGAGGCCGTAGGGGGTGGGGAGGCGGTCGTACATATCCACTTGCACAGCCGTATCGGTGCGTTTGAGCAAAGCTTCCGCCGCGTAAAAGCCGGCAGGTCCGGAACCGATGATTGCGACACGCATGAGCCACCTCTGCAATGAGTGAAATGTGCCTTCATATTACTCTTCCGGCGCTGTACGGTAACGGCTATTGAGTATGTTTGTGATTGGGGCAATCCAGGAAGCAAACCCCTCCTTGAGGGAGTGTGTGACGCCTGGGCTTGCTCCCCGGAGATAAGCTGGCCAAAACAATCTGCAAAATAATTTTGTGCCAGGCTCTTGAAGTAAGAATACCCGCCTCCATATACCGCGTCACATATTCATTTACAGAGGCCGGAATGCCTTTTTGGAGAAAGAAACAGATGGAACAGAACGGAGCCCCCGAACAGGACCAAGCCGCGCAAGCCGACCCTGCGTCCAAGCCGGATGCTGTGCCCGGCATGGAGGAGATGCTGAAAACCGCCGAGCTGAAGGCGCAGGAGCACTACGACGCCTGGATGTACGCCAAGGCGGAGGGCGAGAACATCCGCCGCCGCGCCGCCGAGGACGTGAGCAAGGCGCAGAAATTTGCCGTCGAACGTTTCTCCGGCGAGATGCTGGCGGTGATGGACAGCCTGCAAGCCGGATTGGCAGTGCAGACCGAAAACATCGAAGGCTTCAAAAGCGGTATGGAGTTGACGCTGAAGCAGCTCGCCAGCGTGTTCGAGAAATTCAACATCAAGGAAGTCAACCCGGTTGGCGAAATACTGGATCCGCACAAACATCAGGCCATCGGCATGGTGGAGAGCGGGCAGCCTGCCAACACGGTGGTCAGCGTGATGCAGAAGGGCTATACGCTGAATGATCGCGTGCTGCGCCCGGCGCTGGTGATGGTGGCGAAGGGCAAGGAATAAATACCGGGAAGGGTAAAGGGGGAAGGGTGAAACCGCGCTCACTTGATTCGGAGAGGAGTTTTTACCCTTCTCCTTTCCCCCTTCCCCCTTCCCCCTTCTCTTGAAATATCGGCTACGCGCCCCATTTAGGCAACAGCAGATTTACGGATTCAACCTATTCAACTGAAAGGAAAAGCATCATGGGAAAAATTATCGGCATTGACCTCGGCACCACCAACTCATGCATCGCCATCATGGAAGGCGGCAAGCCCAAGGTGATCGAGAACGCGGAGGGCGCGCGCACCACGCCTTCCATCATCGCCTACATGGAAGACGGCGAAGTGCTGGTCGGCGCGCCAGCCAAACGCCAGGCCGTGACCAACCCGAAGAACACGCTGTACGGCGTGAAGCGCTTGATCGGGCGTCGTTTCGAAGAGCCGATGGTACAGAAAGACATCAAGATGGTGCCCTACGGCATCGTCAAGGCCAAAAACGGCGACGCCTGGGTAAGGGTGCGCGACAAGGAGATTTCCGCGCCGGAAATTTCCGCGCAGGTGCTGGTGAAAATGAAGAAGACCGCCGAGGATTATCTGGGCGAGCCGGTCACCGAAGCGGTCATCACCGTTCCCGCCTACTTCAACGATTCGCAGCGCCAGGCCACCAAGGATGCGGGCCGCATCGCCGGGCTGGAAGTGAAGCGCATCATCAACGAGCCGACTGCGGCCGCGCTGGCTTTCGGCCTGGACAAGCAGGAAGGCGACCGCAAGATCGCGGTGTATGACCTCGGTGGCGGCACCTTCGACATTTCCATCATAGACATCGCCGAGATCGAGGGCGAGCACCAGTTCGAGGTGCTGTCCACCAACGGCGACACTTTCCTCGGCGGCGAAGATTTCGACATGCGCGTCATCGAGCATCTGGTGGAAGAATTCAAGAAAGAAAGCGGCATAGACCTGAAGAAGGACATGCTT
The DNA here is from genome assembly GCA_008080515.1 of Gallionellaceae bacterium. Classification (GTDB taxonomy): domain Bacteria; phylum Pseudomonadota; class Gammaproteobacteria; order Burkholderiales; family Gallionellaceae; genus VIKH01. Next base: position 989 of record VIKH01000065.1, on the reverse strand, counting down.
GCCCTGCAGCGCCTGAAGGATGCGGCGGAAAAAGCCAAGATCGAGCTTTCTTCCGCGCAGCAGACCGAGGTGAACCTGCCTTACATGCCAGCGGCCCGAAACACCTGCTGGTCAAGATCACCCGCGCCAAGCTGGAAAGCCTGGTGGACGAACTGATCGAGCGCACCATCGAGCCGTGCCGCATCGCCATGAAGGACGCGGGCGTTTCCAATTCCGACATTGCCGACGTGATTCTGGTCGGTGGCCAGACCCGCATGCCCAAGGTGCAGGAACGGGTGAAAGAGCTGTTCGGCAAGGAGCCGCGCAAGGATGTGAATCCGGACGAGGCGGTGGCCGTGGGCGCAGCGATTCAGGGCGGCGTGCTGCAAGGCGAAGTGAAGGACGTGCTGTTGCTGGACGTGACCCCGCTCAGCCTGGGTATCGAAACGTTGGGCAGCGTGATGACCAAGCTCATCAAGAAAAACACCACCATCCCGACCAAGGCGTCGCAGGTGTTCTCCACCGCCGACGACAACCAGAACGCGGTGACGATTCACGTACTGCAAGGCGAGCGCGAGGTGGCTTCCGGCAACAAGAGCCTGGGCCAGTTCAACCTGACCGACATCCCGCCCGCGCCGCGCGGCATGCCGCAAATCGAAGTGACCTTCGACATTGACGCCAACGGCATCCTGCATGTGAGCGCGAAAGACAAGGCCACCGGCAAGGAAAACAAGATCAAGATCCAGGCCAGTTCCGGCCTGTCGGAAGCGGAAATCCAGCGCATGGTGCAGGACGCCGAAGCGCATGCGGACGAGGACAAGAAAGCGATGGAGCTGGTCACTGCGCGCAACCAGCTCGATGCCCTGGTCCACTCCACGCAAAAATCGCTGAAGGAATACGGCGAGCAATTGTCTGCGGACGAGAAATCCGCCATCGAAGCCGCCCTGAAAGATGCCGAGTCTGTGGTGAAAAGCGACGACAAGGCTGCCATCGAGGCGAAAACCGAAGCA
>VIKH01000064.1 GCA_008080515.1 Gallionellaceae bacterium | reverse complement strand
TCCGCCCGCGCTTTGGCGGCATCCTGGTCGGCCTTGAGGCGCGCCGCTTCCGCCGCTTGCTTCATTTTTGTTTCAGCTTGCGCGCGCGCTTCGGCGTCTGCCCTGACTTTGGCGGCCTCGATTTGCGCCCTGACCGATGCGGCTTGCTGCTCTGCCTGAATGCGCGCCGCCTCCGCTGCCTGTTTTGCTCCCGCTTCCGCTTTGTGCCTGGCGGCTTCAGCCGCCATCGCTTCAGGGGTGGGGGCTCGCATGACAATGGTAAAGTCCAGCTCTTCTCCCTCGTCTACCGCGCTCTTGACTGGAGTGACGATCTTGGGCGTGGCTATTTTCAGCCCGCTGCTCATTTTGAACTTGTCCTGGATAAAACCGCCGTTCTCCAGTTCCTGCAACAAGTTCTCAAGCGTCATACGCAAGCTGGGCGCGGCTCGCTTTAACAGATCGGCAACGGTAGATTTATCATCCACCAGCGTAAGGGCGCGTTTGATGTCGCCATTCAGGAGGCTGGTGTTGTTTTTTATTTCGCCCGCTCCCTTGAGGGTGACGGTATATATTGTTCTGCTGTCCATGCCCGAATTATCTCACCAAACGCGATACCCTTCACTTTGCGGATTTGTCATCTTTTCCCCCACCTTTTTTCCCGAACAATTTGTTCAACAAGTTGCCCGCCTTGATGCCCAGCGCAGTTCCCAGCCCCGGCCCCATCAGCGCAGTCCCTACCGAAGCGCCCGCCAGCGCGGATTTGGTGGGGCGCAGCACCGGGTCGCTTAAAGTGCCGGAAATTTCCAGGGGCATGCTGATCAAGCTCGCGGTTCCCTTGACATCGGTGTCCAGCAATCCGCTCAATTGCTGTTGCGGGGAAACGTCCAGCTTGCCTTCCGCGTTCAGCGCGCCGGACGACACCTTCAAGCCCTTGAAATGGTATCCGCCCGCGTCCACGGAAAGTAAGCTGAAAAGCTCGTTAAAGCTTGTTGTTCCGCCTTTGCTACCCTCCTTCAGCGGATTGCTCGCCGCCTGCGCCACGTCTATCTTGCGCAGCACCCCATTCCTGGCTCGAAACTCGCCGTCCAGTTGCAGATTCTGCGGAAAATGCTGGAATTCTTTCACCTTGACCGAAAATTTTGTTTTGCCTTCGAGCGTCCCCGTCAGCACGACATCATCGCTTAAAACCTGTACCAGCGGCTCTAGCCAGATGTTGCCGAAGATGATTTCGGCGCGCACGGACGCATCGGGGACGCGTATCGTCGCAAAGCCCTCCACGGTACCGCCGTACAACTGGGCCCGCAAACCGGACAGGGTAATTTCCGCCAGATTGCCCGACAACTGTGTTTTGGCAGCATCCAGCATCAAGGGGCGGCGAAAGCTGCCTGGCAGATGCAGCGTGGCATTTTTAATTTCGACCTCCGCATCCATTTTCAGGTTGTGCGGCAATGTCCGCGCCGTTGCGCCATGGGAGCGCAAGCTCCCTTTCAGGCGCAGGCCGCCAGCCATTGCAATACGGTTATCCGGCTGCGGCAACAGGCGCTCCAGCTTGCCATCCAGCGCGTCCAGCCGGAGCGCCAGCTTCCATTCCGGCTTCCACTCCAGCAGCGCGCTGCCCTCCAGGTGCGCGCCGCGAATCTCGGCAGAAAATCGCTTCGCCTCAAACCGCGACTCTGCCAACATGCCGCTCGCATTCAGGCGGGTCAACTCGAAGGCGGAATAGTTTGGCGGTGACCAGCCGTTGGCCTGCACTTCAACCGCGTAGACGTTACCCGGCAGTGGCGCCAGCTCGGCAGTAATTTTTTTACCGCCCAACGCAAACCGCGCGCGAGCAAGGCTGCTGTCCGGCGCAAACTCCAGCTTGCCTTCCAGCGGCTCAAGGGAAAATCCCGGTGCGACAAGCCGGATGCCGTCAAACTGCAATTCCTCCACACGGAACGGAAGCGATACGGCGGCACCGCCTTGCAGCAAAGCCGAGATCCTCTCCAATTGCGCTTGCGTCACGCTGCCGTTATGCAGGGCGATGCGGCGGAGCACACGCTGCGGCCCGAACAGCGCGCGGAAGTCAAGTATGATTTTGACGGATTGCAGCTGGATGGATTGACCTTCGCCGACCCTCACGTCTTCCAGCGCGAGGTGCGGGAGGGGGGAAGCACCGATTTTCAGATGCCGGACTTTCACCGGCTCGCTCATGCCCGCGCTCAACTCCCGCTCGACCTCTGGCAAATAAGCATCCAGCGGCGTAAGGTAAACCGCAGTTGCCGCCAGCAGCAACAGCAGCGTCGCGGCGGCCAAAAATCGCTTCAACCACTTCATCGCTGCCGCCGGGTAAATACCAATATTTTAGAGGTGGGTCCGGATGCCAATGTCAGCCTGATATTCCGGGGGCTTGTTGAACCGGCCTGGTAAAACCTTATTGCCTGTTGCTGTTCTCAAGCCCGTTTTTGCATGTCTTGAAAGAGGGCCTGAAGCAGCTGGCTTCTCGCGCTGCCGAACGCCGTTGCCGCATCATTGTCGCTCATTCCTCCCGCCCGCGCATCCGCCCGCCTCTTCCGGTATGAAATGAGTTTGCAGTTAATTGGACAAGGCTGTTACTTGACGGCAAAATGTCGGGCAAGGTCTGCTGGCACCGCCGGTTTCACCGCCAAACCAGCCGGACATTTTAGGCCACACCGAACAGTAATGCTTATGAAATCGAGAATTTTCCCACACCCACCCGGCCCGACCAAGGGAACATCCTTGTTGCTGGTTTTGCTGCTGGCCCTGCTCGCTTCTTGCGCGATGACATCGGAAGAAACTGCGGAAGCGCCGGAAGTGCTCATCTGGCCTTCACCACCGGATTTGCCGCGCTTCGCCTACGAAACCACGCTGCGCTCCGCCGCTGATATTGCCCTGAATAGCGAAGATATGGCGCTCAGGCGCCAACTCACCGGGGAGGTGCCCAACACTTCGCCAGGCATGGCAAAACCGTACGGCGTCGCGGCCCGATCCGGAAAAATCTATGTCACCGATTCCGTGGCGCGCAATGTTGCCGTATTCGATGCGCGGCGAAACAAGCTTTTTTACATGGGGGTGCAGAAGCCTGGCGACCTGACGAAACCGTCCGGCATCGCGCTGGACAAGGCGATGAATGTCTATGTGGCCGATGTTACCGCGCAAAAGGTCAACGTCTATGACACCCTGGGGTTATACCTGCGCAGCATTGGCAGCAAGGAAGACCTGGAGCGTCCGACGGGTGTGGCTGTCAGCGCCGAGGGCGACCGCATATACGTGATAGACCGCAGCTACAACGAGAGCATGAACCAGCGCGTCGTGGTTTACAACGCCGAAGGAAAAAAACTTTTTACCATCGGCGAGCGGGGGACGGGGGATGGCCAGTTCAACGTGCCGGTTCAAGGTGCGGTGGGGCCGGACGGCACGTTGTACATCCTCGATGCCGGCAATTTCCGGGTGCAGGCGTTCGACCGGGATGGGAAGTTTCTGCGCGCCTGGGGCAAGGTGGGCAACAATATCGGCGATTTTGCGCGACCGCGCGGGATCGCCGTGGATGAAGAAGGGAATGTCTATGTGTCGGATGCCACGTTTTCCAATGTTCAGCTTTTCAATCCGCAGGGGCAATTGCTGATGATAATTGGCTCGCAAAGCGATACCGACAAGCGCGGGCGCTTCAATCTGCCCGGCGGGGTTGCGGTGGACGAGACCGGGCGGCTGTATGTGGCAGACCAGTTTTTCAACAAGATCGAGGTCATCCGCCGCCTGAAGCAGGAAGAGGGCGAGCGCCTGCTCAAGGAATCAGGCAAGTAACCGATTGCCGCAGCGCGCGGAAAGCCTGCGGCATCCGCCAGATGGGTGGGTCACCACAAAAAAATAGGCTCCTGTAGCAATGCGATATGAACCTGCTGCATGACATTCCGCTCTCGGCGTTGCAGTTTTATCTCACCGCGCCGTACCCGTGCAGCTATCTGCCCGACCAGATGGCGCGCTCGCAAGTCGCCACACCGGGCTTTCTGATTACATCCCATGCTTATTCAGAACTGGTGCGGCGCGGTTTTCGCCGCAGCGGAACTTTTACCTACTGTCCGCGCTGCGATGCTTGCTGCGCCTGTATGCCGGTGCGGGTAGGCGTTGCCGAGTTTGTCCCCCGCCGCGCGCAGCGCCGTGCGGCAAAACGCCATCGCAGCCTGGAAGTGTCGCTGCACGCGCTGGAAGACTGCGAGGAGCATTTTGACTTGTACCGGCGCTACCAGAAAGCGCGCCATACGGATGAAGGCAAGGAGGATGAAAGCCGGGAGCAATACCGCAATTTTCTGCTGCAAAGCCACGTTGATACCATGCTGGTGGAGTTCCGCGAAGGCGGCGCGCTGCGCATGGTGAGCATCATAGATATACTTGATGACGGGCTGTCGTCGGTTTACACCTATTACGATCCCGATGTGGCGCAAGCCAGTTTTGGCACTTATAACGTGCTGTGGCAAATCGAGCTATGCCGCAAGCTCAAGCTGGATTACCTCTACCTCGGTTTCTGGATAAGAGAAAGCGGCAAGATGGCTTACAAGGCCGGGTTCCGCCCCCTGCAGGGGTTGGTGGACGGCGAGTGGCAGCGCCTGTTCTGACGCTTTCGCCAACGCACGGTACCCATGATTTATTCGCTATTCCGTCCGCTGATATTTTCGCTCGATGCGGAAGCCGCCCACCATGCTGCGCTGGACGCGCTGCAAGCCGCACATGCGCTCGGTTTCGTTTCATGTTGCATCAAGCATCCTGCCGCAATCCCCCGCACGATAATGGGCTTGGCCTTTCCCAACCCGGTCGGCTTGGCTGCCGGGCTGGACAAGAATGGCGCGTACATTGATGCGCTTGCCGCGCTGGGTTTCGGTTTCATCGAAATCGGTACCGTTACGCCCCGCCCGCAGCAGGGGAACCCCAAGCCGCGCCTGTTCCGGCTGCCCGAGGCGCGCGCCATCATCAACCGCATGGGCTTCAACAACGGCGGGGTGGATGCGCTGGTGGAGAACGTGAAACGTTCGAAGTATGGCGGTGCTTCCGGGCATTCTGGAATACTTGGAATCAACATCGGCAAGAATGCCGATACGCCGATGGAGCGCGCCGCCGATGATTATCTGGTCTGCCTGCGCAAAGTCTACGGTTACGCCAGCTATGTTGCCGCCAACATTTCATCGCCGAACACCAAAAATCTGCGCCAGTTGCAGGGCGAAAGCGAGTTGGACGCGCTGCTGGCACAACTGAAGGCGGAGCAGGAAAAACTGGCCGAGCTGCACGGGAAATATGTGCCGCTGGCGTTGAAAATTGCGCCGGATCTAAATGGAGAGCAGGTCAGGCAAATTGCCGTGCTGCTGCTGCGCCACCGCATGGACGGGGTGATTGCCACCAATACCACGCTGTCGCGCGAGGGCGTGGAACACTTGCCGCAACATGCCGAAGCGGGCGGGTTGAGCGGCGCACCGGTGCGCGATAAATCCACTGCCGTCATCCGCGAACTTGCCGCAGCACTCGGCGGGGCGCTGCCCATAATCGGCGTCGGCGGCATCCTGAACGGCGCAGATGCGGTCGAAAAAATTCAGGCCGGCGCGTCGCTGGTGCAACTTTACAGCGGTTTGATTTATCGCGGGCCGGAGCTGGTGGCAGAAAGTGTCAAGGCAATCGGGCGAGCCGCTCTGGCCCCGGATAAACAGTGCAGGGCGAGTGAAGATTTCGGCTAGAATGCGCCTTTCCTTCCGCGCTCAGTACAACGATGCCACCCATCCTGCCCGATACCCCCCCGATCGTCCTCACGTTTGCCGCTACCGACCCGACCGGTGGAGCCGGCTTGCAGGCCGACATTCTGACCATTGCCAGCATCGGCTGCCACCCGTTGTCGGTGGTGACGGCAGTGACGGTGCAGGATACCGGCGGGGTGGACGATGTGCAGCCGGTTGACGCCGAGTGGGTGAGCGACCAGGCGCGCGCGGTGCTGGAGGACATGCCGGTGGACGCCTTCAAGATCGGACTGCTGGGCAGCGTGGAAAACATTGCTGCCATAGCCGAGATCATCTCGGATTACCCCGACATCCCGCTGGTGTTTGACCCGATACTGGCCTCCGGACGGGGCGATGAGCTGGCCAACGAGGACATGCTGGACGCGATGCGCGAGTTGCTGCTGCCGCAAACCACCATCCTGACGCCGAACAGCATCGAGGCGCGCCGCCTGGTTCACGACGAGGACAGCGAAGGCGATAGCCCCGGCCTGGCCGAGTGCGCCAAGCGTATCGTGCGCGCCGGCTGCGAGTACGTGCTGGTAACCGGAACGCACGAGCAAACACCCAAAGTGATCAACACCCTGTACGGCGAACGCGGCCTGGTGCGCAGCGACAGTTGGCCGCGCCTGCCCGGCATTTACCACGGCTCGGGTTGCACGCTGGCATCGGCCATCGCGGCCCTGCTGGCAAACGGCTTGTCCGTGGAAGAGGCGGTACAGGAGGCGCAGGAATACGCTTGGCAGGCTTTGCAGTTCGGCTTTCGCCCCGGCATGGGGCAACATATTCCGGACCGGCTGTTTTGGGCGCGGGATGAAGAAGAGGGGGATGAGCCGCAAAACACCCGGCATTGACATGATGCTGTTGAACGATCATTAGATCCGGCGCTCAACAAGGCCTTCTTTTCCTGTGACTATATCTGGCTTGTACGCCATCACGCCCGACAGCGCCAACACGGCGGAATTGCTGCGGCGCACCCGGCTGGCTCTGGATGGCGGAGCGCACCTGTTGCAGTACCGCAACAAATCCGCAGATGCCGCGTTGAGGCAAGTACAGGCTGCCGCTTTGCGCGAGCTGGCGCGCGAGTTTGCCGTGCCGTTTATCGTGAATGATGATGCGCGCCTCGCGGCGCAGGTAGATGCGGATGGGGTTCACCTGGGCGCGGAAGACGGTGGTTTGGGTGAGGCGCGCGCGTTGCTGGGCAAACGCAGAACCATCGGCATCTCTTGTTATAATCGCCTCTCGCTGGCGCGGGAAGCGGCCAGCGGGGGGGCGGATTACGTGGCCTTCGGTGCGTTCTTTCCTTCCGGCGTCAAACCCGTTGCAGCGCGGGCGGATGCCGGGCTGTTGCGCCAGGCGCGCGCCGAACTGTCCGTCCCGCTGGTGGCGATAGGAGGGATTACGCCGCAGAACGGCGCCGCGCTGCTGGAAGCAGGAGCAGATGCGCTGGCAGCTATTTCTGCGGTATTTGGTGCGTCGGACATCCGGTCTGCCGCGCGGGATTTTTCAGGACTATTTATTCGGGAACCGGCATCATGACTTCACGCAATCAGGATCTTTTCGAACAATCGCAACGCGTCATTCCCGGTGGGGTGAATTCGCCGGTGCGCGCCTTCAAGTCGGTGGGCGGCACCCCGCTGTTTTTCAAGCGCGGGCAGGGCGCCTACGTGTGGGATGCCGACGACAAGCGCTACATTGATTACGTCAATTCCTGGGGGCCGATGATCGTGGGTCACTGCCACCCCGAAGTAGTCAAGGCGGTGCAGGATGCGGCGGCGCAAGGCTTGGGTTTCGGCGCACCTACCGCATCCGAGCTGGAAATTGCCGAGTTGCTATGCAAGCTGCTGCCCAGCCTGGAAATGGTGCGGCTGGTCAGTTCCGGCACCGAGGCCACCATGACGGCGATCCGGCTGGCGCGCGGTTTTACCGGGCGCAGCCGCATCATCAAGTTCGAAGGCTGCTACCACGGGCATTCCGACGGTCTGCTGGTCAAGGCGGGTTCCGGCGCGCTGACCTTCGGTCAGCCGAGTTCCTCCGGCGTGCCGGCGGAAATTGCGGCGCTGACCACGGTGCTGGATTACAACGACGCAGCCGGGCTGGAGCGCGCCTTCGCCGAGATGGGCAAGGAAATCGCTGCGGTCATCGTCGAACCGGTGGCGGGCAACATGAATTTGATTCTGCCCAAACGCGAATTTCTCGACGCGATGCGAGCACTTTGCACCAAGCACGGTGCGGTATTGATTCTGGACGAGGTGATGTCCGGCTTTCGCGTCGGCTTGCGGGGGGCACACGGTCACTACGGCATCAAGCCGGATCTGCTGACGCTGGGCAAGGTGATGGGCGGGGGGCTGCCCGCCGCCGCATTCGGCGGGCGCCGCGACATCATGCAATGCTTGGCACCTCTGGGCGCGGTCTACCAGGCGGGCACCTTGTCCGGCAACCCGGTGGCGGTAGCGGCGGGTCTGTCCACGCTGAAACTGGTGCAGGCCACCGGTTTTTACCAGCGTTTGAC
>VIKH01000179.1:2210-4059 GCA_008080515.1 Gallionellaceae bacterium | reverse complement strand
CCAACACCCCGGCAGCAGGCGGTGAGCAGACCATAAACCTGATGCCGATTGACCATCATTTATCGGGAGATTTCCATGCCGCGCAAGTTCCTTCGTTCCGCTTTCATGCTTCGGGTCGTTTTCGAGCTGCTTTCCCTGATCGAAGTTCTCAGCGCGTTCAAGGTGCGCGGCATCCGGGCGATCAACATCGCCAACCTGCAATGCGAGGCCTTTTTGCTGGGCTTGCAGCACGGCAAGGGCGGCGATGCGCCGGCCCTGTTTGGCAATACCCCGCTGGCGGCCGCGTGGAATAACGGCGCAACCTCCCTCGTTTTCCAGCCTTCGGACGCCTTCTAAAATGGACTTCGACCAAGCCCGCAAGATCGGGGCGCAAGCCTTCCTTGACGGCCTGCCTGTTGTGCCGGCCCTGAACATCGGTTTTATCGAGGCTGCGTGTGCCAGTGGCACCCCGACTGTTGACCTCCTGAAGGCTTTTAACAACGGCTGGACGATTGCTTACCTGGCGAAGGATTCGCCGGACGAGATGCCGAGCGTCATCGAATTTAAGCGCCTGATGGCAGTTGAAAACCCCCAAGACGAAAAGGGCTGACGATGAATGGAGCAACCAAGACGCCTCGACCGTACCAGTATGGGCACGGCTGCGCGATCATGATTCTGGTGGCCGAACAAATGGGACTGGCGCCGGCCCTGTGCGATGCAGCTCGCCAGCTGCTAGACGGCAATGATGTCCACCCCATGACCGGCGCGGCGATAGAAGCTGAAGCGGTTCGCGTGAACGGGGCTTTGCGACATGACCCCGATAAAATCGCGCTGGCCAACCAACACGCCGAGCTATTGAAAGTCAAATACGGCTTTCTTTTGGCGAATCCGGCAACCTGATCAGGAGGACCGTGAACATGGGCGCAGCGGCAGAACATCGCGGTAATGAACTTATCCGGCGGCAATGTCGGGAAACCATCGACGCGCAACGCGACGGGGAAAATGCCGCGCTTGCCCTCCAGGTGTCGGAGGACTGTAACGCTTTCACCACGCAGGCAATGGGATACCTGATCGAGCCGAGAGGGTTACGGCAAAACACCGTTGAGCGGGCCAAGCTGCGCCGGGGCTGGGGCAAGCGCCATGCCGCCCTGTGCGCAGCCCATAACGCATGGGTCGACACCGATTCACGAAACGCCTACACCTACCACGCCGCCTGTGTGCGCCGCGCAAAAGCCGCCTATCATCTTCTGGTTTTCGCGCTGGGCTGCTGGACCATTCCCGATCATATAACCGTGCCGCGAGCGGCCACCTAACCGCCGAGAGCGTACCAATGCCATACCTCGTTAAACTCGCTGACGGCCAATGGTTGAAACGCGGCAAGCCGACAAAGCGAATCGACAACGCGACCATATTCCCCCACCCGAGCGCAGCCCAAACCGGGCTGACCAGGAACCCGGGCGCGACGTTGGTGCCGCTTTCTGAAGTGCGGGACGCATGGCATGCTGCCCGAAACGATGTAGGCCAGGGAGGGCAAAACGATGTGGCATGACGAACCCAGCGACCGCGACGGGCAAGACCCTTACGCCTCTATGCCGTTCGATCAGATCGAAGGACATTACCGCGCCCAGATCGCGCACTATTCCGAACTCGTTGAACGCTTCCCGGACAAGCCGTCATTTGCCCGGCAGCTTGCGAATTATCAGGAGTGGCTTGAATCCCATTTGATTGAAAAGGCGGCGCAGGCAGCACGGGCGGACCTTCTTCCTTTCTGAAAAATCCCCCGCAAAAATATTTCTGTTTTTTTTGGCATAAACTATTGCATGCAATAGTTTTGCATGAGATAATGCAGGTGTTGACAGAGCAACGCCAA
>VIKH01000179.1:0-2189 GCA_008080515.1 Gallionellaceae bacterium | reverse complement strand
CCCCCGGCAGCGGGCGGTGAGCAGACCCGAAACCCGCTGTCGATTGACCTTCATCATCTCGGAGATATCGCCATGAGAACACAACTTGCCAGCCACTTCCGCAACTACACCGCCCGTCGCGAAACCCGCCCGCTGACCGACGACGAAATCCGCGCTGTCGCCCCGTCCATCTTCGCCGAAGCCGCCCACGAAAGCCGCTCCAGCCGTTACACCTATATCCCGACCATTGATGTCCTGAACGGCCTGAAGAAAGAGGGTTTCATGCCCTTCATGGCCTGCCAGACCCGCGTGCGCGCCGATGGCAAGCGTGACCACACCAAACACATGATCCGCCTGCGCCATGCTGACCAGATTACTGGCGCCGAGGCGAATGAAATCGTTTTGCTCAACTCGCACGACGGCTCCAGCTCGTATCAGATGCTGGCCGGCATGTTCCGCTTCGTTTGCCAGAACGGCATGGTGTGCGGCGAAACCACCAACGATATCCGCATCCGCCACAATGGCAACGTCATCGACCAAGTTATTGAAGGCGCGTACACCGTGCTGGACGACTTCGAGCAGATCGGCCAGCAGCGCGACACCATGAAGGCCCTTTCCCTCAACCGCGCCGAGCAGGAAATTTTCGCCCGTGGCGCGCTGGCCCTGAAATACGGCGACGAGGAAGCCGCGCCCATCACCGAATCGGGCATCCTGGGCGCCCGTCGCATCGAGGACCGCAACGACGATTTGTGGACCGTTTTCAACCGCGTGCAGGAAAACATGATCAAGGGCGGCGTCTCCGGCCGCACCGCCCAAGGGCGCCGCGCCCGTACCCGTGCCGTTACCGGGATTGATCAAAACGTGAAGCTCAACCGCGCCCTTTGGCTGCTGGGCAACGAGATGGCCAAGCTCAAGGGCTGACCAGGAGCGCGCCGGCCCGGTTTGCCACTACGCGAAATCAGAAGTGAGCGAAACATGCAGCAAGACGAAAACCCGAGCGCCGGCCGCGTGCGTCATGGCCTTCTGGCGCTTGATACGCTGGGCAAATACTTGCCGCTTCGCGTGCTGGAGAGCGGCGCCGGGTTTTACCTTGGCACCGCCGACGAGGACGGCCCCGCGACACGCGAAAGCGCCGAATATTGGCCGACCTTTGACGCCGCGCATGAGGCCCTGCAGCACCCCGCCGGCGAGGCTTGGACCCAACGCACCGAGGCCTGACCAAATCATGCCCTGCACCCAACAGGTCCTGGTCGAGAATGGCACCCAGACCAACGGCAAACGCACATGGTTTGATTTTCTGCCGATTCACACCATGCTGACCGATGAAGTCTTTGAGACGATCCGCAAGGCCGGGCAGCGGCCGCATTACGCATACGCTCTCGGCAATGAGCGCCTGAGTTGCGTCTTTTGCATCATGGCATCAAAAAATGACTTGGGTGTTGGCGCTTGTCACCGTCCCGAGTTACTCAACGATTACGAAGCTATCGAACGCAAAACAGGCTACACCATGCACATGAGCCGCGTGCCGCTTCGCGAGTTGTCCGAACAGGGAAACCCCCGGCGAGCCGCCTGATTCAACCCCGGCCCGCCAAATGCCACCCCACCTGTTTCGTCTCCCCGTGAGGGGAGCCGCCCAAGGGCAGGCCCTTGGAACGAGATCCAGCCCCTAACCCCTGTCGGCCACCGAGCGGGCGAGTATCGCCCGGCGGCCGGGCGCCGGCCAGCCGGCGCGATCGTCCCAGGTCTTCGCCCTGGCATGATCGTGTTGCGCCTGCCGGCGCTTACCCCACCCGTTTCGCCGCCCCGTGAGGGGCGCCGACCAAGAGCACGCCCTTGGATTCGCCGGCCATCATGCCGCTTGGCATGACGACCTGCAGCGGCCGCATCCGGCCGCTTGATCAGAGGTGCAGCCTTGCTGCACCTGGCCGCGCTCTCCTTGTTCGCGCAACGCCGCCGCCGGTGGCGGCGCCCGACTTGCGTCCCAGATCTCGCCTTGCGTTGTCCCTCGTTGCATTTGCCTCCACTTCGCCTTTTCCCGACGCATAAGCCCGCTGCATCGCTCCACAAGGATTCCCTTCGGCACGTTGTCACCCGTTCGGTGCTCGCCTACGGCTCCGCTCCGCGTGCGGCTTCCGGCCGTGTCCTTGCTCCGCGCTGCACCGGGCTTTTCTATGCGTCAAGGCACCGTTTCGGCAAACGCAACACAACGT
>VIKH01000063.1:8347-9167 GCA_008080515.1 Gallionellaceae bacterium | reverse complement strand
CGGAACTGCTCAAGCACAAGGCGATCTGGCGCGACGTGCTGCTGGCTTCGCTGGTGCTGCAACTGATGGCGCTGGCGGCACCGGTGTTCACCCAGGTGGTGATAGACAAGGTGGTGGTACACCACACTATCAACACGCTGTGGGCCATCGGTATCGGCATGACCCTGTTTATGGTGTTCACCGCACTGATGAGCTGGGTGCGGCAATACTTGGTGAACCACACCGGCAACCGCATTGATGCGGTGCTCGGCACCGAGGTGTTCGAGCACCTGTTCAAGTTGCCGCCGCGCTATTTCGAGCACCGCCCCACCGGCACCGTGGTGGCACGCTTGCAAGGCATCGAGAGCATACGCGAATTCATCAGCGGCGCGGCGGTCACGCTGATCCTGGACGTACCGTTCCTGCTGATTTTTCTCGCCATCATGTTTTACTACAGTTGGCTGCTGACGCTGGTGACGCTGGCGGTGCTGGCGCTGATGGTCATCTTGAGCGCGGCGGTAACCCCGCTGCTGCGGCAGCGGCTCGACCACCAGTTTTTGGTCGGCGCGCGCAACCAGGCTTTCGTCACCGAATACGTCGCCGGTGTCGAAACCGTGAAGTCGCTGCAAATGGAGCCGCAGATCGCAAAGCGCTACGGCGACTACCTTGCCGATTTGTTGCAGGCCGGGTTTCAGTGCCGCCAGTTGTCGAACACCTACAACGTGCTGGCCAACACGCTGGAGCAGTTGCTGACGCTGCTGATCCTGTGCGCGGGTGCCTGGCTGGTGATGAGCACGCAGGATTTTACCGTCGGCATGCTGGTCGCGTTCCAGATGTTCGC
>VIKH01000063.1:0-8285 GCA_008080515.1 Gallionellaceae bacterium | reverse complement strand
AGATCGAGATCAGGCGGATGAGTTACCGCTACGCGGCAGAACCTGCCGTACCTGTACCAGAACTTCAGCATGACCATCGCTCCCGGCCTGTGCGTGGCGCTGATGGGGCCGTCCGGCTCGGGCAAGAGCACGCTGGCGAAATTGCTGCAAGGGTTTTATCTGCCCGGCGATGGCGGCATTTTGCTGGACGGGCGCGATATCCGCCATTTTTCCGCCAACGAGCTGCGCCACTATTACGGCGTGGTGCCGCAGGAGACTGTGCTGTTTTCCGGCACGCTCTACGAAAATCTGGTGCTCGCCAACCCGCACGCCACTTTCGAGCAGGTGGTGCTGGCGTGCAAGCTGGCGGAAATCCACGACACCATCGAGCAATTGCCGGAAGGCTACCAGACCCGCGTCGGCGAGCGCGGTGCCGGCCTTTCCGGCGGGCAGCGCCAGCGGCTGGCAATCGCCCGCGCGCTGCTCAAGCGCCCGAAGATACTGGTGTTCGACGAAGCCACCAGCAACCTCGACCCGGCCACCGCCGAGCATTTCGCCGCCACCATCAACCGGCTGAAAGGCCAGGTGACCATGCTGTTCATCGCGCACCAGTTGCCAAAAGGCCTGAAGGTTGATGAAGTGGTAACGCTGGGTAAACCGGGTGATCCGGAAAAGCATACAAGCGTGGTGGGCGGCGAAGGCAAGCCGGATGGGGCGGGCGGGATGTAGTCGTGGCGGTTACCGGAAGCAAGCGCCCTCCGCCTGCCAGTCACGGGTGCAACCCGCGCTTTCCGATGGTCAGCCCCCTTTCCAGCCGCGCCGGAGCCAGGGCCATGCCGCTGGCAGGACGGGCTTGGCGCTGCCGGGCACCGCGAATTCGCTGCGCGGTTAACTGCACGAATCGCGCTGCACCACAGCAATGCGCGCGCCGGATTTTCCGCACCATCCTGAAGCAAGCCGCCTTCATCCATGACCTGCCGCCTGAAATCATCTCGTTGATATAAAAACAAAATATCTGTTGGCACGGCACTTGCTGTAGATAGTGCAAACATATTTGCGGGGTGGCCGGGCCATGGAAAAAATGAAACTGGTGATGATAGGCAACGGCATGGCCGGCGCGAGAACGCTGGAGGAGCTGTTGAAGCTTGCGCCGGATTTGTACGAGATCGAGGTGTTTGGCGCCGAGCCTTACGCCAACTACAACCGCATCCTGCTGTCGCAGGTGCTATCGGGCGAACAAAGCATCGGGGGCATCATGCTCAACGATGTGGAATGGTACGCCGGGAAGGGGATCACGCTGCACTTGAACCGGCAGGTAAGCGCAATCAACCGCGCCCGCCGCACCGTGCAAACCAGCGACGGCAAAACTGCGGGATACGACCGGCTGATTATCGCTACCGGTTCCACTCCCATCGTTTTGCCGGTTCCGGGCAGCGATCTGGAAGGGGTGGTCGCTTTCCGCAGTATCCGCGACGTGGATACCATGTTGGAGGCTTCCGTAAAATTCAAGTCTGCGGTCGTGATCGGCGGTGGCCTGCTGGGGCTGGAAGCGGCCAGCGGCCTGCTGTCGCGCGGCATGGATGTCACCGTGGTGCATCTCGCGGAATGGCTGATGGAGCGGCAGCTGGACCGCGCCGCCGCCGGCCTGCTGCAAGAATCGCTTGAAGCTAAAGGGCTCAAGTTTCTGCTGGGAAAACAGACGGTGGAACTGCTGCCAGCGGAAATCCCCCCCAGCCCCCCTTTGCACCCGCAAGGGGTACGCCGAGGGGTACCCGATGCCTCCGGCATCACCCTCTCGCAGTCAAAGGGGGGAGCGATAACGGTGGCCGGAGCCACCATCTCCTCTTTGAAAAAAAGGGGAGCGATAGCGGTGGCCGATGCCACTATCCCCCCTTTAAAAAAGGGGGGAACGAGGGGGGATTTGCGTGTGGGCGCAATCCGCTTCAAAGACGGTGAAACGCTTCCCGCCGATCTGGTGGTGATGGCGGCGGGCATCCGCCCCAGCGCCGCGCTGGCCGAGGCAGCGGGCATCCACTGCAATCGCGGCATCGTGGTGAACGACACCATGCAGACTTACGATCCGCGCATCTACGCGGTGGGCGAATGCGTGTCGCATCGCGGCGTCAGTTACGGGTTGGTGGCGCCGCTGTTCGAGCAGGCGAAAGTGTGCGCCAACCATCTGGCGCAGATCGGCATCAGCCGCTATAGCGGCTCGGCCACCTCGACCAAGCTCAAGGTCACCGGCATTGATCTGTTTTCCTGCGGCGACTTCACCGGCGGCAAAGGCGCCGAGGAAATCGTGTTGAGCGACCCCTCCGCAGGCGTGTACAAAAAACTGGTGGTCAAGGAAGACAAAATTGTCGGCAGCGTGCTGTACGGCGATACCGCAGACGGGTCATGGTATTTCCAGTTGCTGCGCGACGGGCAGAATATCCGCGAACTGCGCGACCGCCTGATGTCCGGCCAGAGCCACCTCGGCAGCAGCGGGCACCAGGGCCGGAACAATGCCTCGTCCATGCCGGACGACATGGAAGTGTGCGGCTGCAACGGCGTGTGCAAGGGCACCATCGTCAAGGCGATCAAGGAGAAAGGCCTGTTCACCCTGAATGATGTGCGCAAGCACACCAAGGCGTCCGCCTCCTGCGGCTCCTGCACCGGGCTGGTGGAGCAGATTCTCGCTTCCACCGTGGGCGGCGCCTACCAGCCTGCGGATGTCAGCAGGAAGCCGCTGTGCGGCTGCACCGATTACACCCACGAGGAGATCCGCAAGGCGATCATCGAGCGCAAACTGAAATCCATACCGGAGGCGATGGGGTTCTTCGAGTGGCGCAACGTGAACGGCTGCGCGTCCTGCCGTCCGGCGCTCAATTACTATCTGTTGTGCGCGTGGCCGCATGACTACCGGGACGACCCGCAGTCGCGCTTCATCAACGAGCGCGCCCACGCCAATATCCAGAAGGACGGCACTTACTCGGTCATACCGCGCATCCACGGCGGGGTGACAACCCCCGCACAATTAAGGCGCATTGCGGATGTGGCGGAGAAATACGCCATCCGCGAGGTAAGGTGTACTGGCGGCCAACGTATCAATATGCTGGGCGTAAAGAAGGAAGACTTGCCGAAGGTTTGGAGTGATCTCGACATGCCCTCCGGCTTCGCTTACGGCAAATCAATCCGCACGGTCAAGACCTGCGTCGGCTCGGAGTGGTGCCGTTTCGGCGTGCAGGATTCGACCAGCCTGGGCATCGCCCTGGAGCAGTCGCTCGACCGCATGTGGGCGCCGCACAAGGTCAAGCTTGCCGTCTCCGGCTGTCCGCGCAACTGCGCCGAGGCCACCATCAAGGATGTCGGCATCGTCGGCGTCGAATCGGGGTGGGAAATCTACGTGGCCGGCAATGGCGGCATCAAGGCGGAAGTGTCGCAGTTCCTCGTCAAGGTGAAAAGTGCGGAGGAGGTGATGGAATATGCGGGTGCCTTTATCCAGCTCTACCGCGAGGAGGCGCGTTATCTCGACCGCACCGTACACTGGGTGCAGCGCGCCGGCATGGACTATGTGAAAGCGCGCATCGTGGAAGACGCCGCAGGGCGCAGGGCGCTCCATGAGCGGCTTACGGATGCGCTGCGCGACGAGAAAGACCCCTGGCAGGAGCGCGTGCGCGGCATGGAAGCGCGCGAATTCGTCCCGATCAGGCTGCAATCGTAACAACAGGAGATGGCCATGAGTGAATGGATGAGGATATGCCCGCTGGAAGAAATTCCCAGGCTGGGTTCCCGTGTGGTGCAAACCGTGAAGGGTGAAATCGCGCTATTCCGCAACGGCTCGGATGAGGTCTTTGCGCTGCGCGACCAATGCCCGCACAAGGGCGGCCCGCTATCGCAGGGCATCGTGTTTGAACGCAAGGTGACCTGCCCGCTGCACGGCTGGACAATACAACTCGACAGCGGGGAGGCGGTCGAGCCTGACCACGGTTGCACCCACCGCTACCGGACACGCGTGGACAAAGGCGAGATATACCTCAACCTGGCCTGACGCCGTGGTTGAAGAACCTGGAATTGCAAAGGAGATTGACCATGTATCTCGACACGGTCCAGAAATTTGCGGCAGTGGCAGAAAGCAAGGCCACAGCCGTACGTGCTTCCCTGCCAGCATTCTTCGTTGCCGCCATGATGGCGGGCGTCTATGTCGGCCTGGGCATCATTCTGATTTTCAGCGTCGGCGCCAGGGTTGATCCGGCCTGGCAGAAACTCATCATGGGCGCATCCTTCGGCATCGCCCTGACGCTGGTGGTCTTCGCCGGCTCGGAACTCTACACCGGGCATGCCATGATCATGCCGATCGGCTGGCTGTGCCGCAAAGTGGGGTTTGCAGACCTCGGCAAGGTCTGGGCGATTGCCTGGATCGGCAATCTGGCAGGGGCAGTTTTACTGGCGCTCATTTTTGTTGCGGGAGGCGGGGGCGCGGTGCTTGCAGACGGAGCCCCACTGTTGCTCAAGATAACCGATGCCAAGATGAATGCGCCTGCACTTGAGTTGGTCATGCGCGGAATATTATGCAACTGGCTGGTATGCCTGGCGCTCTGGATGGCAAGCCGCACAGCAAGCGATGCGGCGAAGCTGGGCCTGATCTTCTGGTGCCTGTTCGCGTTCATCGCCAGCGGCTATGAGCACTCCGTGGCCAACATGACGATCTTCAGCATCGCGCTGCTGGCCGGACATCCCGATAGCGTGAACCTGGCGGGCATGGGGCACAACCTGACGTGGGTGACGCTGGGCAATACGATCAGCGGCGCCCTGTTCATGGCCACCGCTTACTGGTTTGCCTCGAATCCGCCAGTAACCGCCAAGCCTGCGGAAATCAATTGCAGGCTGCATGGAGAGAACCCATAAATTTCCGGCGGCAAGGCGATAAAAAACAGACCACGATTTCCCGCCGAGTCCGACGGATTTTTGTTCACCGCCGCTCCCGTCGATCGAGCGCAGCCTCGATTTCCATCTGAAAGCATTCGCCGCCCAAGACATAGTTGCCGTTGGTGGCGTCGCGTATCTGGCCGACGATTTCTTCATCGAGGCGGGCCTTGAACAGGGCGCGGCAGGCTTCGAGCCGAGAATCCTGCTCTTGCCCGAGCCGCTGGTATTCTTCGTGCGAAACAATGAGGTGGCTGGTCCAGCGGTAGTCCCTGGGCCGGTTGACCATGCCCGCGCGCACGGAGTTGAGTTCGATGTAGCGGTAGCAAGCGAGCAGGTAGGCATACAGCGATTGCCGGAACTACGTTGCCGCACTCGATAGGTGCAAACGTACACGACCTCTGCATGTTATTGGTGCATGTCATCTGCACAAAAAACCAGGTTACTCTAACAACAGCTTGTTCTATATAGACAAAAACGAGTGGCACGGAACCTGCTCAAGGCATGGTGTGGCACTTTAATTCAACCAACCGAAAGGAACATCATGCGTAAAACAAAACTACTGGCTATTACCCTTGGCTCCCTGTGCGCATTGCCCGCGCTGGCCGAGGAAGCCGCGCCCCCGCACACTTTCACCAGCAATGTCAGTCTGGTCAGCGATTACCTGTATCGCGGCATTTCGCAAACCGGCACCAGGGCGGCCATTCAGGGCGGATTCGACTACGCCCGCGCCGGCGGCTTTTATGCCGGTGTCTGGGGCTCCAGCATCAGTTGGATCAGCGATGGCGCTCTCGCCAGCAATGCCGGCCTGGAACTGGACACCTACTTCGGTTTCAAGAACAGCTTTGCCGGGGACTTCAGCTATGACATCGGCTATCTGCGTTATAACTATCCCTCCGCAACCTACGTCAATCCGATCCCGGCCAACTTCGCCAAGGCGGATACCGATGAGGTTTACGGCGCGATTGGGTACAAATGGCTGACCCTCAAGTACTCGTACAGTCTGGGCGACACCTTTGCCGTAGCGCAGGCCAGAGGGACGAGTTACATTGACTTGAGCGCGAGCTACCCCATCGCGGATACCGGTTTTACAGTGGGGGCGCACTTGGGCAGGCAGTCCTACAAGGGCGCTGCCGCAGACAACCTGAAGGTTGCGGGAGCAGACCCGTCCTATTCCGACTACAAGCTGAGCGTGAGCAAGGATTTCAGCGGCTTCGTGCTGGGGCTGGCCTACAGCAAGACCAATGCCTCAACCGCTCCCGGAGCTTTCTATAAGGTTCTCAACAAAGACCTGGGCCAAGGCAAGGCGGTGCTTTCCCTCAGCCGCTCGTTTTAATAACCGTTGGCGTGAGGCGAAATACGACTTGCCCCACCCAGCCCGAAGGAGAATGAAATGAAAATGGTCACCGTCATCATCAAGCCGTTCAAGCTCGACGAAGTGCGCGAGGCCTTGTCCGCAATCGGCGTGCAGGGCATCACCGTCACCGAGGTCAAGGGCTTCGGACGACAAAAAGGCCACACCGAGCTGTATCGCGGTGCGGAATATGTGGTGGATTTTTTGCCCAAGATCAAGGTGGAAGCCGCTATCGGGGCCGACATATTGGATCAGGTCATTGAGGCCATCGAAACATCCGCCAAAACCGGCAAGATCGGTGACGGAAAAATATTCGTCCACGACATCGAGCAAGTCATCCGTATCCGCACCGGCGAAACCGGCGCGGATGCACTGTAAGGAGCGATGCAATGAAAACGATGACCAGGAAAATCCTTGAGTTGTTCATGCTGCCCGCCATGTTCCTTGTCATGGCGGCGCCAGCGTTCGCGGAAGCTGCCGCGCCGGTGCCGGACAAGGGAGATACCGCGTGGATGCTGGCGGCGACCGTGCTGGTGATTTTTATGAGCCTGCCCGGTCTGGCGCTGTTTTACGGCGGTCTGGTGCGCACCAAGAACATGCTGTCGGTGCTCACCCAGGTGTTTGTCATTTTTTGCGTCGTCGCGCTGCTGTGGGTGGTGTACGGCTACAGCCTGGCTTTTACTGCGGGCGGCAGCCTGAACGACTTCATCGGCGGATTTTCCAAAGCGTTCCTGAACGGGGTGGCACCCGACTCGACGGTGGAAACTTTCAGCAAGGGCGTGGTCATCCCCGAGATGCTGTTCATGGTGTTTCAGCTCACTTTCGCCGCCATCACCGTGGCGCTCACCGTGGGCGGCTTTGCCGAGCGCATCAAGTTCTCCGCGCTACTGGTGTTCGCGGTGCTGTGGTTTACCTTTTCCTATTTGCCGCTGGCGCATATGGTGTGGTACTGGGGCGGCCCCAGCGCATTTGGCGATCCGTCTGGTTTTATCTTCGGCAAAGGCGCGCTGGATTTTGCGGGCGGCACCGTAGTACACATCAACGCCGCGATGGGCGCGCTGATGGGTGCCATCGTGCTGGGCAAGCGCATCGGCTACGGCAGGGAATCGCTGGCGCCGCACTCGCTCACCATGACCATGATCGGCGCTTGCATGTTGTGGGTCGGCTGGTTCGGCTTCAATGCGGGCTCCAATCTGGAAGCCACCGGCACCGCCGTGCTGGCGATGGTCAACACCGTGGTTGCTGCCGCAGCCGCAGCCTTGTCCTGGATGTTCGCCGAGTGGTCGCTGAAGGGCAAGCCCAGCCTGCTGGGCGTGGCTTCCGGCGCGGTCGCCGGGCTGGTGGCCGTCACCCCCGCATGCGGCTTCATCGGCCCGATGGGCGCAATCGTGCTGGGCTTGCTGGCGGGTGCGTTGTGTTTGTGGGGCGTGACCGGCCTGAAGCGAATGCTCGGGATAGATGACTCGCTCGATGTGTTCGGCGTGCATGGCATCGGCGGCATCCTGGGCGCGCTGGGTACCGGCGTGTTCGCCGCGCCCAGCCTGGGTGGCACCGGCGTGTACGATTATGCGGCGGGCAAGGTCGCGGAATACTCCATCGCCGGACAAGTCGCCAGCCAGGCGTGGGGCGTGGGTGTCACTGTCCTGTGGTCGGGCCTGGCCAGCTTCGCGCTGTTCAAACTGATAGACATGACGATGGGGTTGCGCGTGCCGGAAGAAATGGAGCGCGAGGGGCTGGATACGGCGACCCACGGCGAACGCGCGTACAACTTGTAACCTTGGGTAGGTAATGGCCTGCGTGGGGCTGGGCAAAGTGCGCCGCGCCCAGCCCCACGCGGCGCGTTATCCTGTTGATCCGGCACGAATCGAACTTGAAAATGTTCGTGCTGAACCTGTCTAACTACAAGAATCCATTCACATTTCGACAAGCTCAATGCGAACGGATTCTTGGATAAAGCGTACCGAATCTATAAACCTTAAAACCGCAACTCAAGCCACAGAGAACACAGAGCACACAGAGAAACTGCGGCACTCACCACTTTGCGCGC
>VIKH01000062.1 GCA_008080515.1 Gallionellaceae bacterium | reverse complement strand
GCCGCGAGCAGAGCCTGCTGTTCATCAACCGGCGCGGCTATGCGCCGGTGCTGATGTGCTCCGCCTGCGGCTGGCTGTCGGGCTGCCCGAATTGCGCCGGGAGGCTGGTGCTGCATTTGCGGGACCGGCGCCTGCGCTGCCACCACTGCGGCTACCAGTTGCGCGTGCCGCCAGCCTGCCCGTCCTGCGGCGACCCCGACCTGAAGCCGGTGGGAAGCGGCACGCAGCGTGTGGAAAGCGCGCTGCAAGAGCGCTTTCCGGAGGCGCGCATCCTGCGCGTGGACCGCGACAGCACCCGCAACAAGGGCGCGTGGAATGCGATGCGCCAGCAGATCCACGACCAGTCGGTGGATATTCTGGTGGGGACGCAGATGCTGGCGAAAGGCCACGACTTTCCCAACCTGACCCTGGTGGGCGTGCTCAACCCGGACAGCGCGTTGTACAGCAGCGATTTTCGCGCTTCGGAAAAATTGTTTGCCCAACTCGCGCAGGTGGCGGGGCGCGCCGGGCGCGCCGACAAGCCGGGAGACGTGTGGGTGCAAACCGCCTTTCCAGACCATCCGCTATTTCACGCGCTGCGCGAACACGATTACGCCGCCTGGGCGGAAACCCTGCTGGCGGAGCGCCGCGCCGCCGGGTTTCCGCCGTTCGTACACCAGGCCATGCTGCGGGCGGAAGGCAAGCAGGAACCGGCGGTGTATGCGTTTTTGCGGCAGGCGCGCGAAGCCGCCGTTGCGCTCGCCCTGCCGGTCGAGGTGTACGGCGTGGTGCCCGCCGCCTTGCCGCGCCGCGACAATCACGCGCGCGCCCAGTTGCTGGTACAGTGCGGAACGCGCAAACCATTGCAGCACTTCCTGCGCGCGTGGCGCCCATTGCTGGACGCGCTGCCCGCAAACAAGCTGCGCTGGTCGTTGGACGTTGATCCGCTGGAGTTTTAAACCTGAATTGAGCAAAATGAAAGTGTTATCCCAATGCGCGCCAACCATTCCCTTCCCCTTGGCGGGGTTAGGGTGGGGGTGAACCCTGAATACTTACGCAATCCTCACAGTTCACCCACCCCCCAGCCCCCTCCCGTCAAGGGAGGGGGGAGAGTTTGCTCAAGACTTCCTGTTTGGTTCCGGCTTCGCCGGATGAGGCTAAATTTCTGATGTCGCCCGATCTAATACATTCCCTATGCGCCATCGCCGGCATAGAAAACGTGCTTACTGGTGCAGCTACCGCACCGCATTGCAACGACAAGCGCGGGCGTTACAGCGGCGAGGCGCTGGCGGTGGTGCTGCCCGAAGATGCGGCGCAAGTCAGCGCGGTGGTCGCGCTGTGCGCGGCACGAGGCATCGCCATCGTGCCACAGGGCGGCAACACCAGCCTGTGCGGGGCATCTGTTCCTCTGGTTGGGGAAGGGCAACTCGCCGAAGACGGGCAAGTTCTGGTCAACCTGTCGCGCATGAACCGCATCCGCGAACTGGATGCCACCAACTACACCATCACCGTGGAAGCGGGCTGCATTCTTGCCGACGTGCGCGCGGCGGCGGAGCGGGGCAACCGGCTGTTTCCGCTTGCCCTCCCCGCCGAGCGGCATTGCGAGATCGGCGGCAATCTGTCCACCAATGCGGGCGGCGTCAACGTGCTGCGCTACGGCAACATACGCGACCTGGCGCTCGGCCTGGAAGTGGTGCTGCCGGACGGGCGCATCTGGAATGGCCTGCGCGCCTTGCGCAAGGACAACTCCGGCTACGACCTCAAGCAGTTGTTCATCGGCGCGGAAGGCACGCTGGGCATCATCACCGCCGCCACGCTCAAGCTGTTTCCGCGCCCGCAAGCAATGGCAGCCGCCTGCGTTGGCCTGCGCGACCCGGCGGCGGCGGTGGAACTGTTCGCACATTTGCGCGCCGTTTGCGGCGATCGCATCAGCGCCTTCGAGTTTTTTGGCCGCACCTGTCTTGATATGGTGCTGCATCACATCGCGGATACCCGCGAGCCTCTTGCAGAAAGGCACGAATGGCTGGCAATCCTCGAGTTGTCCGACGTGCTGGAGGTGCCGCTGGAAAAGCCGTTGCGCGCGGCGCTGGAAAATTTTTCCAACGGCATCGAAGGCTTTGCGGTCACTGCCGAAAAGACCCAGGCGGAAAACTGGTGGAAGCTGCGCTACAGCATCAGCGATGCGCAGAAAATGGACGGCATCAGCATCAAACACGACATCTCGGTGCCGGTGAGCCGCGTGGCAGAATTTATCTCCCTGGCCGATGCCGCGCTGCATGGCGCATTCCCCGGCGTGCGCATCGCCGCCTTCGGGCATATCGGCGACGGCAACATCCACTACAACGCTTCCATGCCCGACTCCGCGCAGAATAAAGCATTCATCGAACAGCACGAGCGCGAGGTCAACCGCATCGTCTATGAGGTGGTGGCAAAGCTCGGCGGCAGCATCAGCGCCGAACACGGCGTAGGGCAGCTCAAACGTGTGGAAATCACCCGCTACAAGAGCGCGCTGGAGCTGGAAATGATGCGCGGCATCAAGCGTGTGTTCGACCCGTGTGGGCTGATGAATCCGGGCAAGGTTATATAAAAACCATTTGGTGGCAAAAATTGCTGCCACTCATTCAGAGGAGGAACGCGCATGGCAGCTCAACCTGAAATCACCAACATGGCACTGTTCTGCGATTTCGAGAACATTGCGCTTGGCGTGCGCGACGCCAAATACGCGCAGTTCGACATCAAGAAAGTGCTGGAACGCCTGTTGCTCAAGGGCAGCATCGTGGTCAAGAAAGCCTATTGCGACTGGGACCGCTACAAGGAATTCAAGGCGACCATGCACGAGGCGGCCTTCGAGCTGATCGAAATCCCGCACGTGCGCCAGTCGGGCAAGAACTCCGCCGACATCCGCATGGTCGTGGACGCGCTCGACCTCTGCTACACCAAAGCCCATGTGGATACTTTTGTCATCATTAGCGGCGACTCGGATTTCTCGCCACTGGTTTCCAAACTGCGCGAGAACAACAAATACGTCATCGGCATCGGCGTGAAGGATTCGACCTCCGACCTGTTAAGCGCCAACTGTGACGAATTCATCTTCTACGACGACCTGGTGCGTGCGCAGGAAGCAAAGAAAAAGCAGGCTGCCAAAAAGGCGCCGGCCAAGGTAAAAGCCGAAGCTGCAAAACCCGCTGAAGCCAAGAGCGAGGAAAACAAGCGACAGGAAGCCATGGACTTCCTGGTGGAGACGGTCGAGGGTTTAATCTCCGAGCGCGGATCGGACGAGAAGCTGTGGGGCTCGATGGTCAAGCCTACCATGCAGCGGCGCCGGCCCGGTTTCAACGAATCGTACTATGGCTACCGTTCGTTCCGCGAGCTGATGGAAGATGCGCAGAAGCACAAGCTGGTCATGCTGGTGCGCGACGAGAAGTCGGGGCAGTACACGATTCGGTTGCCAGCGGCTGACTGATACCGATCCTGTTTCATCGGTGAAACCGGGCTGGAATGAAGAATCATCCTTAAATGCGGTTTGCCAGTAACTTATTGCTTTTCCTCTGTGATCTCTGTGTGCTCTGTGGCCAATTAAGTTTTTCAGGATCATGGCAAACATTCTTATTGTTTATTCAACCGTTGACGGGCATACGCGCGAGATATGCCTGCGTTTGCAGTCGGTCATGGAACGTGAACACCATCAGGTAAGCCTGTTGGCGATTAACGAATCGGCTGATGCCAACCTGTCGCAGTTCGATGCCATCGTAATCGGCGCAAGTATCCGCTACGGCAAGCACAGGCCGGAACTGGTTGATTTCATCAACCGGAACGAGCAACTGCTTGAGCGCAAATTCAGCGCATTATTTTCGGTCAATGTAGTCGCGCGCAAAGAGGGAAAAAACCGGCCAGAAACGAACCCCTACATGCAAAAACTGCTCCGGAATATCTCCTGGAAGCCCAAACATCTGGCTGTCTTTGCCGGCAAGATTGATTACCCGCGTTACCGCTTCTTTGACCGTTTGATGATCCGGTTCATTATGTGGGTCACCAATGGGCCAACGGAGCGCAATGCGGTTGTTGATTTCACCGACTGGCAACAGGTTGAGGAGTTTGGTTTGCGGCTTAGTGGGTTGTCGGAAAAATAACGCCGAACAGGGCACGGCAAATTGAAATTCGGAACGACGGCCTACATCAAGGTCACATATCCTGAATTGATGAATGAGATTGCGGCGTGAGTGTGTTCGAAATATTTTCGAGCGCCCTTTTAATTCGTTGCCAGCGGCGGATTAAGGAACTACAGGTTCCGCAACTACCGCCCTTCGCGTGCGTCAGCTATCAGGCAGTGAAATATGATAGTGCTATAGCTGCTGAGTGCCAATAGCTGCCATTTTCCTGTTAGTACTATTGGTGATGTTTAAGAACGGCGTGCAATTAGAACCGCTGCACATTAGTGATAAACAATGGCATCATGCGCATCAGTACTATTAAAAAGTCCGGACGTTGCCGAGGCTGAATATCTCAGTTGGCAAGCCAGATTGATCTGGAGAAATAAATGAAGCTTACCAATCCTGAAAAACTCATCCTCATAATGCTCAGTGAGATTTACAAGAAGCTTGATATCCAAGGCGGGGTAGACCCGAAGTTTGTCGAATCCGCAATTTTTAGTGATAACACTTGGGGCTTTGAATGGAAATACTCCGGAATATTTCCAAGCGCCTCCGAGCCGACCCCACCGGAGGTCACAGAGGTACTTAATTATCTCGATATGTGGGAATTCATAGAGCTTGCATACAGTCATCTGGATGAAGAGGGCAAAAAAGAATTGGCGTCGAAAATTGATTCTCCATTTGGTAAGAACTTCAAATTCAAAGGCTTTGATGGCAACAATGAGGCCGAATATATTGGTATTACTAGATTTCTGGTCAATGATCTTGATCGATTCACACACTTTAAGGGGCGTGAAGGCTTGAATTCTCATATGCCTGTACTTGGGATGTATCGCAGGATGTATCAAGTATTCGAGCCGCTCCGTCGCACTTTGATAGACGCACCGCTAAGCGTTGATCAACTAGCTGCAATACTTAAATCTGCAGCATATCGTTCTGAAGGTCGTTGAGAAAGCCATCCATGCAGAGCCACAGAATAAGCAATCTGCGTGAATTCATTGATTGGACTGAATCCGTACAGATGAAGTCTAAAGTGACGATATTTCGCGGCCAAGCAATACGAGGGAACTTGTTGCCGAGCATTGCACGAAAGACTCCAACATATGACAGCACGCAGTTAGAGCGCACTATGTTGGACCAGTTCAAGCTCAAGGGGGCATCAATGCTCACGAACGTTGAGCAAAGTTCGCTAGGACTGATGGTTATCGCACAGCACTATGGACTCAAAACTCGACTATTGGACTGGACCAGCAATCCTTTGGCCGCACTATACTTCGCTTGCTCGGATCCCTTGCCGGGAGACACATTTGTATATGCATTTGGAGTAGATGACTTCATCACACAGGATGCTTTTAGCAAAGATCCATTCGCGGCAGCCAAAACTCGCGTATTCCAGCCGCCATACAATAATCCACGCATAACGGCCCAACATGGCTGGTTTACGCTACATAGGTATGCAGATAAAAATAAGAAATTCGTTGCTCTTGAGAAGAATACAGAAGCAAAAAAACTTCTCACTGAGCTACAGATATCAGAAGGCGATAGGCTGCCCATTCTTCAGTCACTCGCAAATCATGGGATAGGCAGCCACACTGTATTCCCAGATCTGGCTGGACTTTCGCAACACCTGAATGCTATTCATGCCGTATAAGGCTAGCTGGCTTTTTGAACAATACATATAGATTCGCTTTTCCTGCACTAAATGTCTGCTTCGTCGAAAACTGACTGGCCGCAATGGGTCGTTAGTGACGATTGGCGAACGTCCGGTTTGGAGTAGCAAACTTACAAGGCTAAATGGTAGAAACGGGTCGTTATTTGCCGTTAGACGCATCCCACATATTATCTCTGCTGGTAAGGCCACAACTAACTGAACAGCCTCAAGTGCTATAATCCGCGCCTCTTTTGAAGGCGTAAAGCAATGTCCGCTGTCCTGAATTTTAAATCCCATTTATCCGATCTATTCGCGCAGGCTTTGCGCGAGGTTGCGCCTGAAATTGCAAACAATGGCGCGACGCAAGCCGAGATACTCATCGAGCGTCCCAAGCTGGCTTCTCACGGCGATTATGCCTGCAGCCTGGCGATGCAACTGGCGAAGCCGTTGCGCAAACCGCCGCGCGAAATCGCGCAGAAATTGATCACGGCACTGCCGCAATCCGATGTCATCGAGAAGGTGGAGATGGCGGGCGCGGGCTTCATCAACGTGTTCATCACCACTGCCGCAAAACAGCAGGTGGTGCATGGCGTGTTGCAGGCGGGCGCGGGCTACGGACACGCGCATGTCGGCGGCGGACGCAAAGTGCAGGTGGAGTTTGTTTCCGCCAACCCGACCGGGCCACTGCATGTCGGCCACGGGCGCGGCGCGGCGGTGGGCGATTGCCTGTGTCGCGTGCTGCACGCCGCCGGATGGAGTGTGACGCGCGAGTTTTACTACAACGATGCCGGCCAGCAGATTGATAACCTGATGCGCTCGGTGCAACTGCGCTGCATGGGCGTGACGCCGGATGATGCTGCCTGGCCGGAAGACGGTTATCGCGGCGACTACATATTGGATGTGGCGAACGCCTACATGGCGAAGGAATCTGTCGAGGCGGACGATCAGCATATAACAGGCAAAGGCGATGCGCGCGATGCCGAGGCCATCCGTCACTTCGCCGTGGCCTATCTGCGCCGCGAGCAGGATCTGGATTTGCGCGCCTTCGAGGTGGAGTTTGACGTATTTTCGCTGGAGTCCGCGCTCTACACTGACGGCAAGGTGGAAGAGGCGGTCAGCAAGCTGGTCGCCAGCGGCCACACCTACGAGCAGGACGGCGCGCTGTGGTTGCGCACCACGGCCTTCGGCGACGATAAAGACCGGGTGATGCGCAAGAGCGATGGCGGCTACACCTACTTTGTGCCCGATGTGGCCTATCACCTGGATAAGTGGCGGCGCGGCTTCGGGCGTGTCATCAACGAGCAGGGCGCGGATCACCACAGCACCATCACCCGCGTGCGCGCAGGCTTGCAGGCGCTTGATGTCGGCATCCCGCAAGGCTGGCCGGATTATGTGCTGCACCAGATGGTGACGGTGCTGCGGCACGGCGAGGAGGTGAAAATTTCCAAGCGTGCGGGCAGCTACGTCACGCTGCGCGACCTGATAGACGAAGTGGGCTGCGATGCCACGCGCTATTTTCTCGCCGCGCGCCACCCCGATTCGCAATTGGTGTTCGATATAGACTTGGCGAAATCGCAGAGCAACGACAACCCGGTGTATTACATCCAGTACGCCCATGCGCGCATCCACAGCGTGTTGCTGCAATGGGGCGGTGATCGGCAGGCCTTGCACCGCACCGATGTTGCCGCGCTGGACAGCGAGTATGAAACCGCGCTGCTGCAGAGGCTGATAGATTTCCCGCAGGTGATCGAGAGCGCGGCAGAAGACCTGGCGCCGCACCTGGTCGCGTTTTACCTGAAAGATTTGGCGGCGGATTTCCACTGCTACTATAATGCCTCGCGTTTTCTGGTCGAGGATGAGGCGGTCAAGCTGGCGCGGCTGGCGCTGGCTGCGGCGGTGGCGCAGGTGATGCGCAACGGCCTCGCTTTGCTGGGGGTATCCGCCCCGGAAAAAATGTAAAGGATGATGGCATGAGCAAGAATGGCAGTTCGCGTTCTTCCGCACCCGGCAAGGGCGGCTCGCTGCTGCTCGGCATCCTGATCGGCATGGTGCTGGGCATGGCCGTTGCGGTGGCGGTCGCCTGGTACCTGTTAAAGGCGCCCAACCTGCTTGCGGGCAAGGATGCACGCGAGGCCGCGCAACCTGCGCCCGAAGCCGCGAAGCCGGTTCCGGCAAAAACGTCTGCAGTGCCGGGCGCGCCGCTTGCCGCTTCCGGAGTAGCGGAAGGTAAGCCGCGTTTCGAGTTTTACAAGGTGCTGACCGATAAGCAGGATGCGGCTCCGCCCCCGCTCAAGGATGGAGGCAAAGTGGAGGCCAGGGCCGTTGCCAAGGAAAGCTATATGGTGCAGGCGGGTGCATTTTCCAGCGCGGACGATGCGGACAAGCTGAAAGCCAAGCTGGCTATGCTGGGCATGGAAGCCAACGTGCAGGCGGTGACGCTTCCCGACAAGGGGGTGGTGCACCGCGTTCGCCTGGGGCCATACAAGAGCGCTGATGAAATGAACAAAACCCTGGTCATGCTGAAACAAAACGGGGTGAACGCCACTCCAATCCGGGCGCAGTAACCGTGTAGGGCACTTGATATAAACCGCTTGTGTCGAGCTGGTTACGTCAGGATGTGAGCGGTTCATCGGGCCCGATGGAATACCGGTCAATAATTTGGTTTTCTAAATCCTTAAAAGGAGAATTACGTGAAATTCATCAAGCAGCTATTTGCGGTACTGGTATTGCTGTGCGCTACCCAGGCGCTGGCTGAACCTCAAGCCGGCAAAGATTACAAACTGGTCAACCCGCCCCAACCCACGTCCAGCGGCAGCAAGGTCGAAGTGCTGGAATTCTTTTTTTATGGCTGCTCGCACTGTTTCAAGCTGCACCCGCTGTTGAGCGCCTGGGAAAAGAAAATGCCCAAGGATGTCGAGCTGATATATGTCCCAGCCATATTCAACGCCTCCTGGGAGCCGATGGCGCGCACCCTTTACGCGCTGGAAGCGCTCGGGCAACTGAAACAATTGCACGAAGACCTGTTCAACGCCTGGAACACCAATATTCAGGATTTGACGGACGAAGCCAAGATAACCAGCTTTGTCTCCAAGCGCGGGGTGGATGCCAAGAAATTTGGCGAAGCCTACAACTCCTTCTCCATGCAAAGCAAGGTGGTGCGCGCTAAACAGATGGGGCAAAGCTACGGCATCCGCGGCACGCCGACGCTGATCGTGGACGGAAAATATCTGGTTACCGGCCTGCATCCGCCCGAAACTATAGAGGTGCTGAACGCCCTGATAGACAAGGCACGCAAGGAGCGGGCGAGCAAACGTTAAACCTGTTGCGCGCCGCCAGACTTGCATGGCTATCTGGTTAAGCTGCGCGTCAAGTCCACCCGCCAAGAGTATGCCGTGGTTGCCTCGAAGAGGTTTTTGCCCCCTGCGGGGGTAAACCGGTCAAAGCCGGAACAACCACTCAGGGTGGTCATCAGCGGCGCATCCGGCGGCCTCGGCCTGGCGCTGGCGCGACACTACCTCAAGCAGGGCGCGGTGGTTGGAGTCATGGCCCGCCGCGCCGATTTGCTGCAATCTCTCGCCGACCAGTTTCCCCATAGAGTCTATCCCTACCCGCTGGATGTGCGTGATACCCTTGCCATGCAGTCAGCCGCGCAGGATTTTATTTCGCGTTGCGGTGTGCCAGACATCGTGATTGCGAATGCGGGTGTCAGTGTCGGCACACTGACCGAACATGCCGAAGATACGGACACTTTCCAACAGGTGGTGGAAATCAATCTGCTGGGCGCGGTAAAAACCTTCCAGCCATTCCTGCTGGCCATGCGCGACGCGGGGTGCGGTTCGCTGGTTGGCATCGCCAGCGTGGCTGGCTTTCGCGGTTTGCCGGGCGCCGGCGCCTATTCTGCTTCCAAGGCCGCGCTGATTTCCTACCTGGAAAGCATGCGGGTGGAATTGCGCGACAGTGGGGTGAGAGTGGTGACTGTCTGCCCCGGCTACATCAAAACCCAGATGACCGAAATCAACCCTTATCCCATGCCTTTCATTCTGGAAGCGGATGTGGCGGCGCGACGCATTGCGCGGGTGATCGAGCAGGGCAAATCATTTGCCGTCGTACCTTGGCCGATGGCGCTGGCTGGCCATCTACTGAAGCGGATGCCCAACTGGCTATATGACGCTCTGTTCTGCAAAGCGCCGCGCAAGCCGCGCGGATTGCTCTAACTCCAACGAATTTTCGGTGGAATAGCGCCCCTCGCCGTGACCGGTGCTACGATGCGCGGGAGAGGCTCAAAGTTAAGAATGGAAAGCTGTCGGCCTAATCCTTCAGCCACCGCGCCGCATCCAGCGCAAAATAAGTCAGGACGCCGTCTGCACCGGCACGTTTGAAGGAGAGCAACGCTTCCAGCACGCAAGCACGCTCGTTGAGCCAGCCGTTTTGCGAGGCAGCCTTGAGCATGGCGTATTCGCCGCTGACTTGGTAGACGAACGTCGGCGCCTTGAATTCATCCTTCACGCGCCGTACGATGTCGAGATAGGGCATACCCGGCTTGACCATCACCATATCGGCGCCTTCCTGCAAATCCAACCCGACTTCCCACAGCGCCTCGTCGGAATTGGCCGGATCCATCTGGTAGGTGTACTTGTTGCCGGAGCCAAGGTTGCCCGCCGACCCTACAGCATCGCGGAACGGACCGTAGAAGCTGGAAGCATACTTGGCGGAATAAGCCATGATGCGGGTATGAATGCAGTTTTTCTGATCCAGCGCGGCACGCACGGCACCGATGCGCCCGTCCATCATGTCGGAAGGAGCCACAATGTCGGCGCCAGCAAGCGCGTGGGTTTGTGCTTGCCGTACCAGCACCGCCACAGTTTCGTCATTTAGCACATAACCGCTGTCGTCTATCAAGCCGTCCTGCCCGTGGCTGGTATAGGGGTCGAGCGCGATGTCGGTCATCACGCCCAGCTCCGGGAAATTCTTTTTTAATGCGGCTACCACGCACGGCACCAAGCCGTTCTCGTTGTAAGCCTCGCGTGCATCCAGGCTTTTCAACGGCGCCTCGATCACCGGAAAGATCGCCATGACCGGAACCCCGAGCTTGACGCATTGCTCGGCATCCTTGAGCAACAAATCCAAAGTCTTGCGCTGCACCCCCGGCATGGACTTCACATCTTCGGTTTTATTGCTACCTTCCAGCACGAAAACCGGATAGATAAAATCGGCAGATGTGAGCGCATACTCTCGCATCAGGTCTCGCGAAAAAGCGTCATGACGCATCCGTCGCATTCTTTTATGTGGGTACTGCCCGAGTGTTTGCATAATAGCCTTCCAAAAAATTCTGGTTTACTGGAACTATTTTATATTTCCTTTATCATACCGCACAGATGATGTGAGTCATCTCCCGTTTCTCCTCCCTGAGCGGGTAGTCTTAACCCTACTGTTAAGACATCTTGTGCCCCTGGCTTCCCCCTTTAGCCAGGGGCAATTTTTTACTGCAAGTCTGCGCTCATCCAACCGGTTATCACGGCTTCTGCCTCATCCGCCCCGATTTTTTTCAGGCTGGAAAACAACTGCACCGAGCAGTGCGGGAAATGCTCAAGCAAATATAATCTAACACGATTCAGCGTGGCGGTCGCTTGCTGGCGGCTTAACTTGTCCGACTTGGTGAGCAGAACATGCACCGGTTTTCCGGTAAGGGCAAACCAGTCCAGCAACCGCTCGTCCAGCTCGGTGAGTGGATGGCGCGCATCCATGATGACAACCAGGCCACACAAGGCTTCCCGCGTTTGCAAATACTCGCTCAACAACCCTTCCCAGTGCTGCTGCACATCCGGCGGCACTTTGGCGTAACCGTAGCCGGGCAAATCCACCAGAAATTTGTTGCTTCCCAGAGAGAAATAGTTGAGGTGCTGGGTGCGCCCCGGCGTCTTGCTGGTATAGGCCAGCCGGGTATGGTTGGCCAGCGTGTTGATAGCCGACGACTTGCCCGCATTGGAACGCCCGACGAAAGCCACTTCCCTGCCGCCGTGCAACGGCAGGTCGCGCAGATGATTAACGGTAGTAAAAAACGTGGCTTTTGAAAAAAGCCCCATCACCAAGCCGAGAAAATTTT
>VIKH01000178.1 GCA_008080515.1 Gallionellaceae bacterium | reverse complement strand
GTGACATGGGCGATTTCGTGGCTCAGCACCGAGGCGAGTTCGGATTCGCTTTGAACGGCCAGGATCAGGCCGGTGTTGACCCCGATGAAGCCGCCCGGCAGCGCAAATGCGTTAATGGCGTTGTCGTTGATGGCGAAGAACTCGAATTCCTGCCCCGGTTCGCCGCTGTTTGCGACCAGCTGGTAGCCGAGGTGATCGAGGTAGTCACCGACCTCGGCATCATCGAGGTAGCTCCGGTCGGTGCGGATCTCGAACATGCTTTGCTTGCCGATCTGGCGTTCCTGCTGCGGCGAAACTGCCGCTTGTGAAACATCTCCGAGGTCGGGCAGCCCTTCCCCGCGACAGGCCAGCGGCAGAGCCAGCAGCAAAGCGAGCATCAGGTTTTTCATGGGCGGTATGATAGCCGCATTGCCTGCCGGTTCCAAAGCGTCTCGCGCTTTTTCTCGCGGTATAATACTCGCGCGCCACTTCAGCCCAACGCGGCTTTCCGCCAGATCATGGACAAAATAGGCAAATACGAAGTCATCCGGGAGCTGGGCAGCGGCGCGACCAGCACGGTGTATCTGGCGCTCGACCCTTTCACCGACCAGCAGGTTGCCATCAAGCTGTTCAATCAGGCAGCCCTGCGCGACAGCACCCGCACCAAGGCCTACCGGAAATTGTTTCTGACCGAAGCGTCGCTGGCCGGCAAGCTATCGCACCCGCACATCGTGAAAGTTTTCGATGCCGTGATGGACGGTGAGGTGAATTACATGGTGATGGAATATGTCGAGGGTGAGACTCTGGAGCGCCATTCCGAGGTAGATAATCTGCTGCCGTTGAGCACGGTCGCTGAAATTGTTTACAAATGCTGCAAGGCGCTGGAGTACGCGCAGTATCAGGGCGTCATCCACCGCGACATCAAGCCGGCCAATATCCTGCTGCACGGCGAGAGCGACATCAAAATTTCAGATTTTGGCGCGGCGGTGATCGAAAGCCAGCAGACCACGCAGGTGAGTGGGGTGGGGTCGCCAGCCTATATGTCGCCAGAGCAGATCAAGGAGCAGACGCTGACCCACCAGACCGATATTTATTCGCTCGGGGTATCCATGTACAAGCTGCTTACCGGAAAGCTGCCATTCGATGCGCGCAACAATTACAGCATGATTTACCAGATCATGAATATGGAGCCACCGCCGGCCAGCACTTTCCGGCCTGAAATCTCGCCGACGCTGGATGCCATTGTGATGCGCGCGATGTGCAAAAACCTGAAACAGCGCTACCAGACTTGGGATGAGTTCGCCCGCGACCTGGTGACGTTTTTTAGCCGCAACGTGGCACCGCAAACGGAAATTTTTGTTACAGAAAAATTCAACACCCTGCGCGAGATGGATTTTTTCAAGAAATTTAGCGATGTCGAGCTGTGGGAAGTGCTGCATATCAGCGAATGGCGCAAAGTGCAGCAGGGTGAGCGCATCATCAGCGAAGGCGAAGCGGGGCTGGAATTTTTTATTCTGGCGAGCGGCACGGTCAAGGTGCTCAAACAGGGGAGGCTGTTGAGCCTGCTGCGCAAGGGCGATTGTTTCGGCGAAATGGCGCACCTTTCCGAACGGGATTTTCTGCGCACGACTGATGTGGTAGCCAAGGACGACGCGACCCTCATCGAGATCAGGCCCAGCGCGCTGGAGCAATCGTCAACCGGGTGCCGCTACCAGTTCAGCGAAGCCTTCCTGCGCATGCTGGTAAAGCGCCTGGTGGTGGCGAATACGCGTATTTCCCATTTGCTGAATGATCGTGACGGGGAGGGGGGAGGGAGGGGCTGCGCCCGAATTGCCGCCCCAGAATCCGTTCGCATTGAGCCTGTCGAAATGTGAATGGATTCTTGTGCTTCGACAAGCTAAGCACGAACGGCAATCAAGTTCAAAGCATGCCGGATCAATAGCTTCACTGCGGAATTTTGGCTCAAGGCGCTTTGGCGGGTGGCGCAGTTACCCAGCCAGCCACCACGATGCCCGCTTCGTACAGCAGCCACAACGGGATTGCCAGCATGAACTGCGAAACGATGTCCGGCGGGGTGAATATGGCACCGGCCACGAATGCGCCGACAATCACATAAGGGCGTATTTCCCTGAGCTTGGCGGGAGTCACCACCTTCATCCTGACCAGCACCACCACCGCTACCGGCACCTGGAAGGTGACACCAAAAGCGACAAACATGGTCAGGGCGAAACTCAAATACTTGTCTATGTCGGTCATTACCGCCACACCTTGCGGTGCCGAGGCGGTGATGAAACCGAACACCACCGGGAATACGGCGAAATAGGCGAAGGCCATGCCGCAATAGAACAGCGCGGTGCTGGCCGCGATCAGCGGCAGCACCAGGCGCTTCTCATGTTCGTACAAACCCGGGGAAACAAAGCGCCACGCTTGGGAAAGGATGTAGGGCAACGCGATCAGGAACGCGACCATCATCGCCACTTTGAGCGGCACAAAAAACGGCGTGGTTACATCCGTGGCGATCATTTGGCCGCCTTTTGGCAGTTTGGCGAGCAGCGGCTGTGCGAGCAGCGCGTACAAATCGGCCGCCCATGGAAACAAACAGATAAACACCAGCAGCAGCGCCAGGAAGGAGCGCAGCAAGCGGGAGCGCAGCTCGATCAGATGGGAGATGAAGCTGTCGTTCATCTGATTTCGGGGTTCTTCTGTTCGGCGGTCGGGTCGGGCTGCGCCAGCCTGGTGGCAGCGGCATCGCGCGCGGCACCATCAAGCGGTTGCATCTGCTCGCCCAAGTTCCGCGCGGACAGGTTTGCTTCGCGTTCGAGACTGGTAGCTTCCTGCTGTATTTTCTGCTGCATCTGCCTG
>VIKH01000061.1:22126-26616 GCA_008080515.1 Gallionellaceae bacterium | reverse complement strand
AACAAGGCAACATTCAGCAGGCCGTCGAGCGTGGCGGTGCCGCTGACGTTGAGCACATCGTACTGGCTTCCGGCCAGCAGCCCGCCGATTTCCACCGAGTAGGTGCCCAGCATCGTCTGGGTGTAGTTGCCGGTGATGGAGAGCGTCCCCGGCGAATTGCCCGGCCCGACCGCGCCATCGGATGTGACATTGCCAGCGATGGTGCCGCTGCCAGCGAGCAGGCCGTGGTTGACAAAACCCGTTCCGCCGACGGTGGCGGTCGTGCCCGCGCCGACGGTGAAGCTGCCGCCCGCGTTGTTGGTGATCCCGCCGTCAACCGACAGCGTGCCGCCGGTGAGGTTGTAGGTGCCGGTGCCACCGTTGGCAGCAAGTGTCATGGTTCTGGCTACCGTATGGGTGCCACCGCCTTGAGTAAAGGCGCCAGTGCCTGCATTGCCGACAATTTCATAATCTGCCGACAGGCTACCGGTACCGCTCAGGGTGTAGCTGCCGTTGCCGCCCCCCATATGGCCGATGATGAGGCCATTGCTTGCAGTATTTGCGCCGCCGCTCTGGGTGAACGTACCCGTGCTTACCGAACCGATGATTTCGTTGTATGCGGTCAGGTTGCCTGCGGTCTGGGTATAGGAGCCGTCACTACCGCTATAAGTGCCAACATAGAGATAGGTGCTGACAGTATTCGTGCCTCCGTTCTGGGTAAAAGCGCCATTGCCCCTGTAGCCGACATATTCGTTGGCCGCCGACAAGCTGCCTGTACCACCCAGCGCGTAGCTGCCGCTGCTGCCGCCAAGATTGCCGAGATACAGGGAGCTGACCGTGTTTCCTCCATCGTTTTGGGTGAAAGAGCCAGCGCCGTTATTGCCGATGTACTCATATGTCGCCGACAGGCTACCCCCATTGAGGGTATAGCTACCGCTGCCGCCGCTGGCAGAACCGAGGGTGAGGTTGTTGCCCGCCGCGTTTGCGCCGCCGTTCTGGGTAAATGCGCCGTTACCGGAAAGGCCGATGGTTTCCGAGCTTGCCGAGATGCTGCCGAGGCCGGAGAGAATGTGGTTACCGCTGGTGCCGAACACCGAGCCCAGCACCAGAGCATCTACACCGATGCTGCCGTTGCCGCCGCCCACGCTGAGGCTGCCGCCGTCTATGTTGAGCCTGCTCAAGCCAGCGCCGTTGACGATGTTGCCGCCAATGTTCAGCGCGCCGCCGTCCAGGGTGTAGGTGCCGTTGCTGCCAGCGTTCTGCCCCAATGCGAGGTTGTTGGTCACGGTATGTGTGCCGCCGGTCTGGGTAAAAGTGCCGGTGCCGGCATTGCCGATGGTCTCACCATCTGCCGACAGGCTGCCGGAGTTGAGGGTGTAGCTGCCGTTGCCACTGCTGCCACTGCCAAGATTAAGAGAGCTGCTAACCATATGCGTGCCGCCGTTCTGGGTGAAGGCGCCGGTGCCGTAACTGCCGATGAACTCCACGACTGCCGAGAGCGATTGGCCGCTGCCCAGCGTGAAACTGCCGTTCGAGCCGGAAGCATTGCCGATGTTGAAGACATCCAGGCTGATCGAACTGCCGGTAAGGTTGAGCGTGCCGCCATCGAGATTGAAGAAGCTCCAGCCCACCCCGTCCGCGATGCCGCCAACGGTCAGCGTGCCGCCGTTCAGGGTGTAAGTGCCACTGCTGCCAGCGTACGTGATGCTGTTGGTCACGGTATGCGTACCGCCGCTTTGGATGAATGTGCTAGTGCCATTACCGCCGATGGTCTCATTACCTGCCGACAGGCTGCCGGAGTTGAGCGTGTAACTGCCGTTGCCGACATAGAGATTGCCGACCGTATGTGTGCCGCCGCTCTGGGTGAGAGAGCCGGTGCCGTATATGCCGATGTACTCAAAGCCAGCCGAAATGCTGCCGGTGCCGGAAAGGGTGTGGCTACCGCTGGTGCCCGTCTCCGTGCCCAGCGCCAGAATATCTACGCCGATGCTGCCGTTGCCGCCGCCCACGCTGAGGCTGCCGCCGTCTATGTTGAGTACGCCTATGCCAGCGGTGTTGACGATATTGCCGCCTACATTCAGCGAGCCTCCTTTGAGGTTATAGGTACCCCAGACACCCTCGATCTGCCCCAAGGTCAAATTGCCGGTCACGGAATGGGTGCCGCCAGCCTGGTTGAAGGTGCCGTTGCCGGCATGGCCGATGACCTCATAATCTGCCGACAGGCTGCCGGAATTGAGGGTGTAGCTACCGTTACTGCTGCTAGCATTGCCAACGACGATGCCGTACACCGTATTCGTGCCACCGTTCTGTGTGAAGGTGCCGGTGCCCCAGTGGCCGATGTACTCATTACCTGCCGACAGGCTGCCGGAGTTAAGGGTGTAGCTGCCGTTGCCACTGTCACTGCTGCCGCCAAGTGCAAGATAGCCACTTACCGCATTCGTGCCGCCGTTCTGGGTGAAGACGCCAGTGCCCGCACTGCCGATGATTTCATAAGCTGCAGATAGGCTACCGGTGCCAGAGAGGGTGTAACTGCCGTTGCTACCAGCGTTCAGCCCCAGGAAGAGGTTGCCGGTTACCGTATGCGTGCCGCCGCTCTGGGTGAAGGCACCGGTGCCCCAATGGCCGATGTTTTCATTACCTGCCGACAGGCTGCCGGAGTTGAAGGTGTAACTGCCGTCGCCGTTGGCGCCATAGCCAAGATAGAAATCGCTGGTTACCGTATGCGTGCCGCCGCTCTGGGTAAAGGTGCCGGTGCTGTACATGCCGATGGTTTCATTACCTGCCAACAGGCTGCCGGAGTTGAGGGTGTAACTGCCGCTGCCGGGGGCGACATAGCCAAGATAGAGATTGTTGGTTACCGTATGCGCACCGCCGCTCTGGGTAAAGGTGCCGGTACCGGAATAGCCGATGGCCTCATTACCTGCCGACAAGCTGCCGCTGCCGGAGAGCGCGTAACTGCCGTTGCCAGTACTGGTATCGCCAAGGTAGAGATTACTGGTTACCGTATGCGTGCCGCCGCTCTGGATGAAAGTGCCAGTGCCGGAATTACCGATGGTTTCATAAAATGCCGACAAGCTGCCGCTGCCGGAGAGCGCGTAACTGCCGTTGCTGCCGTGGTATCTGCCAAGTGTAAGGGTGTCGGCCACCGTATTTGTGCCGCCGTTGAGGGTATAGCTTCCGGTGCCGGTCGAGCCGATTGTCTGATTCCCCTGCATCCCCAGTATCCCCCCCAGCATCGTCAGGCTACCGCCCGTCTGGAGAAAGCTGATGGTGTTGACCGTGGTGGAATTGATTTCCAGCGAATATGCCGATCGGGTGCCGGTAAGGTCGTTGAAACTCAAGGTGGTGTTCGCCGCCCACGGGCCGACAAACACGGCGTCGGCTGCGGTCGGCACTGTCCAGTCGAACCAGCAGCCGGGTTGACTCCAATTACTGTTGACGCAGCCCCATGTGTCCGCCGAGGCGGATGCTGGTGCCAGCGCGCCGCCCCCCAGCGCCGCCAGCACCGCCAGATTCAAAAGCCGCCTGCGCGGTTGGGTGTTTGTTTTCGTGCTCATGTTCCCCCCCCTGATCGTTAGCAAAGTTGTTTTCGCCCTTGCACGCCCGATGAATGCGGCTGCCCCGAGCTTCCCGCCACCGCCTACCCACCCCGTCCGGAAGCCCTGCGCGCGAACATACCGGCTTAAACGGCAAAATACAATTGTACTGAAGTACAGGTACACATCTTCTTTAAGCG
Organism: Gallionellaceae bacterium; assembly: GCA_008080515.1. Lineage (GTDB taxonomy): Bacteria > Pseudomonadota > Gammaproteobacteria > Burkholderiales > Gallionellaceae > VIKH01. Next base: position 22,901 of record VIKH01000061.1, on the reverse strand, counting down.
GGACTATGGGCGCGAATTCATTGGGATGAACAGCTGGTTATGTGCGAACGCCCCACAAGTGCAAGAGCCTCTGCGAGGGGAGCCGCGTCTACGGGCACGGGGGCAGTTGAAATGCCTTGCCGACAGGGGATTGGGATAACGCTCAGATCGGGCTGTCCATATCAAAAAACCGGTGCGCTACGTCAAATTGCCCGGCGAGGTGCTCGCCCAGTGCTCGCACCCCGTAGCGTTCGGTGGCGTGATGCCCGGCCGCGATAAATGCTACGCCGGTTTCTTCCGCAATATGCACGCTCTGCTCGGAAATCTCCCCGGTCAGAAACGCATCCACATCCAGTGTTACCGCCTCGTCGAAAAGCCCCTGCGCCGCGCCGCTGCACCAGGCGATGCGGCGGATGGTGCGAACCCCTTCGATGTGCGCGGCTAATTGTGCCAGCATTTGCGGCTGGGCCAGCTCGCCGAGGCAGGCAATATCTTGTTCGCCGAAGCGTCCCTGTTCCACAAAACCCAGCCGCTTGCCGAGCTGCGCGTTGTTGCCGAGCACGCCATGTGCGTCCAGCGGTAAGTGGTAAGCCAGCAGGCTGACGTCGTGTTGCAGCAGGTGGGCCAGCCTGCGTTTCTTGATGCCGACGATGGCGTCTCCCTCGCTGCGCCAGAAATAGCCGTGATGCACCAGAATGGCGTCCGCACCCCAAGCGACCGCCTCATCCAGCAGGCGTTGCGAGGCAGTTACCCCGGTGGCGAGGCGGAGAATCTGCGGTTTGCCTTCAACCTGTAT
>VIKH01000061.1:0-22113 GCA_008080515.1 Gallionellaceae bacterium | reverse complement strand
TCGCGAAATCGGCTGATTTCCAGCAGGCTTCCGATATAATCGCGCAATTCGTTCAGCAGCATTCTGTTGCCTCCCATTAGTTTGGCCGTTCCATCATACCATGCGCAAATTCTGGCTATTGTTCTCGCAGGCCGCCACTATTGGCCTTGCAGTGTTGTTCGTTATCCATACGCTGAAGCCGGAACTGCTGCCAGGTGCTGCGCGCAGCGGGGTGGTGACGCTCTACGAAAACACGCCCGACAGCGGCAGCAAGATTCCCGCAGCCGGATTCAGTGCGGCAGCAAAAAAAGTCATGCCGGCAGTGGTGAACATTTTTACCAGCAGCACCGTAAGAAACCCCCATAACCCCTTTATGAACGACCCGACTTTTCGCTTTTTTTTTGGCGACCAACTCGATGATGGTGCAGCGCAAAGAAGTTCCGGCCTGGGTTCCGGTGTTATCGTCAGCCAGGATGGCTATATCCTTACCAACCATCACGTGATCGAGGGCGCGGACCAGATCGAGGTGGCGCTGACCGACGGGCGCAGCGCCAAGGGGGCGATTGTCGGCTCCGACCCCGAGACCGACCTCGCGGTTATCAAGATAGATATGCCCGGCACCATGCCCGCTATTACTTTTGCCAGCGCCGATCAGGCGCAAGTGGGTGACATCGTGCTCGCTATCGGCAACCCGTTCGATGTCGGACAGACCGTGACCATGGGCATCATCAGCGCGCTGAAGCGCAACCACCTCGGCCTGAACACCTTCGAAAACTTTATCCAGACCGACGCCGCCATCAACCCTGGGAATTCCGGCGGCGCGCTGGTGGATGTGAACGGCGATCTGATCGGCATCAACAGCGCCATCTATTCGCCCAATGGCGGCTCGCTCGGCATCGGCTTCGCCATCCCCATCAGCACGGCGAAAATCGTCATGGAGCAGATCATCCAGTACGGTTCGGTCACGCGCGGCTGGATCGGAGTTGCGGTGCAGGAACTCACGCCGGAGCTGGCCGAATCGTTCAAGCTCGGCAGCGCGCAGGGCGTGCTGATTTCGGAAGTGGTACGCGGCAGCCCGGCGGACAAGGCGGGCGTAAAGGCGGGCGACATCCTCACCGCAGTGGACAACAAGCCGTTGAGCGATTCGAGCGATATGCTGGAAACTATCGCCGGTTTGCCGCCCGGCAAAATGGCCCTGCTCAAGCTCTTGCGCAACCAGAGCGAGGTGGTGGTGCAGGTGAAAGTCGGCAAGCGTCCAAGGCCGAGGGTTCAGGAGTAATTTAGCTGCGGTGGCTGCGGGGATGTGCCGGACGAAAAGTTGCAGGTTCGAGACGGGTGCGCAGGATAACCGGATGCTCCGCGAAGTTTCTCACGCCACTGTCACGCGTCCGAACTTGCGCTTGCCGACCTGCGCCACAACCACCGAGCCCGCCTCGATTTGCAGGTTTTTATCACCGATTTTTTCGCCGTCGAGCTTGATTCCGCCTTGCGGGACCATGCGTAAGGCCTCCGAGGTGCTTTCCACCAAACCGGCCTGCTTGAGCAATTGGGCGATGCCGATGGTGCCGCCAGTTGAAGTGACCGTGATTTCCGGCATGTCGTCCGGCAATACCCCCTGCTTGAAGCGCGCTTCAAATTCCGCCAGCGCATCTTCCGCCGCCTTGCGGGTATGGAAGCGGGCGACCATTTCCTGCGCCAGCAGTACCTTGATGTCGCGCGGGTTGCGGCCTTGCTCCACTTCGGTGCGCCAGCGGGTGATGGTGCGCATCGGTTCGGCGGACAGCAGTTCGAGATAGCGCCACATCAGCTCGTCGGATACCGACATCAACTTGCCGAATATTTCCTGCGGCGGCTCGGTGATGCCCACATAGTTGCCGAGTGATTTGGACATTTTGTTCACGCCGTCCAACCCGACCAGCAGCGGCATGGTGAGCACACACTGCGCGGGCTGGCCATAGTGCTTCTGCAACTCGCGCCCCATCAGCAAGTTGAATTTCTGGTCGGTGCCACCCAGTTCCATATCGGCCTTGAGCGCCACCGAGTCGTAGCCTTGCACCAGCGGATACATGAATTCGTGAATGGCGATGGGCTGTTTGTTCTGGTAGCGTTTGCCGAAATCGTCGCGTTCCAACATGCGCGCCACGGTGTGCGTGGCCGCCAGCTTAATCATGTCAGACGCGCCGAATTTATCCATCCAGGTTGAGTTGAATACGATTTCAGTTTTGCCGGGATCCAGCACTTTGAATACCTGTTCGCGGTAACTTTGCGCATTTGCGAGCACTTGCTCTCGTGACAGCGGCGGACGGGTAGTGTTTTTGCCGGTCGGGTCGCCGATCATGCCGGTGAAGTCGCCGATCAGGAACAGGGCGTGGTGCCCCAGTTCCTGCATCTGGCGCATTTTGTTGAGCAGCACGGTATGGCCGAGATGCAAGTCCGGCGCGGTGGGGTCAAACCCCGCCTTGATGCGGAGCGGGCGGCCCTGCGCCAGCCTTTGCTTGAGCTCGTCTTCCAGCAGCAATTCTTCGCAGCCGCGCCGGATCAGCTCCAGCGCTTCATGTTGTGTCGCATTCACCATGTTTATCGCCGGCTTGATCCGGTTCGAGTTACCGCTCATTTCAAGTTATGGGCCGTTCATCTGGCCATATTCACCGCTTGTGACGCATACGGCACCCGCTTTAGCGGGTTTTGAAGTATGCCCCCTTTCTGATAAAGTGCGCCCACTCGGAAAAGTGGCAACCATCAGAAAAAGAACAGGAAACAGCAAGAGGTGCAAATGTTAACCCAAAAAACCCTGACACAAGAACACAAAATGCGGCTGCGCTGGATCGTCGCCCTTTCCAGTTTGCCATTGCTCGGTGTTTTGACCGCGTTTGGTATCGTGCCTGCCCCCGAAGTCCAGCCTACCAACCTGAAAACGGTGGTGGAAGAAATCTCCCTGCCGAATCTTGCTCGGGGCGACAGCGAAACTGCCACGTTCTGGCGCAGCGAGCGCGTACAGCGCGGCGATACGCTGGTCGAATTGTTGCGGCGCCTGAGTGTAGAGGATGCGGCTGCCAGCGAATACCTGCGCGGCGACCGGGGAGCGGAGTCTTTCCGCCAACTCGCCGTGGGTAAAGCTGTACAAGCAGAAACCGGCATGGAAGGCAATCTGCTGGCGTTACGCTACTTGAGCAACGATGGTAGCCAGATCATCATCGAAAAAAGCGCAAGCGGATTTACTGCCAGGACGCTGCCACCCCAACTCGAAGAGCGTGTATTCGTGCGCAGCGGAGAAATCAAGAGTTCCCTGTTTGCGGCGACCGATGAAATTGCCCTGCCCGATGCCGCTGCCAGCCAGTTGGCAGAAATTTTTGGCGGCGACATAGATTTTCATCATGACCTGCGCAAAGGCGACAAATTTACCGTAGCTTACGAAATGGCCTACAGCAATGGCGAGCCGGTGCGCACCGGGCGCATCCGGGCTGCCGAGTTTGTCAACCGGGGCAAAACCTACCGGGCGGTGTATTTCCAGAAAGATGAAAATCACGGTGACTACTACACGCCGGAAGGCAAAAGCATGCACAAAGCCTTTCTGCGCTCGCCCCTGGAATTCTCTCGCGTCAGCTCCGGCTTCAGTTCTTCCCGCCTGCACCCGGTGCTGGGCACCATGAGAGCGCACAAAGGGGTGGACTATGCGGCGCCAACCGGCACCAAGGTCAAGGTGACCGCCGATGGAGTGGTGTCCTTCGTGGGCAAGCAGGGAGGGCATGGCAACATGGTTTCGGTGGATCATCAGGGCCGCTACACCACCGTGTATGGACATTTGTCCCGCTTTGCCGACGGCATCCGTCGCGGCCAGCGTGTCGGCCAGGGCGACATCATCGGCTATGTCGGTGCGACCGGCTTGGCCACCGGGCCGCACCTGCATTACGAGTTCAAGATCAACGGGCAACAGCGCGATCCGTTGCGCGTCGCTCTGCCGGATGGAACACCGGTCAGCGCCTCGCAAAAATCGGCCTTCCTGGAAACTGCCGGCAGCCATCTCCAGCAGTTGGCGATGTTGCGCAACACCAGCCAGGCCGGACTTGACTGATCCCGGCGACACCAGCCTTTATGCGGGCGTTATGTCGGGCACCAGCCTCGACGGCATTGATGTCGCGCTGGTGGAGATTTCCGGCAAACCCGGCGGCACGCCGGTCAAGCTGCGCGCCACCCATTACCGGCCATATGATGCTGCCACCAGAGCTGCATTGCTCGATCTGCACCACTCCGCAAGCGGCGAGTTGCACCGGGCGCAATTAATCGCCAACGACTTGGCGCGCCTGTATGCAGCAGCCGTGTCTGCCTTGCTGCGGGAAGCCGGTGTCGCTCCCGAGCAAGTGCGTGCCATCGGTTGTCATGGCCAAACCATACGCCACCGCCCCGAACACGGTTATACCCTGCAACTGGGTAATGCCGCTTTGTTGGCCGAATTGAGCGGCATTACCGTAGTGAGCGACTTCCGCAGCCGCGACATCGCGGCGGGAGGGCAGGGCGCACCGCTGGTTCCCGCGTTTCATGACAAAGTGTTGCGCCACTCCGCTATCCACCGCGTCATCGTCAATATTGGCGGCATCAGCAATCTCACCGATCTGCCACCCGGACGCGCCACCACCGGTTTTGATTGTGGCCCCGGCAATCTGCTGATGGATGCGTGGGCCGCGCGGTACCGTGGGGCCACCTACGATCATGGCGGTGCGTGGGCGGCAAGCGGAAAGGTTGTTCCGGCGCTGCTGGACGCGCTCTTGAGCGAGCCGTTTCTGCATTCCTTGCCACCCAAAAGCTGCGGACGCGATTTGTTCAACCTGGCATGGCTGGAAGGCAAACTGCATGGCGGCGAGAGGGCTGCCGGCGTGCAGGCCACCTTGCTGGAACTGACCGCACGTACCATCAGCGATTCGGTCAGGGGTTACTGCGCTGGCGCACAGGAAGTGTATCTGTGCGGCGGTGGCGCGCATAACCGCGCTCTGGTGCAACGCCTGCAAACATCATTGCCGGAATGCCGCATCCAGCCAACCGATGCGCTGGGTTTGAGCGCGGACTGGATGGAAGCAGTCGCATTTTCCTGGCTGGCACAGCAAACCCTGCACGGCCAATGCGCCAATCTGCCCGCTGTTACCGGGGCGCGTCACCCGTGCGTTCTTGGCGCCATCTATCAAGCTTGATGTAGCGCATTTCCTGTTTTTTCCACTCCGTCCAATCTCTAAAAATCGCCGTTCGTATGCGATCTTGCAACGCTTATCACGCCTAATGAAACGGATACCTGGGTTAGGGTGGCAGGGCGACTTTTGGTACTGTATTCCCTGAAATTGTTGAACGGGCCAAGTGATTCCGGCCTCACACCTTCAAGCGGGAGAGCGCCATGAAAGTACAAATCAAATTCAGCGAACTTGCGGTATTGCTGGTTGTTTCATTGATGAGCTTCGCCGCCAACCTGCCCGACAGCTTACTGGGTAATCTGCTGGATAGAAGGGTGCTGTTGGCCACCTTGACTGCCTTTATCGTTGTCGCGATGTTTCGGTATCTGCGGATGGTATTGATCGTGGCGATTTCCATTCTGGCTATAGGTGCCAACCTACCAGCAGAACTGGCATCCGCCCTCGGCATCAGCCAGCTTGCGCTGATCGTATCGCTGGGGTTTCTGGTTACGGTTTCGCTGCTGAATTATGCGTTCAGGCTGTTGCCGATGGGAACCGAGATGCCAGAAGCCGCCGCTCCCGATGTTGACGAAGTGCGCAACGCCATGTTCGCCGCGATATCGAAAGGCGACTCGGCTACTTTGCACCAACTGCTGGCGATGAAAGTGGATGTCAATTTCTTTCTGGACGGGAAGACGCCGATCCACCTGGCTACCGAAAAAGGCTATTCCGAAATCGTGCGCACTCTGATTGGTCATGGCGCAAATTTTCGCCTGAAAGATGCGGACGGGAGACGGCCTCTCGAGATTGCGCTGACCAAGAAATATATTCAGACAACCGAGATTCTCTTTGAAGCAAACAAGCCGTATTTTTCCAATCCGGAGCAAACGGTGAACTGGCGCATTGGGGCGGGAATGTGGCGCGACGCCGAGGAGCCGTGTGATGTTGTGGTCAACCAGGTTTGAGCGACACACCAAGGCTGGAGGCATCGAGGCCCAACGCCTCAATTTTGTAGAGCTACCATGATCAGATTGGATCCTTGCCCGCCACCATCTTCGTGAAAGGGGGGCGGAGCAGCGAAGTATGAGGCGGTTACATGCCCCTGTTGTTCAGGACGTTAGTTGCACTTGTCGCCCTCGGTCTTCCAGTTCTCAACAATATCTGATGCGGAAATGGCAAACAACAGCTTGCAAGACGGGTTGCCGCTCTTTTTGGAGGCGTTCTTCTGCGTGCGGGCCGGGAGCTTTTTGTCAGCACTATCCATCACGTATTCGAACATCCTGCCACCCGCGTTTAGCCGGTGAACACTGATCGGCTCCCCGTAAGCGACGATCAGCTCGTCAACTGTATGGCCTACCCATTTGTCGGCGCTACTGACTAGGCGCCCTGGTTCGGGCGAGGTTGTCGAGCCGCAGGCGCAAAGCGCTACAACCAGCAAAACCGTGGTCACATATTTTATGTTTGCGAGTGCGTTCACTGTGTTTTCCGCGCGGATTGCTGTCGTTTCATCCGTCAAGATGGGGGTGGCCTGCGCCTATGCTCGCTGTTACCGGTAATGCCGGGCGGTCGAATGGGCATCACCGCAATCGGAGTCCCCCGCCTGTGCCGTTGGTTCAGTACCTTGAACCAGGGTTCAAGAGAGCCAGTTCCCGGTTACATCAGGCACATCCGCGATGGGACGCGCACAACAGTAACGGTAAGGGTCGCGGCTTAAGCATTGCTTATCGGTTCTAAAAATAATGAGCCTGACGAGCACCGCAGGGGACAAACCTATAACCGGCAACTTACCCCGCATTCTTTCGACGGGTCAGTCGGACGGTGAGTCGCTTGATCAGAACAACTCATCCTGCTCGTCGAGCGTAGCCTCGATGGTTGCCTGAATGGAATTCATTCTACGCTTAAACTCCCCCATGTCAAAACCGGCTCCGAGCCGCGTGGTCAATAGCTCGTGGGTAATATTCAAGGCGGCCATGATGGCGATACGCTCCAGGGTGGCGACCTTGCCGGTATCGCGTACTTCGCGCATTTTTTTATCGAGGTAAGAGACCGTCTCCAGCAGTTCCGCGCGCTCATCCTCCGGGCAGGCGACACGAAATTCACGATCCAGAATGGTGACGTCCAGCGTGTTTACCTTTTCGTTGCTCATGCGCTATCTTCGGGAAGTTGCGCCAGCATGTTTTCGAGGCGCTGACGGGCGTTTTCTATTTTGCCGTTCATCCGGTGTCCCTGGTTGAGTGCAGACGCCAATTCCTGGCGTAACTGGCGGTTTTCCGCGCGCAACCGCTGGCTTAATTGCACCAGTTGCGCCAACTTGCCCTCCAATGCGTCCAGTTCAGCTTTCATAGGCGCACTATAGTTTAAAAAATCCTGATAAGTCAAACGGTAACGATTAGTTCTGAAAGTTGTTTGTAGAGCGGTGCCGGTTTTCTGATGCCTGCTATAATCCGGGCTGCTAGAAGGTGCCGGATGGTTTGCGCTATCCGGTTAAACGGGAAACAGGTGAAATGCCTGTGCTGCCCCCGCAACGGTAAGCGAGTGTGGATGCATTATCATGCCACTGTGAGTGATCATGGGAAGGCGATGCGTTTTGTCTTGCGAGCCCGTATATCGGCCTTGAGCGCAGGAGCCCGCAAGGGTTCCACAGGTCGGGAAATGCTGCGGGCGGCGCATGGACGGCGGTTTTGGGTTGCCTGTTCCGGTTAGCCAGCACTTCCTTCCTGTTGTCTGCTGTATTTCCTGTAATTGAACATTCCAACGGGGAACCTTGGAACATATTCAGGAAAATATCCATGAAACAGCAGAAACTTCTTGCCGCCTTATTGTGCGCGGCGACTCCTCTGGCTTATGCGGCAAACGAAAGCGATCTTGGCGAGATTGTGGTGACGGCCAGCCGCGTCGCGCAGCCGATCAATCAATCCATCAACAGCACCACTGTCCTTACGCGCCAGGACATCCTTGCCTCACAAACCTCTGACGTCCTTACCTTGCTGCGCGGTTTGGCGGGAATTCGGCCACTTCGGGTGCCACCGCTATTGACCAGATCATGCTTGACCAGGTCGAACGCATCGAGGTGGTGCGCGGCAATGTCAGCAGCCTGTATGGTTCAGAGGCCATCGGCGGGGTCGTGCAGATATTCACCAGGCGTGGCGCGGGCAAGCCTGATTTAGAGGTCAGTGGCAGCATGGGGACGCATAACACGCAACGCTTATCCGTTGGTTTTGGCGGGCAAGCGGATAGCACTTCATTCAGCGCCCGACTATCGGGATTTAAAACACGCGGGGTGTCCGCGATCAAACCGGACATCGTGCCGGGCGTCAATCCGGACAGTGACGGCTACCGCAATACCAGTTTATCCGTCCATTTGAATCACGCATTCGGTGCCGAGAACAGCCTGTCGGCCTCAATATTCGACAGTCGCGGCGATAGCCAGAACGACAACCCCTACTGGCCCGCAACTGCCACCGATGCCCATACCAGCAAGTCAGGGCTCCAGAAATTCGCGCTGGTTTCGGAGAACCGCCCCGGTGCGGCCTGGCAAAGCAAACTGCAACTGGCGCGGGGAGTGGATGATTCGCAGAACTTCCTGAATGGTGCGCCGGACATTGCGCTGGGCGCGCTGTTCAAAACAACCAGCGACCAGGTGTTGTGGCAAAACACGCTACAGTTGGGCGACCGCCAAAATCTGAATCTGGGGGTGGAATATCTTGGTCAACGGGTGGACAGCAGCACGATCTTTGCCCGGAACAAGCGCACGGCGACCAGCCTGTTTGCCGGTTATACGGGCAACCGCGGCGCGCATCAGGCACAACTGAATTTGCGGCAGGATCGCTACGACGATTTTGGCGCAGCAAACACCGGCATGTTGGGTTACGGCTACGCCATCAGCAGCGCCTGGCGCGCGACTGCAAGTTTGAGCACCGCTTTCAAGGCTCCCACTCTCAATGATTTATTTTATCCGTTCACCAATTTCGGGTTTGGCTGGACCTATCAGGGCAACCCGAATCTTGCCCCGGAGCGCTCGCGGAATAAAGAACTGGGGCTGCATTACGAGAGTGGCGGCCAACGCCTGGACGTGTCCTACTTTGACAACCGCATCCGCGACCTGATAGCCGGCAACGGACTGATGGCGGGCACGGTGATCAATCTCGATGAAGCGCGCTGTGATGGATTCGAGGCCGGTTATGCCGGTCAATTTGACGGCACCACGGTGAAGGCGGCGCTGACCCTGCAAAACCCGCGCAACACCAAAACCGGCCTGGCCCTGGTGCGCCGCGCCAACGCTTACGGAAATCTCGGCCTTGCCCATCAAACCGGGGCGTGGCAGATAGGCGGGGAACTGCAATACTCCGGCTCCCGCACAGACTATGACATCAACACCTCCGCGCGCACCAGCCTGGCCGGTTACCATCTGGTCAACCTCACCGCCAGCTACGACATGAGCCGACAGATCAAGTTATCGCTGCGCGCCGACAACCTGTTCAATCGGGATTACATGCTGGTACATGGCTTCGGCACCACGGGGCGCACGTTGCTTGTCGGCGCGAACTACCGGCAGTAAATCGTTTTTCAGCACAAAGGGGCAGCAACAATGCTGCTCCTTTGTTGTGCGCCCAGCTTGGGAATGTGCTGCCACGAAGCTGCTTCTCACCAAGTATCACAAGCGACACGTTGCGGAATCTCAATTTCCCCGAAAGTGGAAAATCAGCGTACGAAATAAATCTGCTTCGCTCGCCCTGCGCCTATCCCCGCAGCAAGACTGCGGGGTATTCTGGCGCAGAAAAAAGCCGACGAGTTACGCTTAAAATTAACATCGCGTTGTCATGGTTTATGAAGCGTTAAAACTCCGTTAAACTGCGGTCTAATGAGGCTGAAGAAAAAGCCAATTTTCGAGAAAAATCGCTTCGCAACTTGTTGATTTGTAGAGTGGCGATTTTGGCATTTTGAGTTATTCTACAGCCTCAACGGGAGAGGCAGGGCTATGACAATCTACACAATCGGCTATGAAGGCATTGATATTCAGCAATTCTTCATGCTGCTCAAGGAACACGGTATCGAGACTGTGGTTGATGTGCGAGAGCTGCCGCTTTCGCGCAAGCCGGGTTTCTCGAAGAAAATACTGGCTGCCGCCCTCAACTTGAGTGGATTGGAATATACCCACCTGGCTGACCTTGGTTGTCCGAAACCGATTCGTGATCGTTACCGTGCCGATGCCGACTGGAAGCGTTACAAAGAGAGATTTTTGAAATACATCAAGACGCAGAAAGATGCCATCGAAGAGCTGGCGACACTGGCAAATTCTTCAAACTGCGCGCTGCTTTGCTTCGAGGCTGATTTCAACTATTGCCATCGTTCCATGGTAGCCGACGCGGTCAGGCAGCAGAGCGGAATGCGCGTATCTCACATCCGCGTTGACGCGGTCAAAACAAAGGCGCCTGCGGATTTTGGACTGGCTTTTGCATAGGCGGGTAGATCAAACTGATGATCAACCATTGATCTTGGAAACGGTGCTGGTTACCCATCAGGAACATCAGATTTTTCCCGGTTAAATTTCCTTCCAGCTTTGCGCGAAAGGGCGTCTCCCAGTCCTGTCCGTGGCTGCGCTTGCAAGTCCAATAGAGCGCGCCAGCTTCCCAGTCAACAATCTTGTGCCGCTCTTCGACCTCGCCATCCGGGGTATCGCAAACGTAGCGGTAATAAAAATCGAACGGGATTTTCTTCAACTCCCGTATCTGGCGCTTCGCCTCCGCCTCATCAAACAAACTGCCCTGCATCTGCTCCTGCAACAGCTTTGCCCGCTCATCCTCCGTCCAGTCTGCATTGCGCGCAGGCGTAATGTCCAGGCTGATGATGCACTTGGGGCGAAGCAGTGCGAGGCTTGCCAGCGCCTTTTCTCTGCCGCCATCTATATCCTTGAAGTTCGTGAAAGCGGGCAAGCGGTCAATCCATACCCATCGCTCTTCCCAATTGTTTTTCGTCGAAAGTGGCTCCGCATCGCATTCGATGGTATCCACGTAAATGCGGTGACTTTCCGCGCGATTGTCGTGATTCGATTTTTTCACTCGCGCGCTGATCCATTGCCACTTCCTGAATTGCTGACCTTCCTCGATAAGCCGGAACGGCACTGGATACAAACGACGAAGCTGCCCCCGCTCATTGATGCCCGCCACGCAGGAAGTCTCGACATACTTCGCGCTGGGCGATGGGTAAGTCTTGGCAAGAATCAGGATGCGTTCGATGAAATCTGCCATGGATTTTCCGGAATGAGCCAGCTCGCGGGTGCAATAAATGAAATACATTGCACCGGATGTTCACGGTAAAGGGTGCAATCCCCGTTGGTTAGTGCGTGGTTGTTGTCGCTTTAGCGGCTTTACAACCACGGCCTGCCCCTTGCGGGTGCTGCTCCCTATACCTAACTTCTAGCCGCACGCCCCGATCGCCCCGCACGCCGTGCAGAACTCGTAGCCGTCTTTTTTGATGACGGTGCGGTTGCCGCATTCGGCGCATTTCTTGCCGGCCATGAGGTGCGCCTCGGGGTTGCGCCGCCGCTCGACAAACGGTCGTTTGCTCGGTTGCGGGGAGGACATGATGCCGGTCTCGTTTACCGGATAACCTTCTTCGGTGAGCAGCCCCAGCATGGCGTAACGGTGGATCATCAGCCGCGCCACGTAGGCCACGGTGGAGGGCCAGGTCTGCGATTTTTCGCTGCCGGGCACCTTGGCCATGAAGTCGCCCAGCGGCTCGGAGTAGTTCAGCAGCTTGCGCAGCTTCATGCCGATCCACGCCGGATCAATCACGCGCATGTCGAGGCTGAGCAGCTTGCACAGCCCGTCCAGCGCGCGCGGGTATTCGCCGGATAGCCACACCGAATAGGGGCGGCGCTGGCCGTCCGGCAACCGCAACTCTTTCAGGCCCAGCACGAAATCGTCGCCGCCCGCATGGTTCAGCACGTCCACCGTCCAGCTCATGGTGCCGTCCGGGCTGGCTTTCGGTTCCTTGCGCGAGAACATCGCATCCAGCACCGGCGTGGCCTCGCCTTCCTGCATGGCCAGCGCCCCGAGCTGATCGCAGCGGTAGCGCACGATTTTGGCGAACCCCGCCACCAGGCTGGGCATGCGCACTTTGTCGCCGTTCGGCGGAAAGGGCATGAAGAAAGCGTCGTCGCCCGCGCCTTTTTCCAGCACCGAAAGTTTCATATTCAGCCAGCCACGGTCTTCGGCGCGCATGTCCATGGACAGCGTCTTGGCCACCGCTCCCAGGCCGCGCGGCTGCTCCGCACCGTTCACCCACACCTCGAACGGGCGCGCCTGCCCGTTCTGGATGTGGCTGATGAATACCGCGAAACTGCCATGCGGGTGTTCGATCATATAGACCCAGCCGTCGCTGCCCAGCGGTTGCTCCGGGCGGCGCGGCCAGCGCAGGCTGGCCAGCGCCGGGGCGGGCATGATGTCGAGCACCACGCGCCGGTCCACGTCGGACTCGGTGCTCTGCGGCGCCTCGTTGGCTGCCGCAACGGGTTTGACTTCCAGCACCGCGCCCATCACGCTGTTGGGGCGGTAGGTGGTGATGCCTTTCAGGCCGTGCTTCCACGCTTCCATGTACAAGTCTTCGAAGAACTCGAACGGGTAGTCGGCGGGCACGTTGACGGTCTTGCTAATGGCGGTGTCCACGTACGGTTGCACTGCAGCGGACATCGCCATATGGTCTTTGGCCGACATTTCCAGCGCGGTCACGAAGTAGCCGGGCAGGTTGTTCACGTCGCCGCCGAGGTGGCGGTACAGGCGCCAGGCGTAATCTTCCACCTGGATGGCTTTCTTGCTGCCGTCCGGCATACGTTTGTTGCGGTTGTAGAACCACGAGAACGGCGGCTCGATGCCGTTGCTGGCGTTATCCGCGAAGGCCAGGCTGATGGTGCCGGTGGGCGCGATGGACAGCAGGTGGCTGTTGCGCAGGCCGTGCTGGCGGATGCGCTCCTTGATGTTGTCCGGCAGGCGCGAGGCAAAGTGCGGCTCGGCCAGATACCGGTCTACATCCAGTGCCGGGAAGGTGCCTTTTTCAATGGCCAGATCAATGGAGGCCTCGTAAGCGGAATCGCGCATGGCTTCCGCGACGCGCGCCGCCATCTGCCGCCCTTCGTCGCTGTTGTAATTCAGGCGCAGCATGATCAGCATGTCGCCCAGGCCGGTGAACCCGATGCCGATGCGGCGCTTGGCCTGCGCTTCGGCGCGCTGCTCTTCCAGCGGCCAGACCGTCGCATCCAGCACGTTGTCCAGCATCCTCGCCGCCAGCCCCACCACGCGGTCAAACGTGACGAAATCGAAATCCGCGCTTTCGGTGAACGGGTTGAGCACGAATCTGGCCAGGTTGATGCTGCCGAGATCGCAGCAGCCGTAGCTGGGCAGCGGCTGCTCGCCGCAATTGTGCGCGTACAGCCCGTTGGCATCAAAGGCGTTGATGCCGGGAATCTGCACGTCATAAACCGCTTCCACACCGCCAACTTCGATACTTTCCACCTCTGCGACAAAGCGTTCGCGGTTGGGCGCGCGTCGGTAATTCGCCAACAGCGCTTCGAGGCGTTCGTGCTTTTCGCTGTCGGCAAAACCGACCAGATCGCCAAAGCGCACTAGGTTGTCGTTGGCGATAACCAGTTCGTGCTGCGCCATGACCGCATATTCCTTCTCGCCGCCCTTGCCATCCGGCATGGCCTTCATCTGTGCTTCACGGCGGTAGCGGTAAAGGGTCGAAATGATCCCCATGCGCGCCAGCATGCGTTGCACCGCCTCCAGCGCCGCCTCGTTGGATTGGGCCAGCCGCACGCTCACTCCCTTTTCCTGTGACCCTTGCACCGAACCGTCGGCATCAAAGAAGCCGCGCAGAAAACCACGGTAAAAATCATGCGATGCCTGCTCTACTTCCGCAGTAATTGTCTTGCCGCCCTGCATGCCAAACTGGGCAGCCAGAGCCAGCAGGCCAGACGACTTGAAACGGTACTCGCCGCGCCCGGCCACGGCATGCCAGCCCCGGTGATCTGTACGGCGCGGCAAACAGGTGGCCGCCTCCGCGACGGTGCGGCGCACCGATTCGCTGCCCGCGTGTTCCCAAACCGACAATACCGCCGCCGTTTTCTTGAGTACGCCATCGCCGAGCAGCAGGCCAAGCAAATAGCCCTGCTCTATGGTGCCCTCGCCGCCCCAGCCAGAAAATTCGCGATGGTTGTGCAACACCAGCAAATCGCCCGCCTTGATGTCGCCTGCGTCCACCCACTCGGTATCGCGCCGATGGCGGCTGATTTTTGCCCGCAACACGCGGTGGTTGGCGGTCAGGCGTAGGGCAAAACCTTCTTTGCAGCGAACCGTCATTACCGGCTTCTCGCCAGTCTTGAAAAATCCATCGGCGGTTGACGGATGAGCCTGCCCGTCCACTACCGCAGAGAACGGCCTGCCCATCAACTCGACTACCTGGCGCGGCCCATCCGTGGTCATGACCCACGTATCGGCGGTGACGCAGGGGTTGGTCGCCTCGATCTTTTCGATATAAGAAAGGTTGTTGTCGCGGTTGATCTTGTCTATGAACAGCACGCCCGGCTCCGCGTGGTCGTAAGTGGCGCGCATGATCTGGTCCCACAAGTCCGCCGCCTTGATTTTGCGGTACACCCAGCAGCCGTCGGCGCGCAAATAGGCACCGGCGCTCATTGCCGCCTTGGAGGGCATGGCCTTGTGCGCCAGCTCCCATTCCGCGTCGGCCTGCACCGCCTGCATGAACGCGTCGCTGATTCCGATCGAAAGGTTGAAGTTGCGCAGGTCGCCGTTATCCTTGGCGTGGATGAAAGCCTCGATGTCGGGGTGGTCGCAGCGCAGCACGCCCATTTGCGCGCCCCGGCGCGCCCCCGCCGATTCCACCGTCTCGCAACTGCGGTCAAACACGCGCATGTAGGATACGGGGCCACTCGCACGGCTATTCGTGCCCTTTACCAGCGCGTCTTTCGGGCGGATGGCGGAAAAATCGTAGCCGACGCCGCCGCCCCTGCGCATGGTTTCTGCGGCCTGTTGCAGCGCATCGTAGATGCCCGGCTTGCCGTTGCTGTAGCCGCTGATCGCATCGCCGACGGGCTGCACGAAGCAGTTGATGAGCGTTGCCTGCAACGGGGTGCCCGCCGCAGAGTTGATGCGCCCTCCGGGGATGAAACCGTTCTCGAGCGCCCACAGAAACTGCGGTTCCCATGTGGCGGAATCCTTCTCGACCGCAGCCAGGCCGCGCGCCACCCGCACCCGCACATCATGCGCCGTCGTTTCGCCTTCCTTGCAATACTTTTCCAGCAGCACCTCGGGGGTGATTTCCTGCTCGGACAGAGGGGTGGCCGCAGCCTTCGCCGGTTCGAATTGCACGACGGAATCGTTGTGGCGTTTCATCTTGTTCTGGTCGTTTGGCATGGCGGAAGAGGTGGCCGGTTCGGATGCGTTGCGGGCGGATGCGATGGGTAATACATTTTCGGTTGCAGGCATAAAAGCTCCCCGTGATTGTTGTTTTGATTGGCGCGTGGGCTATTGCAGCCCGGAAAATATAAAACCACTAGATGTAGTGGTTTGTCTTTCGAATCGCCACTAATTCTAGTGAATCCGTCTTTTTTTGCAAGCGATAATTTCAGCCGTGTCGGCTTGACTTGGCCACAAAACTGTTACTTGTTGAATATGCTGTATTTCCGGACTTTTGTCTCAAAATCTAGCCATCGAGAGGGGTGTTGCGGGTCTCCGGCAGGAATAGCAGGCCGACGGTAAAGGCCACCGCCAGCAAAATGGCGGGGTACCACATACCGGAAAAGGCGTCGCCCGCCTTGACGCTGAACAGCGTAACCATGAACGGCGACATTCCGCCGATCCACCCCGCGCTTAAGTTGTGCGGCAGCGCGGCGGCGGTGTAGCGCGTGCGCGCCGGGAACAGCTCGGCCAGCACGGCAGTTTGCGGGCCGGTAATCAGCGCGAGCGGCAGCACCGTAGCCATCAGCAGCAAAGTCAGCATCAGCCGGTCTGCCTGGTTCGGATCGGCGCGCTCCGGCCAGCCCTCGTCCCGCAACGCCCGTTTGGTTTCCTCCGGCACATACCCGGCGACTTCGCCCGTTTTGCCGATGCGCGCGACGGTCTGGCCGGATGTGCGGGTGGGATAAAGCGTGTAGCTCACGCCCAGTTTGGCGAACAGCTCCTGGTTGCGCTCGCAGTCGTTGCGCGCCTTGGTGAACGGGCCGTAATCGCAAGATTCGCCGTACAACTCCACCGGCACCGTGCGGTTGAAATGCTCCAGCGCCGGGTTGCCGTAATGCATCAAGCCCTTGAACACCGGCAGGATGACCAGGCAGCCGAGCAGCAAACCGGCCAGCAGCACCGGGCGGCGACCGATGCGATCCGACAGCCAGCCGCAGAAAACCGTCAGTGGAAACAAAACCAGCGTGCCCAGCATCACCAGCGTTCCGGCAAGCTGCGGATCCAGTTTGACGACGCTTTTCAGATAGACGTTGGTGTAAACCTGCGACGAAAAAAACAGCAGCGCCATGCGCCCCAAGGTATTCGTGCAAATTCATCCGGCTTTTGAGCGAGATCAGCAGCAGCACGGCGGACAGCAGGAAGGGCACGCGCCACCCCCATGCCGCGAAATCGGCTTCGCCGAGCCAGCTTTGCAACAACACCACCTGCAAGGTGGAAGCCAGGATGCCCAGCGGTCCCATCAGTTGCAGCACGCTGGTATAAGCGCCGCGCTTGTTGGCGGGCGCATGCTCGGTGATATACACCGCCGACCCGCCGATTTCGCCGCCCACCGACAGCCCCTGCAACAGGCGCAGGATCAGTAACAGCGCGGGCGCCAGCAAGCCGACCTGCGCGTAAGTCGGCAGCAGGCCGACGCAGAAGGTCGTCGCCCCCATCAGCGCGATGGTGGCGATGAAAATCGGGCGGCGCCCGTGCTTGTCGGCGAGCGAGCCGAACAGCGCCGCGCCGAGCGGCCTGACCAGCATCCCCGCCCCGAAAGTCGCCAAACTCGCCAAAAGCGCGGCGACCGGGTTGTCCGGCGGAAAAAACAGCACGCTGAAATAGGTGGCCAGCGAGGCGAAGGTGAGGAAGTCGTACCACTCCAGAAACGTGCCGAAGCACGCGGCGATAATTACCCTACGCTGGATGGCGGCGGGTTCTTGCGGTGTTTCTTCAGACAGAGTGTGGTCGGACACGTTCAGCACTCGCAATGAGCAGGATTTAATTTCGAAAAACGAGCGTGGCATGATACACCGGGATGGATGGCCCGCTTCAACCTGCCGCGCTTTGAGCCTCAACGACAGATGGCGGCATTCCCCTGTAAAATATCCGCATGATCTGGAAACCCAACGTCACCGTCGCCGCCATCATCGAGCAGGAAGGCAAGTTTTTGCTGGTGGAAGAGCACACCTCCCTGGGCATTCGATTCAACCAGCCCGCCGGGCATCTGGAGCCGGACGAATCGCTGCTGGCGGCGGTGGTGCGCGAAGCGCGGGAGGAAACCGCCCACGAGTTCGAGCCGCAGCACCTGGTCGGCATTTACCGCTGGCCCGCGCCCCAAACCGACATTACCTACCTGCGCTTCGCTTTCGCCGGGCGCACTCTCGCCTTTCACTCCGAGCGGGAGCTCGATGAAGGCATCATCCGCGCGGTCTGGCTGACGCCACAGGAAATCCGCGCCTGCCGCGAGCAACACCGCAGCCCGCTGGTGCTGCGCTGTGTGGAAGATTATCTTTCCGGCAAACGCTATCCGCTCGATTTGCTCGTCCACTATGACTGAACACGGATGTGCAGGGTGGAAAAACACCAACTGTGTGCATCCACCGTTCTGGTGGATTCGCGCTCCGCGCTTAATCCACCCTACAAGCCATGATTAAACATGTCGTAGTCGGCATGTCCGGCGGGGTGGACTCCTCCGTCTCCGCCCTGCTGCTGAAACAGCAGGGCTATGAGGTCACCGGCCTGTTCATGAAGAACTGGGAAGATGACGACGACGATGAATATTGTTCCTCGCGCGAGGATTTGATTGATGCGGTTTCTGCCGCCGATGTCATCGGCATCCCCATCGAGGCGGCCAACTTCGCCGCAGAGTACAAGGAGCGCGTGTTCGCTTATTTCCTGCGCGAATACGAGGCCGGGCGCACGCCCAACCCGGATATCCTGTGCAACTCGGAAATCAAGTTCAAGGCCTTTCTCGATCACGCCATGCGCCTGGGTGCAGATGCGATTGCCATGGGGCACTACGCCAGGGTGCGCGAACGGGATGGGCTGTTCCAACTGCTCAAGGCGGATGATGGCAGCAAGGATCAAAGCTATTTTCTGCACCGCCTGAACCAGACGCAACTATCCAGGGCGATGTTCCCGCTCGGCGAGCTGCTGAAGACCGAGGTGCGCGAAATCGCCCGCAAACACGGCCTCGCCAACCACGCCAAGCGCGACAGCACCGGCATTTGCTTCATCGGCGAACGCCCGTTCCGCGAATTTCTCAACCGCTACCTGCCAACCCAACCGGGCGACATGGTAACGCCGGAGGGCAAAGTGATTAACCAGCATCAGGGTTTGTCGTTCTATACCCTGGGGCAGCGGCAAGGGTTGGGCATAGGCGGCGGCAAGGATGGCACCGGCGAGCCGTGGTTTGTGGCGGACAAAGACATGGCGAACAACCGGCTCATCGTAGTGCAGGGCCACGACCATCCCGCTTTGCTGAAACCTGCTCTGGATGCGATTGACCTGCACTGGATCAGCGGTCGCTCACCCGACACCACGCGCGGCTACGGTGCCAAGATCCGTTACCGCCAGCACGATGCCGCCTGCCGCATCGCTGCGCTTGACGGCGACCGCGCCAACTTCGCGTTCGATGAGCCGCAATGGGCGGTCACGCCGGGGCAATCGGTGGTGGTGTATGACGGGGGGGTGTGTTTGGGCGGGGGGATTATTGCGTGAGGGGTGGTAGGCCGTTCGTGCTGAATTTATCGAAGGGGAATCGCAACACCAAAACCAAAATCGCCGGTGGCAGACCGGCAACTGGCTACCTTTCTTGTCTTGCCAAGAAAGGTAGCCCAACCCTCTATCAGTAGTGATTTCAGTTCGCAAAGAGCTATTCGGGAGTCGAACCGACGATCTTACGCAGGAAGAGGTTATCCACCATGCACCCGGCATCGGCAAGAAATAAAGGCCGAACCAGTCATTTTAACGGGCTAGCGCGAAAAGCCGCGCGGGCCGGTGAATTCATGAATTCATGCGTTGAAGCTGTAGGAAAAACCGATTTCTGAACAAGCCATGGTATAAAAAAAGCGTGCGCTATGTTACTGCTATTTGTTTTTTGTGGAACAACTGTCACAACACCACGTTAAATTTTTCATCTACGTCGTCTTCAGGGTGCCTCAAGAAAAACTTACTTGTCTCACTCTTTGTCGCAATCTCAATAACTTCCATTTCACCGAAAGTCAATGCTTCAACTGAGACGTACCAATTCACTGGTATCCTTACTGATATACGCGGTGCCGGGGCGGGCCTCAGTTTTGGCAACACGTTCATTGCTACCTACACGCACGACGACACTCTTCAAACCGGCTCCCTAATTGAAGCAGGGCGGATGCGCTACGCAGGTGGAAAATTCTCAATCTCCGCTGAGGGGATTTCACTGATTAGCTCGGCCTCATCTGAACTGCAAGTCTTCGATAACTGGACTAACACTACTGGCGGCTACAACCATGATGATGGTTATTTTGTAAGTAGCCTTTTATACGACGCAATTCCATTAAATTTCTATCTGATTCAGTTTGATTTGTGGGGTTTTTCGGGCACGACACTCTCTTCCCTTGCGATGCCATCACAAGCGCAGGTTCAACAGCTTGCGCACGTTGGTCGAATTTGGATTCGTCGTTTCGAGGGGGGTGAAACTGGGTTAGCCGGGGGAAATTTCTCGGCATTTACGCCTACATCTACTGTCCCAGAACCCACGCCGCTCGCATTGGTTGTTTTGTCTCTTATCGCATTCTTCTTGCTCAGCCAGCGTAGAGCGCTTTAGCCACGTGGCGTAATATTCCGCATGATTACAGCATCCGGCGGGTTGCACCTGCAAGAGGTAGACCGTGGTTGTAGAGCCGCTAAAGTGGCGTAGGGCGCATTAGCCGCACGGCGTAATGCGCCAAATAGCAACGGACATCCGGCGGGTTACGCTTCACCAACCCGCCCTACCAAACCGGCTTTTCAATTTCCCCTGTGCGCCGCCGAGTGGCGCAGGCGGGTGAGGGGCATTCCGACGAATATGTTTGAGCACGTGGCCGCGCAGCGGATCGTGCGAGTTTATGAGGAGGCCTGACCTGCCGAGTACACGAGGGGATCAGAAGGGCGGCAAACCGGGGTCGCCTTTCCTTTGGTGACGCAAAGGAAGGTGACTGGTTGTCGGGCCACCCCCGACGGTTTTGATTTTGATATCGGTGGACGTCGCCCTTCGACAGACTAAAGGCAAACGGCCTACTGCCTTAACTCAAGCGAACACCACCTTCACATGCCCCTCCGCTCGTGACCGAGGTGCAGGCTTGACGACTATTTCAACATCGCGGCCAAGCCGGGTAAGGCACTCCAGCATTTTGGTTTCTGATATTCCGCGAAATTGCCCGCGCAGCAAGCCGGATAATTTCGGTTGTGTAATGCCCAGCAGCTCGGCAGCCTGCATTTGCGTCAATTTGCGCCGTTTGATGATGTCGCCAATTTTTGTGGCCAGTTGCGCCTTGACCAGCATTTCCTCGGCACTATCCAGACCGAGATCGGCATATACATTGGTGCTGCCATGTTCGATGTTGCTCATCTTTTCACTCCTCCTGCATGTTGTTGCGCCAGCTTCAGCCTGTCATGGATCAAGTCCATATCCTGTTTCGGTGTTGTGATGCCCTTGTGTGATTTCTTCTGGAAGCAATGCAGAACATAGACCGCATTACTGAATCGCACCGTATAGACTGCCCGATAGGTATTGCCGTCGTTGTCTTCAACCACTTCCAGCACGCCAGCCGACCCAAATCCCTTGAGCGGTTTGGCCTGAGCGTGCTTCCCGCCCTGTTGTGCCAGATGGAGCGCATATCCAAACACGTCCACCACGTCCGGCGGCATGGACAATAAATCCTTCTTCGAGGACGCAACCCACTCCAGCGGCTTGACCAACAGTTTGCTCATTAGCGCATTATATCCATATAGGAATAAACATCAACAGCGCTTGGCGCAAACAGGTTTGCTCGCCAATAGGCTCCATCCCCGCTTTCCCGTAAAATAGCGCCTTCCCCATCATCCGATCACAACCATGACCCTGTCAGCCCTCACCGCCCTTTCCCCGCTCGATGGCCGCTACAGTGGCAAGGTGGGCGCACTGCGCCAGCACTTCAGCGAATTCGGCCTGATCCGCTACCGCGTGTTGATCGAAATCGAGTGGCTGAAAGCGTTGAGCGCGGAAGCGGGCATCGCGGAGATCCCGCCGTTCTCCGCCGCCACTGTCGCGCAACTGGATGCGCTGGCGGCGGGCTTCAGCGAAGCCGACGCGGAACAGATCAAGACCATTGAAAAGCGCACCAATCATGACGTGAAAGCCGTCGAATACTGGCTGCGAGAAAAACTGTCTGGCAACCCGGAAACGGCGGCCCATCTTGAGTTTATCCACTTCGCCTGCACCTCGGAAGACATCAACAATTTGAGCCACGCGCTGATGCTGGATCACGCTTGCTCCGAAGCGATGCTGCCCGCACTGGATGCGCTTATCGGCAAGTTGCGCGATCTTGCCCACCGGCATGCCGATCTGCCGATGCTGTGCCGCACCCACGGCCAGACTGCCACGCCCAGCACGCTGGGCAAGGAAATGGCCAACGTCGCGCACCGCCTGCAACGCGCGCGCGCGCACCTGGCCGCCTACCCTGACGTGGATTGGGAAAACTTCGCGCACCGCTTCGTCGCCGGATGCGGCATCACCTTCAACC
>VIKH01000177.1 GCA_008080515.1 Gallionellaceae bacterium | reverse complement strand
TCCTGCTGCAACCGCCGCGCGCTGGCTGGAACAGGGTGCGCGCCGCCTGCATCTGGTTGACCTGAACGGCGCCTTCGCCGGCAAACCGAAAAACGAGGCGGCGGTACGCGGCATCGTGGCGGCGGTGGGCGCGGATGTGCCGATCCAGCTTGGCGGCGGCATCCGCGACCTGGAAACCATCGAGCGCTATCTGGATATCGGGGTCAGCTACATCATCATCGGCACGGCGGCAGTCAAAGTGCCGGGCTTCCTGCACGAGGCCTGCGACGCCTTCCCCGGCCACATCATGGTGGGGTTGGACGCCAAAGGCGGCAAGGTGGCGGTGGATGGCTGGTCCAAGCTCACCGGCCACGACGTGTGCGATCTGGCCAAACGCTTCGAAGGGTACGGGGTCGAGGCCATCATTTACACCGACATCGGGCGCGACGGCATGATGGCCGGCGTCAACATTCCCGCCACGGTGGAACTGGCCAAGCCGCTTTCGGTGCCGGTTATCGCCAGCGGCGGCATCACCAATCTCGACGACGTGCGCGCGCTGTGCGCGGTGCAGAGCGACGGCATCACCGGCGCGATCACCGGGAGGGCGATCTACGAGGGCACGCTGGATTTTGCCGCCGCGCAGGCATTGGCCGACCAGCTTTCCACTCCCCCGCTCTGATGCTGGCCAAGCGCATCATCCCTTGCCTGGACGTCACCGCCGGTCGCGTGGTCAAGGGCGTCAGCTTCGTCCAGTTGCGCGACGCGGGCGACCCGGTGGAAATTGCGCGCCGCTACGATGAACAGGGCGCGGACGAACTGACTTTCCTCGACATCACCGCCAGCTCCGATGACCGCGGCATCCTGTTCCGCATCATCGAACAGGTGGCCGAGCAGGTTTTCATCCCGCTGACCGTGGGCGGCGGTGTGCGCCAAGTGGAAGATGTGCGCAACCTGCTCAACGCCGGCGCCGACAAGGTGAGCATCAACACTGCGGCGGTGCTCAACCCGCAACTGGTGGCCGATGCGGCGGGGCGCTACGGCTCGCAATGCATCGTGGTGGCGATAGACGCCAAGCAAACCGGCCCTGACCGATGGGAAGTGTTTACCCACGGCGGGCGCAAAACGACAGGACTGGATGCGGTGGCATGGGCCAAGCGCATGCAGGGACTGGGTGCGGGCGAGATCCTGCTCACCAGCATGGATCGGGACGGGCAGAAAACCGGCTTCGATCTGGCCTTGACGCGCGCCGTAACCGAAGCGCTGGAAATCCCGGTCATCGCCAGCGGCGGCGCGGGGACTTTGCAACATCTGGTCGATGGCGTAAAACTCGGCGGCGCCGATGCGGTGCTGGCGGCGAGCATTTTCCATTACGGCGAATACACCGTGCAGCAGGCCAAGCAGTTCATGGCGCAGCAAGGCATAGAAGTCAGGTTATGAGCGAAACCTGGCTGAACAAAATCAACTGGTCCGAAGACGGTCTGGTGCCCGCCATCGCGCAGGATGCGGCCAGCGGACGCGTGCTGATGGTGGCCTGGATGGACCGCGAGGCGCTGAAGCGCACCGCCCGCTCCGGCGAGGCGGTATACTGGTCGCGCTCGCGCAAGAAGCTGTGGAAGAAGGGCGAAGAATCCGGCCATGTTCAGCGGGTCAAGGAAATCCGGCTCGACTGCGATGGCGACGTGGTGCTGTTGCAGATTGAACAGCAAGGCGGCATCGCCTGCCACACCGGACGCGCGAGCTGTTTTTTCAATCGCCTGGAAAACGGGCAATGGGTAGAATGCGACGCTGTTATCAAAGATCCGAACGAGATATATAAGAAATGAGCAACGACATCCTGCAACGATTGGCCGATACCATACAGGCGCGCAAACAGGCCGCGCCGGACAGCTCATATGTCGCAAAGCTCTTCGGCAAGGGCGAGAACGCCATCCGAAGTGTTGCTGGCGGCCAAGGGTGGCGACCGGACTCATCTGGTGTACGAAACCGCCGACCTGTGGTTTCACTGCATGGTGCTGCTGGCGCACCATGGTTTGAGCGCGGAGGACGTGCTGAAAGAGCTGGCGCGGCGTGAAGGCGTATCGGGGCTGGAAGAGAAAGCCGGCAGAAAGCCAGAATGAAATGAGCGAGAACTGTATATTCTGCAAAATCGCCCGTGCAGAAATCCCCTGCCGCAAGGTGTACGAGGACGATGATCTGCTGGCTTTCCACGACATCAACCCGGTTGCCCCGGTGCATTTCATGCTGGTTCCAAAACAGCATCTGGCTTCGCTGGCCGAAACCGATGAAAGCCACGCCGCCCTGCTCGGCAAAATGCTGGTGCTCGCCCCGGAGCTGGCGAAACAGCAAGGGCTGCACAACGGCTTCCGCACGGTCATCAATACCGGCAAAGGTGGCGGCCAAGAAGTGTTCCACCTGCACGTTCACATCATCGGCGGCGGGCTGATTCCGCCTATGGTAAAACGCGATTGACGCGATAATCGAGGAGAAATAAATGGGCTCTCTGAGTATTTGGCACTGGTTGATAGTGTTGCTGGTCGTGCTCCTGATATTCGGCACCAAGAAATTGCGCAACATCGGCAGCGATCTGGGTGGCGCGGTAAAGGGCTTCAAGGAAGGCATGAAAAGCGAGGAAGATCAGCCCCAGCAGGCGCAGCAGGGCGGCCAGGTCATCGAAGGTGAAGTTAAGGACAAGACCCACACCAAAGCATGATTCCAATTCCATTTCATCAGTGATGCTGCGTTGGCTTCCGCGCTTGCTTGTCGCCACTTTGCCCCACTCTCGAACTGGAATTGCAATAACCGCTCACTCCTTCCTTTGGCGATACCGTGATGGTCGCATCGCTCGTTTCTCATGTTCGGCGTTGATTTTTCAGAGCTGATAGTCATCCTCGCGGTGACCCTGATCGTCGTCGGCCCGGAGCGCTTGCCCAAGGTGGCGCGCACGTTCGGCCACCTGTGGGGGCGCTTGCAGCGCTATGTTCACACCGTCAAGACGGACATCTCGCGCGAAATGGCGGCGGAAGAATTCAGGCATATGCAGCAGAAAATACAGCAGGAAGCTA
>VIKH01000060.1:2218-44176 GCA_008080515.1 Gallionellaceae bacterium | reverse complement strand
GTTCTTCCTCGTTCAGATAATTCTTGGCGATACTCACATCGGCCTTGCGGATGCGTGCCCCCTCCCAAGTCGTCAGCCCCATGTTCGGCTGGCCGCTGTCGGCGCGGGCGGCAATCAGCTCGGCGGCTGTCTGTCCGTGGATGGCGAAATGCACCTTGTTCTGCACCGTGGCAAAGAACGTCTGGGTGAGCGCATGGCTGGCGGCGTAATCCACACTGGTCGCGTAGATGTCGGTGATCTTCTGGTAAAAGCGCCGCTCGCTGGTGCGGATGTCTTGCAGGCGGCGCGTCAGCTCGTCGAAATAATCATTTCCTTTGCCGGGGTTCTTCAAGCGCGCGTCGTCCAGCACGAAGCCCTTGACGATGTATTCCTTGAGCTTGTCTTTGGCCCACTGGCGGAAGCGCACGCCGACCGGGCTGCGCACCCGGAAGCCCAGCGCCAGCACCATGTCCAGGTTGTAGTGCTCCACCTCGCGGGCCACGTCACGGCCTCCCTCGGGTTGAACTGTTCGGAATAACCGAACAGTTGCCGCCGGAGTCAGCTCGCCGTCTTCAAAGATGTGCTTGATGTGCTCGCTGATCGTCCCCTTGGCTTTGCCGAACAGCTCGGTCAACTGCTTCTGGTTCAGCCACAGGGTTTCCGCCTCCAGCATCACGTCTATGCGGGTGGCGCCGTCTTCGCTTTGGTAGATCAGGAATTGTTGCGGTTCGTCCATCAAACCACCTTGAACACCTTCATCACCTCATCCCCCAGATGATTGATGACCTTCACCGCAATCCGTCCCGACTTGGGCTTCTCGAACGGGCGTGAGGTGTCGCTGTTCAAGGTCGCCCACGCCTCCGGGTCGATCTCCGTCTTTAGCGTGGTCTTGAGTGCGCTGTAGGGGTCATTGGCACCGAGGAAGTAGGCGTGGCGGACGAAGAAACTCTCTTCGTTGTAGTCGGTGTCGATGAACCAGCAGGCGATGCCGTCGGCGCCGTTGCTGATGACTTCGCCGGTCTGGGGTTTGAAGACATCCACGCCGTTCACCTTCACGCATAGCTTGCCGTCGGCCTGCGGCAGCAAGGTAATGTCCGGCTCGCCGAAGATGACGAAGAGGTTGCCCTTGCCGGTGTTCTTCAAGTCCTCGGCCATGTGCAGGTCGGCGTTCATGCGCGCCTTGAGCACACTCGGTGGCGTGCGCCTCATAGTTGAAAGCGCAGGCGATCAGCACATCGAATCCGGCATCGCCACATTCGCGGGCGGCTTCCACCAGGTCGCTGCGCTGCACCGTGCCAAACTCCGGGCCGATGAAGATGCCGGCTCTTTTTTCGACAGGATTAACAGGATGGACAGGATGAGAAGCAGAGCCGTTTTGGTCTTTATCCTGCAAATCCTGTTCATCCTGTCTGTACTTGCCTTCCGCGCAGACCAGATACCCCGGCCACGGGGTGAGTGCGGTGAAGGTGATGCGGTCTTCCTTGTGCGCCTGCTGCACCCCGGCGGTCTTGAGGTTCTCCAGAATCATCTGCGGAAAAGTTTGGCGGGCCGCGTAGTCGGCGTTGTCCTGCTTGAGAGTGTCGATCAGCTCGTCGTTCTCATCCACGCCCAGCATACGGTGCGGGCTGAGGCTCTCCACGGTGAACGGGCCGGCCACGCGCACGCACTTCTTGTTTTCGTAGGGCTTGTCGTAGAGGTATTCGAACTCTGCCTTGGCGGCGATGGACTTGTCGATCTCCTGCTGCCGGGCGATGCGCGCCTGCCACCAGTCGGCGTGTAGTTTCTTTGCCGCATCCGGCCACTTGGCAACGGCTTCGCGAGGAATCTCCCACTCTTCGAGAAAAACTTTTTTGACAGGATTAACAGGATGGACAGGATGAGAAACAGAATCGTGTGGGTTTTTATCCTGTAAATCCTGTTCATCCTGTCTGATAGCTTTTGAAAGTTGCTCGCGCAACGGCTCCAGCTTTGCCTGCCACTGCTCCCAGATGACGTCGATCTCCGCGTTGTTGGCGATGGACTTGAGCGTGATGTGCGGCACGCGCTCATAGACGAAGCCGTGGCGGATGTCCCCCTGCACCGGCTGCGAACTCGGCACGCTGCGGGTGACTTCGGCTTCCTTGATCTGGCCTTCGCGGGAATCGGCCAGCAGGTAAAACGGATAGCGCGCACCCATGATGCGGGCGCGGGCCAGCGCCAGCGCCACGCGTGAGGTGTCAATGGTGATCCAGCGGCGGCCCCATTGCTCGGCGACGGCGGCGGTGGTGCCGGAACCGCAGGTCGGGTCGAGCACGAGGTCGCCGGGATCGGTGGCCATGAGGATGCAGCGTTCTATCACTCGCGTTGAAGTCTGAACAACATAGCTCTTTTGAAGCTCAGGGCTAGTGTCTGCCCAAACTGTCGTAATTTCTTGAGCAGAAAAATCGCTCGGAAAAGATTTCGATCTGATGACGCTTGACGCTCGAAAAATTCGATCTGCTTTAACTAAACGATCAAATCCATCCCTTGTATGTCGCCAATGGCCATTCGGGATGTTCCATAGCCGCCCTTGAAAAGGCCGTGATTCTTGATCTCCTGCGCCAGCCGAGTGTAGCGGCAATGTTTCAAAGTCGCCCTCTGGACTTGACGTGTTGTAGAGGCGACGAAATTTGGTTTTCTCTATCGATTTTGAATACCAGACGAGATAATTCCCTGTTCGTTTTAGTCCAATATTCTGCGATGTTCCACTTGTCACCTTGAAGTCCACAAGGCTCACGAAATTGTCCTCCCCAAACACCTCATCCATCACCGCTCGGACGCGATGAACATTCTCATCGCCAATCTGCACGAAGATGGAGCCGGAATCCGTCAGCAGATCACGCGCCACCGTCAACCGGTCGCGCAGGTAGGTGAGGTAGCTGTGGATGCCGTCGCGCCAGGTATCCCGAAACGCCTTGACCTGCTCCGGTTCGCGCGTGATGTGGTCGGCCTTGCCGTCCTTCACGTCGCGGCTGGTGGTGCTCCACTGGAAATTGCTGTTGAATTTGATACCGTAGGGCGGATCGAAGTAGATGCACTGCACCTTGCCGCGCAGACCCTCGCGCTCGGCCAGGCTGGCCATGACTTGGAGCGAGTCGCCGAGGATCATACGGTTGGTCCAGTTCTGGTCGTGCTGGTAGAACTCGGTCTTGTCCGCGCCCTTGGGGATGCCGTTGAAGTCGGCAAACAGGTCGGCGGTGATCTGCCCAGCCCCGTGCTCGCGCTCCTTGGTGTCGCGCAGCAGGTCGTCAATCAGCGCCTTGGGGTGTACCTTTTCCTGGATGTAGAGCGGCGGCGCGTGGACGACGAGATCGCTCCAGTCCTGCTCGTCCTTGCCGCGCCAGACCAGTTGCGGGTCGAGATCGCGATTTCTATTTGTTTTTTCGTCGCTGTTGCCAGCGACGGGGCGCGGGTAGCGAATCTGCTTGGGCTGCTGCTGTTCCTTTTCCAGCACCGACTGAAACTCCGCCGTCGGGATGTTCCTGCGCGTGGCCTCGTCGTGGGTGAGGGATTCGACGGATTTTAGGGTGGGTGGTTTCTTGGCCATGATTTATTCGACAGGATTATCAGGATGGACAGGATGAGAATCAAAAGAACCAAGGTTTTTATCCTGTAAATCCTGTTCATCCTGTCCTGATTTTTTCGGGCGATAGATACGAGCCTTCCGTTTGAACTCCAGTCGTGTGGCACCGAAGTTTAGCAGCAAGCCGATGTCGATTCCTGTTGCGGTCAGGTAGTTGACTAATTGCACCTCGTGAGCGATGGCAAGCACCTGGACTGCCTTATTCTCAATCAGGACACGCTCATTGATCAGCATGTCCGCTGCGAAATCGCCGACGATTACACCATCATAAGTAACCTGAATTTTTTTCTCGCACTCAACTTTCATTCCAGCCTTGCGCAACTCAAGAGCAAGAGCGTTCTGATAAACCGACTCCAGAAAGCCATGCCCGAGAGTGCCATGCACCTTCATCGCACAGCCGATTATTTTTTGGGTTAGTTCTTCGTGCTCCATAAATTATATCCAGTGAATTTCTTCGACAGGATTAACAGGATGGACGGGATGAAAAGCAGAAGAGAAATTTTCTTGGTTTTTATCCTGTGAATCCTGTTCATCCTGTCGATTCCTACGTTTGCCCTCGGGTGATTTGAGTTTGAACTGTCGACAGATTGTCGACAGTTCCATGCCGCTGATTTTTTCGCGCTGCTTGATGCGATACCAATCAGGAACTTCTTTCTCCGCTCCTTTGGGCATGCTGATCGTTTTGTTGACGTCAACAAAATGATCCCCAGCCGGATGTCCTGACATTTCACATGAGGTTTTTGCTTTGCTGATGACAGTCGTAAAATTCCGCCACTCATCGTAGCCGAGCAGATGCTGGAGGTCGCGGGCAAGCCAGAATTCAATACCATTTTCCGACTGCTGTGCGTGAGCTTCGAAGTTGCCCGTGAGTGTATGAATGACCTCAGTTTTCATGGGCGCACCTTTCGATCATTTTGTTGAACTCGCTTTCGACCTTGGCCTTGAAGTCGGCCTCGATCTGGTACACCTCGGTGAATTCGGCAAACGCCCAGCGACCGTAAGTGCCAAGATGGTTCACGCCGGGCACCCAGTAGGTGTCCATGGTGGATTTTTTCTCGACCGCATCTTCGCGGCGGTAGCCCTTGATCTCGACCGCCAGGTGCAGCAGGTCATCGTCACCGTGGCCGTAATCCACCAGCACGATGAAGTCGGGCAGGTACTTGCGGGTCTCGGAACCGTAGCGATACGGCACTTCCAGGCCAAGGCCGTGATTTTTCACATAGGCGCGCACCTTGGGGTGCGCTTCCGCTACGCGGCAGAATTCGCCTTCCCAATCGCTGTCGAGTACGACCCAGTTGATGTGGCAGGAATTGGAACTGGTTTGCCAGCGGTCGGTCTTCGAGGTGTTGAATCGCACGTGCCGGGTTGAGCCGGTGGGGTTGTAGGCGTCGAGCAGCGCCTTGATCGGGCGTTCGTCGAGGAACCTCCGGGTGATGGCGGCGGTGATCTTGTTGCACGCCATATCGGCCAGTGCCTGATACATGAGCAGCGCGGGGTAGGTGCCGCCCTTGCACACCAGGCAGGTGTCGAGCCATTCTTTGGTGATGCGTTTGAGCTGGCCGAAGAGGTGGAGCTTCGGCTCCTCTCCGGGGTCGCGCCATTTGGTGTAGAGCAGGCGCTGGGTCAGATTGAACAGCACGGTGGAGGGCCGCACATCGCTCAGGTGTTCCACGTTGAAGTCTTCCGGCTTGCCGATCAAGCCGGCATTGACGGTGGTGGTTGGCCCGACGAGTTCGGGGCTGAGGGTCAAGATGGATTCGGCGTTGAAGTTTGCGGCAAGCCGTTCTTCCGGCAACTCGACGCGATAGCCTTCGACGCGGGGGAAGACGATTTCCAGCGCATCGCGCTCCGGTCGCACGGCCTTGACCTGCACCGTCTCGCGCGGCGGCTGGGGCGGCGCGATGACCGGTTTGGCGGTGAAGTCGAAGGGGATGCCGAACACGTCGGCGTATTCGACGTTGAACAGCCCCTTGTCCGGGCCATCCTCGTTCAGCTCATAGGACTGGCGGCGCAGCGCGCGACCGATGACTTGCTCGCATAAAAGTTGGGTGCCGAAGGCGCGTATGCCGAGGACATGGGTGACGGTGTTGGCGTCCCAGCCTTCGGTGAGCATGGACACGGACACGACACAGCGGATGGAGCCGCCAAGCTGGCCGGGCTTGCCGACGGTGTTCATGACTTCGCGCAGCAGCTCCTGATCGGTGATGTTGTCACCGGCACGGGCATCCCCGGAACGTTCCACGATCTCGCGGCGGAAGCGTTCGATTTCATCCGCCGCCATGCCGCGAAAATTGTCGTCGAGCGCATCGCCCGCTTCGAGCTGCTCGCTGTCGATGAGGAGTGTATTCGGGCGCGGTAGCGGGTTGCCGGTAACTTCGTCGAAATTGCGGAACAATGCCAGGCGGCCGTTTTCGAGCGTGGTGGTACCGTCATCCTTCTTGCGATGAAAGCCGGAGATGAAGTCGTATACCAGTTTGGAGATGGCGGTGTTCTGGCAGACGATGATGAAACAGGGCGGCACCTTGATGCCACTCCCCACCCATTTGTTGAAGGTCTTCTCGTAGTGGCCATAGAGCGCTTGGAGCGCCGTTTGTAACAGGGTCGGCAGGTTGAGCGGATCGAGTTCGCCGGCGACGGTGCGGCCCCCTCTCGGCAGTCTGGGTTGAGCGTCCTTGAGGTTTTCCCAAAGGTCGCGGAACATCGGCATTTCTTGTCCCGGTATGTTCTGCGCCACCGGCACGCGCGGGAGTTTGACGATGCCGCACTCGATGGCATCCATCAGCGAAAAGTCGCTCATCGTCCACGGGAACAGCGTGCCTTCGGCGTAGCCCGAACCACTGAGGAAAAACGGTGTGGCGGACAAATCCATGACGCGGGTAACGCCCAGTTTGCGGTTCACGGCTTCGAGGCCGGAAATCCACAGGCGCGCGGCCTCGTTGTTCTTCTCCGCTTCTTTTTTCTCGTCGCCTTTCAGGCTTTCCTCGTCTGCGTCTTGCGCTTTTTCCCGGTAGCAATGATGCGCCTCGTCGTTGATGACGAGAATATTTTTCATGCCCATCAAATCGGGCATCACGCGCTGGAGCATCTGGCCTTCGGTTTCGAGCGTCCTGGGCTCTTCACCGGTGCGCCCCTGGAGCAACTGCCGCCCGCCTTTGGAAAGATCAATGCGCTCGCGCATCTTGAAGGCGTGATAGTTGGTGATGACGATCTTGGCGCGGTTCACGTCATCGAGCATGTCGCCCGGCACCAGCTCGCGGTCTTTGTAGTAACTGTTGGGGTCGTTGGGTTGCAGAACGCGCAGACGATCCTTGATGGTCAGGCCGGGGGCGCAGATCAGAAAGCCGCGCGTGAAATGCTTGCTGGCCGGACGGCGCACCGCATTGATGGTTTGCCAGGCAATGAGCATAGCCATCACCGTGGTCTTGCCCGCGCCGGTAGCGAGTTTCAGCGCCAGACGCATCAGCTCGGGATTGGCATCCTTGTTCGCCAAAACAAGGTGATCGAGTACGCGCTTGCCGTGCTTGGATTGGGGCGCAACTTCGGTCAGCCAGATCGCGGTTTCCACCGCCTCCACCTGACAGAAGAACGGGCGGATAGAGTTGAATTTGTGATGGCGCCAGTACTGAAGCAGACGGGCTGTCTCCGGCGTGACCTGCCACTGGTTGGGATTGGGCAGGGAGCGCCAGGAATCCACATGACCGCGCACTTCATTGATGATCGAAGTGGGGTCGTATTGCTGCTCCTTCGTCGAAAGTCCTGCGCCGTCATCAAAAACGAATCCATCCTGCTTGGCCGCGCCCTTGCGTTTCTTGGGCTTCGGGATCGGTGTGATGAACTTGGCGGGACGGCGGGTTTCAAGAGTCTTCTGCGTGGGTTGCCCATCATCATCCAGCTCCCAGTGCCGCGTCGGGCACTCGTAGGGAGAGTTCAGAATCGGGTGCTCGAAAAATGCGTCAGTCATTGTTGTTATCTGCGCGGAAGGAAATTTGGTTGCAGATGGTATCCCGTAGAGCGAGGATGGGCAATCATCCCGCGACCGATTTACCCGCTTGCGCTGAAGCCGCACGGGTATCTGTTAAAATCCACAACAGAAAAATAACGCAATATGCATAAGGGCGCTTCTAAAAATTCGTCACACCGGCGAAGGCCGGTGTCCAGCTTATTGAAAATACTGGATTCCGGCCTTCACCCGCAAAGGGTGCGCCGTGGTTGTAAGGGGCTGAAGCCCCAACAACACACGCAGCGCCGGAATGACAAAACTAGAATTTTTAGAAGCGCCCATAACATTCAGGCTGGACGATGAGCGAAGAAGCGGTGGAAATTTTTACCGACGGCGCCTGCAAGGGCAACCCCGGGATAGGCGGTTGGGGCGCGCTGTTGCAGGTTCGCGGCAAGGAGCGCGAGCTGTGCGGCGGCGAGGCGCTCACCACCAACAACCGCATGGAGCTGACCGGCGCCATCCGCGCGCTGGAAGCATTGAACCGCCCCTGCCGGGTGATCCTGCACACCGACTCGAAATACGTGCAGCAGGGCATCAGCGAATGGGTGCATAACTGGAAACGGCGCGGTTGGAAAACCGCCGACAAGAAGCCGGTGAAGAACGAGGATCTGTGGCGCAGGCTGGATGAGTTGGCGAGCAGGCATCACGTGCGCTGGGTATGGGTGAAGGGGCACGCCGGACATGACGGCAACGAACGCGCGGACCAGCTGGCAAACCGGGGCTGCGCGGAAGTGGCGGCACAGCAAGAGAGCCGCAGATGATCCGGGCGGTGGCATAGAGCAGTTATTGAGCGGGGAAAAAAACATGAGGCAAGTTATCCTTGATACCGAAACCACCGGCCTCGACCCCAGGCAGGGGCACCGCGTGGTTGAAGTGGCGGCCCTCGAGCTATGCAACCGCAAGGTTTCCGAGCGGCGCTTTCACCGTTACCTCAACCCGGAACGCGAGGTGGAAATTGGCGCGGCGGAGTTGCACGGCCTGACACTGGAGCGCTTGCAACACGAGCCTAAATTCGCGGAAATCGCGCCGGCACTGCTCGAATTCATCGGCGGCGCGGAGCTTATCATCCACAATGCGCCGTTCGACGTGGGTTTTCTCAACAAGGAGCTGGAGCTGGCCGGCCTGCCCAACCTGAACAGCTATTGCCCCAACATCACCGACACCCTGAAGCTGGCCAAGGAGCTGCATCCGGGGAAAAAGAATAACCTGAATGCCTTGTGCGACCGCTACCAGATCAACAATGCGCACCGCACCCTGCATGGCGCGATGCTCGATACCGAGCTGCTGGCGGAGGTCTATCTGTCCATGACGCGCGGCCAGGAGAGCCTGCTGGGCGACAGCGGCGACGAAAAGGAGGAGCGTGCCACGCTGGAGTTTGGCGGCACGCCGCGCCCGCCGCTGCGGGTGCTGGCCGCAACTGCGGAGGAACTGGCGCTGCACGCGCAGCAGTTGGCCGAGATAGACAAGGCCAGCAAGGGTGCCTGTCTGTGGAAGCAAATAGACGTAGCGACATAAACCGGGTGCGCAAGGTAGCAAAATGGCTGCTGGCGCTGGCGGCGGTTGCAGTGCTGCCCTACTTGTCGGTCTGCGCCTACATGTGGAGCACGCAGCGGCAGCACATCTTCGAGCCCGAACCGCTGCTGCAAACCACGCCTGACCGGAACGGCATGCGCTACGAAGATGTGCGTTTCCCCTCCGGCAAAGGCGAGCTGCACGGATGGTGGATACCGTCAGCCCAGGCAGATGCTCCGGCATTGCTCTACCTCCACGGCAACTTCCGCAACATCAGCAACAACATGGCGCATACCGCGCGCCTGCACAGTATGGGTTACAACCTGCTGCTGGTGGACTATCGCGGCTATGGCAAAAGCAGCGGCGGCGAGCCGGACGAAGACACAATGTACGAGGATGCCGAAGCCGCATGGAGCTTTTTGCTCAAACAGCGCGCCGTGCCGCCGCAGCGCGCCTTCATCTACGGCAACTCGCTGGGTGGTGCGGTCGCCATAGACTTGGCCGTGCGCCACCCGGAAGCGGCGGGGCTGATCGCCGAAAGCACCTTCACCTCCATGGTTGCCATGGCCGAACGCGACTACGGCTATCTGCCGGTAAACTGGCTGCTGAACCAGCGTTTTGACTCGTTGAGCAAAGTGGGAAAACTAAAAATCCCGGTACTGTTTCTACACGGCACGCGGGATGCAAAAGTGCCCTACCCGATGAGCCAGCAACTTTTTGACAAGACGCCGCAGCCGAAAACCCTGAAACTCATCGAAGGTGGCGAGCATAGCAACAACAGCGGCGTGGCGTGGTTGGAATACCGTGAAGCCCTGGATGGGTTCGTGGGGAGATATGCGCACAGGGAACAGCCAATGAACCCTGACGTCATCATCGTCGGCGCGGGCGCAGCGGGCATGATGTGCGCCATCGTGGCCGCACGCCGGGGCCGCGCGGTGCTGCTGCTCGACCACTCGAAAAAGCTGGCGGAAAAAATCCGCATCTCCGGCGGCGGCAACTGCAATTTCACCAACCTGCACGCCAAGCCGGAAAACTACCTTTCCGGCAACCCGCATTTCTGCCGCTCCGCACTGGCGCGCTACACCCCGCAGCATTTCGTCGCGCTGCTGGATAAACACGGTATCGGCTATCACGAAAAGAAACTCGGGCAACTGTTTTGCGACGATGGTTCCGAGGCCATCATCGCAATGCTGAAAAAAGAATGCGATGCGGCGGGCGTGCGCTGGTGCGCGCCCTGCGAAATTCTCGGGATCGCCCCCTTCCCCTCCTTATCCGGGAAAGAAGATCACGAAGAAAGGGGCGGCGCAAAACGCTACACCTTGACCACCAGCCACGGCACCTTCGGCGCCCGATCATTGGTCATTGCCACCGGCGGCCTGTCCATACCAAAAATTGGTGCGACGCCTTTCGGGTACAAAATAGCGCAGCAATTCGGCATCCCCGTGACCAAACTCAAACCGGGGCTGGTGCCTTTAAACTTTCATCCCGACGAATGGAGGGGTTACGCCGGACTCGCCGGCATTTCCATGGAAGTGGTGGCCGGTTGCGGGAAACCATCCTTCCGCGATGATTTGCTGTTCACCCATCGCGGCTTGAGCGGCCCCGTCATCCTGCAAATCTCATCCTATTGGGAGCACGGACAGCCGCTGCACATCAACCTGCTGCCGGATTGCGACCTGCGGGAAATATTCACGCAACAGCGCGGCAGCCGTGTGTTGTTGGACAATTTCCTCGCGCACTATCTGCCCAAGCGCTTTGCTGAAATCTGGTGTGCGCAGGCCATCGAAAACAAGCCGCTCAACCAGTACGCGGACAAGGAACTGGCCGCGCTCGCC
This sequence comes from Gallionellaceae bacterium, assembly GCA_008080515.1. Lineage (GTDB taxonomy): Bacteria > Pseudomonadota > Gammaproteobacteria > Burkholderiales > Gallionellaceae > VIKH01. The sequence goes on along the minus strand of VIKH01000060.1, from coordinate 33,249 downwards.
GCAAGGTTGCATGATTGGCGGATCACGCCTGTCGGCACGCCCGGCTACGTCAAGGCGGAAGTCACCTGCGGCGGCGTGGATACCCGCGCGCTGTCGTCGAAGACCATGGAGTGCAACGAAGTCCCCGGCCTGTATTTCATCGGCGAGGTAGTGGATGTCACCGGGCAGTTGGGCGGTTTTAATTTCCAGTGGGCGTGGGCTTCGGGGCATGCGGCGGGTGAAGCAGCCTGACAGCAACTGCTTCGGGGCAAAGTTGCGTTGCCGGAAGAAGATTTGCCGCACTATTACCGCTCCCCTTGCTTCAGTTTTACCCCGCCTTGCTTTGAGCCGCCGAAAAAAGCCGCACCGTGTTACGCCCGCATTTCTTGGCGTAATACATGGCCGCATCGGCATTGTTGAGCAGCGATTTTTCATCGCTACAGTCATCCGGGTAGACGGCGATGCCGATGCTGGAAGAAACCAGGATACCGTGGCCTCCCAAGCTGAAAGGCTGGCAGAGGACGGAGCGTACCTTCTCGGCGACCATCACCGCATCATGTTCGTTCTCGATGGCGGGTAGCAGCACCACAAACTCGTCGCCGCCGATGCGGGCGACGGTATCCGAAGCACGCACGCACTCCTGCATCCGCATCGCCGCCGCTTTCAGCAACAGGTCGCCAACGTTGTGGCCGAGCCTGTCGTTGACCGGCTTGAAATCGTCGAGATCAACATACATCATCGCCATGCGCGTTTTATCCCGTTTTGCGGTGGCAAGCGCTTGGCGGGTGCGGTCGCTTAGCAGTATGCGGTTAGGCAGGTCGGTGAGGATGTCGTAATTCGACAGGTGGCGCAGTTGTTCCTCCAGTGTTTTGCGCATGGTAATGTCCTGCACCGCGCTGATGAAATCCAGTGGATTTCCCGCGCCGTCCCGCAACAGAGAAGCCGAAATATTTACCCAGACGACGCTACCGTCTTTGCGGATATAGCGTTTCTCCATCGTGAAGCTGCCGCTTTCGCCATCGAGCAGCTTCCTGATCCACGCCCAGCACGTTTCGCGGTCTTCCTGCGCCGTGATTTGCTGAAAGCTGAACTGTTGCGACAGCACCTCTTCCAGGCTGTAGCCGATAATGTCGCAATAAACCTGGTTGACTTGCAGGAAATGGCCTGAAAGGGAAACCCGCGCAATCCCTATGGCGGCATTTTCAAAAATGGCGCGGAAACGCCGTTCGCTTTCCAGAAGGGCTTCCTCGGCCAGCTTGCGGTCGGTCATGTCACGCGATACCACAATCACCTTGGATACTTTTCCGTCGCTATCACGAACGATGTTGCCTTCCGATTCGATATGGCGGACGCTGCCGTCTTTCAGCAAAAAGCGAAACTCGGCCCGTTCGCCGATGCCTGTCGCCACCGTTTTGCGGAAAACCGCCTTGATGCGCTCGCGGTCATCGGGGTGAATTTCGCTGAAAGAGTCGGAGCCAACCTCCAGCCCCTGATTTCCGAATATCAGCCGGTAGGAAGGGTTGTTGTATATCCTCCTGCCTTCGGTATCGAGCATCGCGATAAGATCGCCGACGTTCTCGGCGATGGTGCGGAACAGCGCTTCGCTTTCGCGCAGTTTTTCTTCGGCAAGCTTGCGTTCGGTGATGTCTGCCACCACCAAACTGCACTCCAGCCCGGGTTGGCTGGCGACAGCTTCGATATGCACAAAACGCGGGTGGGTGGTCGCTGTTTGCAGCTTCGTTTCTCCGGCTTCCTTGCTCTCGCTTGCAACCGTTTTCGCCAGAAATTCGGTGAAGGCGGGCCGGTCTTGCAGGCAAACAAATGCAGCGAAATGCCTGCCCACAAGGTTGGAGTTATCGAGACCGAGCAGGCCGGCACCGGCAAAATTCGCCTGGCGAATTACACCTTCGCGCGTGAGAATGAAAAAACCGACGGGGGCAAAATTGTAAAATTCCGCATAGCGTTCCACCGGCACATCCAGGCCCGGCCTGCCCTGCTGCAGCCCCCCGTGCGGCTTATCCGGTATGTTATTCATGGTTGCCAGCCAATTTGACAGGCCGGGCGTGTGGTTGACCGAGTTCATGCTACGCCGCTCCATAGCGCGATGCAATTACTGCTACCACTGATACAAGCACCGCGATTATGGTGCAATGCGCCAGCACGCAATATGGCGAACACAACCGGTTTTATGGTGTATTTCACCGTGCGGGCTGAAGCTTGCAACCCTCACCGGATACACAATACGCGCAATCTGGTTCAAACTGTCGCAGTCAGGCTTATTCGCGAGGCACACCATGAAAATCGGCATCCCGAAGGAAATCAAAATCAACGAGAACCGTGTCGCCCTCGCCCCCTCGGGGGCCGAAGCGCTGGCTGCGGCCGGACACCAAGTGCTGGTGGAAAGCGGCGCGGGGCTGGGCAGCGGTTTCGGCGACGAGCAATACCGCTTGGCGGGCGGACGCATTATCGCGGGTGCCGATGCGGTCTGGCAGGAAGCGGAGCTGGTCGTCAAGGTCAAGGAGCCAATCGAAGAAGAATGGCAGCGCATCCGGCACGAGCAAACGCTGTTCACTTTTTTTCATTTTGCCGCGAGCCGGAAATTGACCCAGGCGCACCTCGATTCGGGCGCAACCTGCATCGCCTACGAAACCGTGCAACTGCCATCGGGCGAACTGCCCTTGCTGACCCCGATGTCGGAAGTGGCGGGGCGCATGGCGGTGCAGGAAGGCGCGAAATATCTGGAGAATTTGTTCGGCGGGCGCGGCGTGTTGCTGGGGGGCGTGCCCGGCGTGCCGCCCGCGCGTGTCGCCGTGCTCGGCGGGGGCACGGTAGGTGCCAGCGCAGCCGCGATAGCCGCCGGGATGGGCGCCAGCGTCACTATTCTCGACATCTCGCTGGAACGGCTGCGCCATCTCGCCGACATCATGCCCGCGAACGTGCAACTGGTTTACTCCAACCGCCACACCGTGCTGGAACACCTCCGCTGCGCCGACCTGGTGATTGGCGGCGTTCTGGTCACGGGCGCCGTTGCGCCCAAGCTGATCCGCCGCGACGACCTCAAGGCCATGCTCAAGGGCGCAGTTATCGTGGACGTGGCCGTGGATCAGGGCGGTTGCGCGGAAACCACGCACCCCACCACGCACGAAAACCCGGTCTATCTTGTGGATGGGGTGCTTCACTACGCGGTGGCGAACATGCCCGGCGGCGTACCACGCACCTCCACGCTCGCGCTCACCAACGCGACCTTGCCCTACGTGCTGCAACTGGCAAACAAGGGATGGCAGCAGGCGCTACGCGACAACGCGGCGCTGCTGAAGGGGCTGAATATCGCCAGAGGAAAAATCGCCCATCGCGGGGTCGCCGATGCGTTTGACCTGCACTACCACCAGCCGGAGGAATTTCTGTAGGGCGTACTACCCGCTTTCCAGCACCACGAAGGCGACGGCGTGGTCGCGCTCGTCGCTGATGCTGAGATGGTGGCGCACCACGCCGAGTTTGGCGAAATGCTCGGCCAGTTCCGCATCGAAGGCAAAAACCGGTTTGCCAAGTTCATCATGCGCGACACTGACGCTCCGCAGGGTCAGCGGGTGGCGCAGGCCGCTACCCGCCGCCTTGGCCAGCGCCTCCTTGGCGGCAAAGCGTTTCATCAGCAGGCGCGCGGGCTGCATCTGGTTTTGCAGTTCCGGCAGTTCAGTCTGGCTCAATACCCTCGCGGCGAAGGTCGGCCCGTATTTTTTGTGCAGTTTTTCGATGCGCTCGAAAGCAACGATATCGGCGCCAATGCCGAAAATCATGCGCGGTCACCGGCGGCGAGCAGCGCCTTCATCTTTTTTACCGCTTGCTCCAGCCCGACGAACACCGCCTCCGCGATGATAGCGTGGCCGATGTTAAGCTCGCAGATGTCCGGGGTGGCGACGATGGGTTGCACGTTGTGATAGTTCAACCCGTGCCCGGCATTCACCTGCAAACCCAACGAGTGCCCGTGCGCCACGGCGCAGCGGATGCGCGCCAGTTCCCGCTCCAACTCCGGCACGCTGTCGGCGTCGGCATATTTGCCGGTGTGGATTTCCACCACCGGCGCACCCAGCGCCTTGGCCGCATCCAGTTGCTTCTCATCCGCATCCACAAACAGCGACACGCGGATGCCCGCATCCAGGCAGCGCCCGGTGGCGCGCTTCACCGCATCGAAATGGCGTACCACATCCAGCCCGCCTTCGGTGGTCAGCTCCTCGCGCCGCTCCGGCACCAGGCAAATATCGTGCGGCTTGATGCGCAGCGCGACGGCAATCATTTCGCCGGTCACCGCGCTTTCCAAGTTCATGCGCGTTTGCAGCATCTCGCGCAAAATCTCCACGTCACGATCCTGGATGTGGCGGCGGTCTTCGCGCAAGTGCAGTGTGATTGCGTCCGCCCCCGCCTCCTCGCAAACCAGCGCGGCGCGCACCACGTTGGGGTAGCGCGCCCCACGTACCTGGCGCAGGGTAGCGACGTGATCTATGTTGAGCCCGAGTTTCATCATCTTTTCAGACCGGTGAGTTTCAGAATGGGGTCAACGTAACAGAGGTTCGAGCGGGATGCAATCGCAGGCTTGGCTATGAGCTGGCTCAAGAATAATGGGACGAGCCTATAAAAAAACCAGGTGTTGCCTATAAGGCGAAACACGGGCGATTTTCCCGCCGTAGATTGCCTTGGAGTGATGGCAGGGGAGAATGGCGGCACCCAGTTGATCATAAATTGTGACCAAACAGAGACCGAAACAGCCCTTATTGGGCTAAATCTCGGCTTGCCCGGGAAAGCAGAAAAGCGCTGGAATGGCTTGTCTGCGTTGGTTTCCGCTGGTTTACGGCTACTGTATATCTGGCGGAGAGGGCGGGATTCGAACCCGCGGTGGGATGTTATCCCACACACGCTTTCCAGGCGTGCGACTTAAACCGCTCATCCACCTCTCCGGAAGGGCGCGCAGGATAAACCAGAACAGGACTTGCCGCAACCGTGCCGACTTGCCGCTGTCATTACCCGAAGTTGTTTCTCCATTCGCGCAACGCGGCAAACACCGCCGCCCCATTGCCTGGCGGGAGATGTATTGCCTGTTGCAGCTCCACGTTGCGGATGATTTCCGGCGAGGTGCAGCGCAGAAACGGGTTGGTAGCTTTTTCCAGCGCCAGGGTTGATGGCACGGTCGGTAGCCCGGCGGCGCGCAGCGCGCGGGATTCGTCCCCGCGTTTGTGAAGTTGCCCGTTACCCGGCTCGCAGGCGAGAGCGAAGCGGATGTTGGCTTCGGTGTATTCGTGGGCGCAATACACTTTTGTTTCATCGGGCAGGCTGACCAGCCGTTGCAGCGAATCAAACAGTTGCGCTGCGGTTCCTTCAAACAGCCTGCCGCACCCGCAGCCGAACAAGGTGTCGCCGCAAAACAGATTGCCGGTGCCCGTATAGGCGACGTGGCCGAGGGTGTGGCCGGGGATGTCCAGCACCCCCAGCCTGATGCCGAGCTCCGGAATTTCAACCGTATCACTCTCGCCGACAGGGTGGCTCACGCAGGGAACGTCCTCATGTCGTGGGCCATACACCGGCACGTTGTATACTTGCGCCAGCTTGCAGACACCTGCTACGTGGTCGCCGTGGTGGTGGGTGCATAGGATGGCGGCAAGCGTGAGGGCGTTTTGTGCGAGAGTATCGAGCACCGGCCCGGCATCGCCGGGGTCTATCACGGCGGCGTGTCGCCGGTTATGCAGCATCCAGATGTAGTTGTCGTTGAATGCCGGGATGGGAACGACTGTTAGCATGGCTATCCGTTTTGTTTGGCGAGATTGGAATTCAGGCAGGCCGTATGCCGACCACAAACACACTTAACGACTGGTTTGCCACGACGCAAGGGCAGTATCTGCTGGGGCGCGAGCAGGCATTTTTCGACCACAGTGTAACCGATATTTTCGGCTTCAACGCGTTGCAGCTCGGTCGTGGCGGGCCGCGAGGCGGGCGTTCAGGTGAGGCTGAACATGGATGAGCTGGCATTTGAATGCGCCAGCCTCGACCTGGTGCTGTTGCCGCACGTGCTGGAATTCAACGAGCACCCGCACCAGATTTTGCGCGAGGTCGAGCGCGTGTTGAGACCGGAAGGGCATCTCCTCATAAGCGGCTTTAACCCGCGCAGCCTGTGGGGGGCGCGACGCGCCTTGGGCGCCAAAACAGGCTATCCGTGGCGGGGCAACTTCATCGCGTTGCCTCGCCTCAAGGACTGGCTGGCGCTGCTGGGATTCGAGGTGGTGGCGGGGCGCTTCGCGTGCTATGCGCCGCCGCTTACCAGTCCTGGCTGGCTGGAGCGCCTGCATTTCATGGAGCCGGCCGGCGACCGGTGGTGGGCGGTGTGCGGCGGCGTGTATTTCCTGCAGGCGATCAAGCGGGTGCCGGGCATGAGGCTGATCAAGCCACAATGGAACGAGGGGTTGGTGGGCAAGCTGTTACCCGCTGCACCCAAGCTGAACCGGGAAGTATCGCAGCGCACCGAACCCGGCCACAGGTGAACCCGCTCTGGCATCATGAACGGCACCATACCGCTCTGTTTGCCACCCACAATCCGTTTCAGTTGCGCCCGCGCATCTGCGGCAATGCGGCTTCAGGCGATACCGCTGTTGTTTTCCGCACCTAGCAGTCTGGGCAGGTTGAGTTTGCGCGGGGAGATTACTTTTTTGTCGCGCAGGTATTTTGCCGCGACGTCCCATATCGGCTCACCCGAGGCGCCTTCGGCCACTGGCGCCCATCCGGCCACTTTATATTTTCTGTTCGCGTCGAGCGGCTTGCCGCCCAGCATCAGGTTGTTGATGCGCTTGCCCATGCCTTCCCGCAAGTCGCAGGTATAGCTGATGCCGCCCACGCGCACCATGTCGCCGCCCTGCTGCTTGTAGGGGTCGGGGTTAAACAGGTTGTCGCACACATCTTCCATGATGTCCTTGATGGTCGCCCCGGTCATTTCGGTCAACGTGCTGTAGGGGTAGGTGATGGCGGTCTGGCTCATCAGGTGTTCCATGGTGATGTCCTCGCCGGGCAACAGCGAAACGCCCCAGCGGAAACCGGGCGAAAACGCCGCGTCCGCGCCCTTCACCTCCATCAGCGCATCCAGGATCAACTGGTCGAAGGTGCCGTTGAAATTTCCACGGCGGTAGAGCAACCCTTCGCTGACAGCCAGTTTTTCTGCCAGTTTTTCTTCGTAAGGTGCGCGCACCTTTTTGATCAGTGCAGCCATTTCGCCGTCCGGTTCGATGAGGTTGGAAAATACCGGCAGCAGCTTGTATTTGAAACCGGCCACTTTGCCATTCCTGACATCGAAATCCATCACCCCGAGAAACTTGCCGTTGGAGCCGGCATTGGTCACCAGGGTCTGACCGCCGGGGTTCTTGACGAGTGAAGGGGCGGGTACGCCATCGTGCGTATGCCCGCCCATGATGGCGTCAATCCCACTCACGCGGCCCGCCATTTTCAGGTCCACGTCCATACCGTTGTGCGACAGCACCACGACTACTTGAGCACCCTTGGCGCGTGCTTCATCCACCACTTTTTGCAGGTGGTCGTCCTGGATGCCGAAGCTCCAGTCCGGGATCAGGTAGCGCGGGTTGGCGATGGGCGTATAGGGGAACGCTTGACCGATGATGGCGACCGGAATGCCGTTAATTTCCTTGAGAGCAAAGTGCGGGAAGACGGGGTCGCCGAAATCGCTGGTTTTGATGTTCTGGGCGACAAAATCCACTTTGCCGTTGAAGTCGTTGTCCACCACCTGCTTGACCCGCTCCGCGCCTAAAGTAAATTCCCAATGGCCGGTCATAACATTTACCCCCAGCAGCTTGCAGGCATCCACCATGTCCTGCCCTTTGCTCCACAAGGCGGTGGCGGAACCCTGCCAGGTATCGCCGCCATCGAGCAGCAAAGCGCCGGGGCGGCTGGCGCGGATTTTTTTTACCAGCGTTGCCAGGTGTGCAAAACCGCCTACCTTGCCGTAAGTGCGCGCAGCCTGGGCAAAGTCGAGGGATGTGAAGGCGTGTGCTTCGAGAGTGCCGGGGCGGATATTGAAAGATTCCAGCAGTTTTTCGCCCACCAAATGCGGGGCGCGGTTCAGGCTTTGCCCCAAGCCGATATTGACATCTGGCTCGCGGTAATAAACCGGCAAAAGCTGGGCGTGGCAATCGGTAAAGTGCAGCAACGAAATGTTGCCGAAAGGCGGCAAGTCGTAGAAGGCGTCACCGCTTGACGCGGAGAATGCCGGGCGGCTGTTCAGCACGAAACCGGAAGCGGAGGCCGCCGCCAGCACTTGCAGGAATTCGCGGCGGCTCATGGACATGTGTAAGCGCCTTCTTTAACAAAAGCTCCGGCGAAGCGGGCGCACCGCAGGGTGCGCCGGTCTGCTTAATGCCGGATGCCGGGCACGCTGAGCTTCATGCCATTGTTGAGGGCAGAAATTGTCAGCTCGATGTCGCCATATTCCGGGGCACCGGGCCAGAGCTCGTTGGCACGCACCGATACGTTGCACCACTGGAGGCGCTTGGTGATGTCCCAGATTTCCGAACGGCTGGTGCGCCAAGTGGGAAAGTGGTCTATCTGGCCGCGGAATTCACCCAGCCATTGGCCGCGTATCCATTTGTTTGCGCCGCGTTCCGCTGTGTGGCAATCCGCGCAGGACATGTCCAGTTGCCCGATCTTGCGGTTAAGAAGCGCGGTGCCGCGTTTGATCGCCTGCTTGTGTTCTGCGGAGGCGGTATTCACGTTGATCGGCTGGCCGTTGGCAAGGAAGCGCAAGTAGATGGAGAGGGCGAGATTGCCGCCACTTTGCATAAGGTATTCCTCGCCGGTAGTGGCGCGGGCGTGGCGGGTAACAAACTCTTCCACGCCAATGACCTTGTTCAGGCGCGGCTCATGTTTGGGCATGGAAGCGGCCCACGCCTTAAAGGCGCTCCCGGGATCTGTGTGGCAGGAAGCGCAGGATTTCTTGCCGGCTCCTTCCTTGCTGAAAAGCCCCTTGCCTTTCTCAACCGCAGCCATGGCTTCGTTGAGGAAGGGATCGAAATTGTCCCGCGTTTCCACGGGAACAGGGCGAGTATTGGGGTTTTCCAGGTTGTCCTTGAATTTGGCTGGCGATTTCTGGGTTTTGAGGAACGCCACCATATCTTTAATTTCATTCGCGCTGTAGAGCTTGTGCGCCCCCCACGGCTGCATCATCGAGTCGGGTTTGATTTTGCGGTGATCGTAAATGTAATTGAAGGTAAATTCGTCGCTGCGGCCCCACGACGCATATTCCGACAGGTCGGGGCCGGTATTGCCGGGCAGCGGCGGAATCGGGTTGCCCATAACGTGGCAGGCGACACAGCCTCCGCCGCGCGAGCGGTCAAAGGCGAGCTTTTCGCCGTTCTTGGGGTCGCCGGTAATCGGCCCATCGAACTTGATGGGATCTGACAGGGTAGAGGGTACGGCAACGGCAAGAGTGGAATACTCGTTCCACATTTCGGAAGGCCAGCCTTTATAGCGCACCCAAGGTGCGGCAGAAGCGGGTTTTTCAAGCTCCAGAGGGGCCATTCGGGTTTTCTCTGCCTCCGGTCGTGTCGCGCAGGCAGACAGCACAGACAGGGCGCCGAACAGGACAACAGGCCATACGAGATAGGGTTTTCCGGCAGTCATGACTGGCTCCTCCGCTCATTTTGAGCGTTCTTCAACAAGTAGCTGCATCCGCAGCCAATGCGCTTGCGGTGCAGGTGTCGAATTATTTTGCGGCTACGGTCGTTTCGCCGCTGTACTGCGTTCCCAGGTTATCCGAGGCGTTGAGGGCAATCTTGTCGCCAGGCTTTGCCCCTTTGATCTTGAAGTTGATGAACGGGTTTTTGGCGACGGCAATGCCCCATTGTGCATCCAGCACGGTTTTGCCGTTCAGGGTGGCAACAACGTGGTCTATGAAATGCGCCGGAATGAATTTTTCAGTTTTGGAATCTTTGCGCAACCCTGTTTCCATGACGTGTGTCATCAGCACTTTCACATCTGCAACATCGCCCTGAAGTGTTGCGCGCATTTTCATCTCATCAGCCATGTTCGTATCCTTAATCGAATCAAAAATAGAGTTTTTCTGAGCAGTCGTCTAGCCGCCGCAGCCGCCGATCGTGACCTTGACTTCCTTGACTTGCGTGTAATTTTTTCCGCCCGCCCTGACGGCCACCCTGACATTGGAGGTTTGGCTCATTTTTATGCGTGTGGAAATATACGGCTCGGTGCCGCTGGGTAACTCGAAATCGGCAACCATCGGGTATTGGTTTTTCTCCACAAACAAAGCGATCGAGGTTGTGCCGGGGATGTTGCTGGTCACTTCTACGGGTACGACCGCGCCGTTTTCTGCTATATCCGGTGCCTTGAGCACAATATCCTTGCTTTCGACGGCACCACCGTAATTCGCGTTCTTCATGGCATCGTTCATATTGTTTGAAGAAAAGGCGAGCTTGTTCCAGGTTGCGGCAAATACTTCACCGGATTTGAGCAGGCCGACCCCGGCTGTTGCCAATAATGCTCCGGCTGCACCGGCGGTTTTCAAAAATGCCCGGCGAAACTTGTTCATATCATCTCCTCGTTAAACTGAATGGGTTAGTTAGTCGTGCGGCAGTGTTTGATAGTGGTGGGTGAAGCGATTTTGCGACAGATTACGCCAACTTACATTGGTAAACAAGCCTGATTATTGCGCTGGGGTCGCCATCAGTTTTCTAATCTGATCCAGCGGCATCCAGCCTTGCTTCAGGGTGCCATCCTCAAATATAAGCGTTGGAGTCAAACTGATCTTGCGTTTTTTTGCGAGCAGCGAAAATTCGGACAGCGCGGCCGTGTCGCAGTTTTTACCCGGGTTGGGAGCCACCCCGTGCAACATCATGTCCTCCCAGGCTTTGAGCCTGTCTGGCGAACACCAGACGGCGCTGGCCTTTTCTTCTGACCCGTTCAGCAGCGAAATCGGAAAAAGATAAATGGTCGCATCGGTCAGGCCGGCCAGTTCCTTCTCCAGGCTTTTGCAATACGAGCAGTTGGCATCTGAAAAAACTACCAGTTTTTTCTTGCCGTTACCCTTGATGTTTTTGATGGCGCGGTCGAGCGGCAACTCGCCGAGGTTGACGGCAAAAAGCTTTTTTTCTCTGGCCGCAGTGAGATTCTCCATGGTGCGCATATCAATGATGTTGCCAGAAAAAAGATGGGTTGTCTTTTCGTCGGTGTAAACCAGCTGATCCTCGAAAACCACTTCGTACAAGCCGGCGAAGGGCGTCTTGGTGACACTGATGAGCTGCTGGTAGGGAAACCTCTTTTCCATCGCGGTTCTGATGCTGGCTTCGCTGGCCAAGGCGGAATCCGTGAAAAGCAGGGCAACCAGCGCCAGGCAGATCAATGGGTTCATTACGTTTCTCCTGTTTGCGGGCAATCTTCGACTGAAAGCCACCCGTTTTCGAGCATGGCACTGCGGCTCTGCGGTGTCTCAAGGCTGATGCGCCCCAGGGCACCGGTGCGGTAATCCTGCAACAACGCGAGCGCGGCCTTTTCCAGATCGGGTTCGCCGCCCTTCAGCTTGTAGCCGCGACACCCGGCGATGGCAGCGATGACGTCCGCGCCATCCATGTTGCCCACAGCAAAACCATAGCGGGCGACCACAAGGGCAGGATAGCGCGCGAGCAGCAGGTCTGCAAGGAAAGCGGCGACTTCTTCCTCCAGGATGGCGTTGCGGCCTATCGCGTGGCTTACAGCCAGCATGAAACCGTCGCTGTCGTGCTCTATTTTCGGCCACATCAGGCCCGGCGTATCGGTCAGCGTCATGCGCTCGTTCAGGGCCAGGCTCTGCTGGTTCTTGGTGATGGCCGGCTCATCGCCCACCGCTGCTGCGCGGCGTTTCAGCAGCGCGTTCATCAGGGTGGATTTGCCGACGTTGGGGATGCCCATGATCATCATGCGCAACGGTTTGAGGCGCGTGCCGCGATGCGGCGCGAGCGCGGCGCACAAATCGGGCACTTTGGCGGCGTCGCCCGGCTTTTTGCATGACAGCGCCACCGCCTTGACGTTCGGTTGCGCGTTGTAGAATTTCAGCCAGGCTTTAGTGGCGGCAGGATCGGCGAGATCGCTCTTGTTGAGAATTTTCAGGCAGGGGCGGGCACGGTGCTCGCGCAACTCGCGGATCATCGGGTTGCAGCTTGCCTCCGGCAGGCGTGCATCCAGCACCTCGATGACGGCATCGGTACGCTCCATGGTCTCTGCCGCAGCCTTGCGCGCCGAGGCCATGTGACCGGGAAACCACTGTATGGGCATTTGCGGCGATCATGCCGCGTCATTTTTGCCGCTGCGGCTGCAATCGGTTTGGCACATTGCCGTCATGTGCGAAAATGGCGGCCATAATGAACAAGCGCAGATTTTTATTTTGCCTGGCGGCAGCTTGCCAGATCATAAGTATTGCGGCGCAAGCCGACGACCTCGTTGAGCCCGCCGGTTCCGCCCAGGCAAAATCTGTCTGGATCAATGCGGGATTCCTGTCCTATCACTTCGAACGCGATAAGGGGCTGAAGGGGAACAACTACGGGTTGGGCGGGCAGGTGGCGCTATCGCAAACCCACTCGGTTATCGGAGGGGAGTTCAGAAACAGCGATGACGCCTGCTCGCGGTATTTGGCCTGGATATGGCAACCTTACGCTATTGGCTCCGTCAAGTTCGGATTGTTGGCCGGAGCCATTGACGGCTATCCGAAAATGCAAAACGGGGGATGGTTTCCAATGGTCATTCCCGTGGTCAGCTTTGAGTATAAGTCGGTGGGGGCGAATTTTACGCTCGTGCCGGGCTACAAGGACAAATTGCACGGTGCCGTTGCCGTGCAATTCAAGCTGCGCGCCCTGACTTTCTGATTATCTCGGGGCGGCGGTCGCCGTCCGGAACGAACGTGGATTTTACCGACCGATTCGTCTATCATGCGCGGCTCGTTGCTGTTACAGATTTTTACGAATTGGCGGGCCTCCCCGCATTGTGAGGTGGTGAACCTGGTCAGATCCGGAAGGAAGCAGCCATAACCATTTACCGCAAGTGCCGGGGGCAAGGCTCGCCTCCTTTTTCTACCGGTAGCGCCCGTTCGCCGTGCGGCGCTTCCGGTAATTACTTGACCGGCGTATTCCGTCCAGCATGTCTGCTACTTCCGTTCTGGCACGCAAATGGCGGCCCAAGACCTTCGCGCAGCTGGCGGGGCAGGAGCATGTGGTGCGGGCGCTGGGCAATGCGCTGGCGCAGAACCGTTTGCATCATGCCTACCTGTTCACCGGCACGCGCGGCGTCGGCAAGACCACCATCGCGCGCATTTTTGCCAAATCGCTGAATTGCGCCAGCGGCATTACCGCCACGCCGTGCGGCGCGTGCAGCGCCTGCGCGGAGATAGACAGCGGGCGCTTCGTTGATCTGATCGAGCTGGACGCGGCTTCCAACACGCAGGTGGACAACATGCGCGAACTGCTGGAAAGCGCACTGTACGCGCCGACCAGCGGGCGTTTCAAGGTTTACATCATAGACGAAGTGCACATGCTGTCGAAAAACGCCTTCAACGCGATGCTGAAGACGCTGGAAGAGCCGCCCGCACACGTAAAATTCATTCTCGCCACCACCGACCCGCAGAAAATTCCGGTCACCGTGTTGTCGCGCTGTTTGCAGTTCAATCTTAAGCAGTTGCCGCCCGCCCTGATCCTCTCTCGCTTGAAATACGTGCTGGAGCAGGAAAACATCCCGTTCGAGACGGGCGCGCTGGCGCTGCTGGCACGCGCCGCCGCCGGCAGCATGCGCGACGCGTTGAGTTTGCTGGACCAGGCCATCGCCTATTCCGATGCGCGCGTGGATGAGGCGACGGTGCGCAACATGCTGGGCGCGATAGACCAGGGTTACCTGTTCGATTTGCTGCAAGCCCTGCTGGCAAAGGATGGCGCGGGACTGTTGCGCATCGCCGATGATATGGCGCTGCGCAGCCTGTCGTTTGAGGCCGCCTTGCAGGACCTGGCGATTTTGCTGCACCGCATCGCGCTGGCGCAGACCGTGCCGCAGGGCATCGCGGAGGACGAGCCGGAACGGGAGCGCTTGCTGGGGCTGGCGCAGCAATTCAGCGCCGAGGACGTGCAGTTGTATTATCAGATCGCGGTTCACGGGCGCGACGAGATTGATCTCGCGCCGGACGAATATGCCGGTTTCACCATGACGCTGCTGCGCATGCTGGCCTTCATGCCCGCTGGCGCGCGGGCGGCGACCACGCGACCGGCTCCGGCTGCTGCGCAACCCGTTGCTGTCGCTGCACCCGTAGAAAACGCGGGGCCATCGCGGGTTGCCGCACTCTCGCCCGCGACGGCAGCCGCCGCTCCCGCATCGCTCGATTGGAGCGTGTTGCTGGGGCAATTAAATGTGCAGGGCTCGGCGCGCGAACTGGCCAGACATTGCACACTGGAGAGTTACGCGGATGGTCGGCTGGTGTTGAACCTGGCACCACAGCACAAGCTCATGCTGAACAATAAGGCGGCCCAGGAAAAATTGCAGGCCGCGCTCTCCGAATATTTTGCCGTGCCGGTGCGGTTGTCGGTGGTGCTGGCTACGTCCAATATCGCCACGCCCGCCGCCGCCGAGCAGCAGGAGAAACAGTTGCGCCAGCAGCAGGCAGAGGCGGCGATCATGCAGGATTCGTTTGTGCGCGAGGCGCGGGCGCAACTTGGCGCGCAGATAATCGAGGGTTCCGTTAAACCCGTATAAAAGGCAAGGAGGCGAGATGATGAAAGGCGGTTTGGGCGGGCTGATGAAACAGGCCCAGCAGATGCAGGCGAACATGAAGAAGGCGCAGGCCGAACTGGCGACGGTCGAGGTGGAAGGCCAGGCCGCATCCGGTATGGTGAAGGTGACCATGACCTGCGCGCACGAAGTGCGGCGGGTGCAGATTGCCGACAGCCTGCTGGCGGACGACAAAGAGATGCTGGAGGACCTGATCGCAGCGGCGGTGAATGATGCGGTGAAGCAGGCTGCAGCCGTGACCCAGCAAAGGATGAGCGGTTTCACCGCAGGGATGAATTTGCCGCCCGGCATGAATTTGCCGTTCTGAATTTCCCTGAAAACGGTAATTCATCCACGAAAAACGCGAAAGGCACGAAATAAATTCGAGGGCGCCATCGACTCGACGGATCACCCCTCCGGTCATATTCTGCTGCCGAATTTGTTCGTGCTCTTCGTGCATTTCGTGGACAACTGTGTTTCCTGGGATAGATGAATAGCCCCTCCAGTCTCGAAGATCTGATCGATGCCTTGCGCTGCCTGCCCGGAGTGGGTCCGAAATCCGCGCAACGCATGGCTTACCACTTGTTGCAGCGCGACAAGCCGGGCGCGTTGCGCCTGGCCCGGACGCTCGGCCACGCGGTGGAGAGCATCCGCCATTGCGCCAAGTGCAATAATCTTTCCGAAGAAGAAATCTGCGCGCTGTGCTGCTCGCCCAAGCGCGACGCCGGCCTGCTGTGCGTGGTGGAAATGCCGGCCGATCTGCTGATGATGGAGCAGGCGCAGTGTTATCGCGGCATGTATTTTGTGCTGATGGGCAGGCTATCCCCGCTGGACGGCATCGGCGCGCGCGAACTGAATCTGGAAAGGCTGGTCACACGCGCCATGGAGCAGCCGTGCGAGGTTATACTCGCCACCAATTTCACCGTGGAAGGAGAGGCGACGGCGCATTACCTCGCTACCTTGCTGCGCGCGCAGGGTGTCAAGGTGTCGCGCATTGCGCGCGGCCTACCGGTGGGTGGCGAACTGGAGCACGTGGACAGCGGCACGCTGGCGCAGGCGGTCCTGGAGCGGCGCGCGGTTTCTGAATGAACCCGAAAAACAGTTACACAGAGAACACGGGGCCCACAGAGTGCGGCCTGCGGCTTGTTCCGTATTATGATTTCCCGCAACGAGTAAACAAGTTTCTCGCAATTCTGCTATCTCTCTGCGCCCGATGTGGCCGGATTTGGGGGTTTTATGAATGAGCAAGGCGAGCGGCTGCAAAAGGTTTTGGCGCAGGCCGGGCTGGGGTCGCGCCGCGAGATGGAGGAATGGATTTCCGCCGGTCGCGTGACGGTGAACGGCGGCGTGGCGACGCTGGGCATGCGCGTCGGCGAAAACGACGAGGTGCGGGTTGACCGGCGCGTTGTTCGCGTCGGGGAAGCCGACGGCGGTGTGCCGCGCGTGCTGCTGTACCACAAGCAGGAGGGCGAGATCGTCAGCCGCGACGATCCTTCCGGGCGCGTCAGCGTATTCGAGAAATTGCCCAAGCTGCGCGGCCAGAAATGGGTCGCTATCGGCAGATTGGATTTCAACACCAGCGGCCTGCTGATTTTTACCACTTCCGGCGATTTGGCCAACCGCCTGATGCACCCCAGTTTCGAGGTGGAACGCGAGTACGCGGTGCGCGTCCGGGGCAGCATGTCAGAACAGCAAATGCGGCAGATGCTTAAAGAAGGCATTCTTCTGGAGGATGGGCCAGTCAGGTTTGAAAAGCTCGTCGATGAGGGCGGNNNNCTACAACCACTGGTATCGCCTGGTGCTGAAAGAGGGGCGCAACCGCCTTGTTCGCCGCACTTTCGAGGCGCTGGGCCTGCCGGTGAGCCGCCTGATGCGCGTGCGTTTCGGCATCGTCAACCTGCCGCCGCGCCTGAAACGCGGCATGATGGCCGAGCTCGGCCCGGGCGAAGTGGCCGCGATACTCGACTGGACCGGCATGCAGCTGCCGCCGGTTGCGAGGCAGGCTGCACCCGACCGCGACGCCGTGCGACAATCTGCCCACGCGCGACCGCGCGGCAAACAAGCCGTGCGCCTGACAGGTAAAACCGGGGCTGCACCCAAGGGCAGGTAAAGGTCGGCCAATATCGTTAAAATGCCAGCGGAAAGTTATTGCGGATAAGGGAATGGAAGAAGGCAGCAACAAAACCATAGTTTGCAGCGTGCTGTTCCTGGATATCGCAGAATATTCCAGAAAGCAGGTTGCCGGGCAGATTACCCTGAAGGAGGGGTTCAATTCTTTTTTGAGCAAGGCCATCGCCAGTGTTCCCGTCAACGACCGCATCATTCTGGATACGGGCGATGGTGCGGCGATCAGCTTTCTGGGCGACGTCGGGGATGCGCTCAAGGTGGCGCTCTCGCTGCGCGAGAGTTTCTTTCACGAAGGTGTGCTGATGGCCCCGCCGCTGCTGGTGCGCATGGGCATCAACCTCGGGCCGGTGCGCCTGGTCAGGGATATCAACGGCCAACCCAACATCGTGGGCGACGGCATCAACGTGGCCCAGCGCATAATGGGCTTCGCGGATACCGGCCAGATTCTGGTTTCGCGCTCGTACTACGATGCCGTGTCGCGCCTGTCGCAGGATTACGCCGGCATGTTCCACTACCAGGGGTCGCGCACCGACAAGCATGTGCGCGAGCACGAGATTTATGCGATCGGTTATCCGGGCGAACTGACGGACAGGTGGAAACTGGCATCGGGAAACATTTGGCAGGCTGCCAGCAGCGTGTTCCAGAAAGCTTCCGGGGTGCAGCGCGCGCTTTATGCATCCATCGCCGCGCTGGCGATGCTGGTTGCGGTGTTGCTCAACGCCTTGCGGCCATCGCCCGCACCGCAACCGCAGGTGGTGGAAGCTCCGGTGCAGCCCGTCGCCGCACCTGAAGCTTCCGGGGTTGCGGGGGCGTTGCCGAAGGCTGTCGAGCACGAGGCCGGCAAGAGCGAGAGCACCACGCCGGCAACAGAGAAGAAGCCGGTTGTTGCGGCAGAGGCGGACAGAAAACCGGCAACTGCGGCTGGGAAGGGGGGAAAGCCCAAAGCGGCCCAGCCTTCGCAGGGCGAACCCAGGCAGGCTTTTGCCGCAAAAGAGCCGCTCAAGCAACCAGTCGGGCCGGAAGGAGCGCGCAAATCAAAACCGACTATCCGCACTCTGGAAGAAACGGCGGCGGTCGAACAGGGTGCCGCAGCGCACGTGAATCTGGCCGTCTCCCCTTGGGGGGAAATCTATCTGGATGGTAGAATGCAAGGCGTGAGTCCGCCTTTGGTCGAGCTGGAAGTGGTGCCGGGAAAGCATGAGATCGAGATCCGCAATACGACTTTCCCCCCCTATATCGAAAAATTCCAGCTCAAGGCGAACGAAAAAATAAAAATTACATACAAGTTTTCCAATTAGTTGGGCGGGAGTTCTGGATGTCGGGTATACGCACATTTCTTGTGGTCGCCGCAGCTGTTGTCCTGTTGTGCGCCTGTGAATCAATGAAAACGGCCGGCGGCATGATCAAGAAAATTCCCTTTGAGGTCGGCCCGGCTGAACAGAAGCTCGCCAGCGGGATAAAAAGCTACGAGGACGGGGATTACAAGGGCTCTCAAGCCGCGTTGCAGGCTGCGCTGGACATGGGGTTGAGCGGCAGGACCGACCAAGTGGTGGCCCGCAAGTACCTGGCTTTCATAGATTGCGTTTCCGGGCGCGAGAAGCAGTGCAGGGAGGAGTTCAGGAGGGCGCTGGAAATTGACCCTTCTTTCGATCTGAAACCGGAGGAAGCGGGGCATCCGCTATGGGGCCCGGTGTTCCGCAATGTAAAAGAAAAACCCGCGAAATAACACGTAGATCGGTGCAACCATGATCAGCCAGTTGGGGCGGTACGAGATCGTAAGCGAGATCGGGCAAGGGGCGATGGGCATCGTCTACAAGGCGAAAGACCCGCTGATTGACCGCATCGTCGCGATCAAGACCATCAACCTGAGCCTGGCCGACGACGAAAAAGAAGAATACGAAGGGCGCTTTTATCAGGAAGCCCGGGCTGCCGGTCGTTTGAGCCATCCGAACATCGTTACCGTCTTCGACGTGGGCAAGAGCGGGGACATCGCCTACATCGCCATGGAGTTCCTGCAAGGGCGCGAATTGCGCGACATCCTGAATGACGGGAAACGTCTGCCGGTCGAGCAGGCGCTCGATATCGTGGTGCAGGTGGCGCAGGGGCTGTCGTATGCGCACGAGCACAACATCGTACACCGCGATGTGAAACCGTCCAACATCATGGTGGTGCGCGACGGGCATGTAAAGATTACCGACTTCGGTATTGCCCGCATGGAGTCCGCGTCGGTACGCACGCAGACCGGCATGGTGCTGGGCTCACCCAAATACATGTCACCCGAGCAGGTGACTGGCAAGCAGATCGACCAGCGCTCCGACATTTTTTCGCTCGGCGTGATGCTGTACGAGATATTGGTCGGCCAGGTGCCGTTCACTGGCGAGCACGTCAACGCCATCATGTATCAGATCCTGAACACGACCCCCCCTCCTCCCGGCGCATTGAACCCGGAAGTGCCGGGTATGCTCAATTTCATCGTCGCCAAGGCGCTGGCGAAAGAGGTGGCCGACCGTTACCAGAATGCCAAGGAATTTGCCGCAGACCTGCGCGCTTGCCGCGACAAAATGCTGCGCGGCGCGCCGGCTGAAGCGGCCAAGCCGCTGCCGGGCGCCCAGTTGCCTGATGCCATTCCGGTGCGCGTCGCCGCAAGCGATGACGAGTCCAAGCCGGTGGCGGCGGGCCTGTCCCCGTCATTCGATTCTTCCGGTGCCACGATGCGCCTCGCGGCGATGACCAGCACGCAGGAGGATGTCGAAGAGCTTTCCAGGACGTTCAAAATGGAGCTGCCGACCGCAGGTGCTCTCAAGCAGGCGGCACAAGGTACAGCCAAATCTACCGCCTCCTCTACCATCCCGCTGTTTGAAGGGCGGGTTCCGGCAAAAACCGATGCCGCCCAAAAGGTTGAACCGGCAGGCAACAGCGGCAATCTCCTGCTGCTTGGTGCCGGCCTTTTGGTGTTGGCGGGTTTGGTCGCATTCTTCGTTTTGTGACGCGACGGCCACGCTTGTCGCCGACGATCGGGCGGCAACAATTCGAAATCAAGCCTTCGCGCTCCCTCGCGGCGATTTTCGCGCTGGCGCACGGTACGGCGCTCGCGGCTTTAATCCCGCTCGCTTTCCCGGCCTGGGCGAAGGCGGCGCTGGCGCTCGTGATCCTGTTCAGCCTGTGGCACCATCTGCGGCGCGATGCGCTGCTATCCGAGCGGTCTTCCTGCGCGGCTCTGGTGCTGGAAAAAGGAGCAGCGGCCCTGACCTTGCGCGATGGGAAATCGCTGGCGGGCACGCTGTCGCGCGACAGCGTGGTGACGCCGTTTCTTACCCTGCTCAACATCAAAACGGGAAAAGTCCTGTTTTCGCGTAGCGTAATCATTCTGCCGGACAGCATGGATGAGGAATCTTTTCGGCGGTTGCGCGTGTGGCTGAAATGGGGAAGCTGACATGCGGTTGGATGGCATGAGCTGGCATATCGGTGAAAGAGGCATATGAGGGATCAGAATTTCGACGTGGTAGTAATCGGCTCCGGCCCCGGCGGCTACGTGGCGGCGATACGCTGCGCGCAGCTCGGGCTGAACACGGCCTGCGTGGATGATTGGAGGAACGCGCAGGGTAAACCCAGCTTGGGTGGAGCCTGCCTCAACGCGGGTTGCATTCCCTCCAAGGCGCTGCTGGAGTCGTCGGAGAATTACGAGCGCGCGACGCGCGATTTTGCGGCGCACGGCATCACGGCATCCGGCGTACAGCTCGATGTGGCGAAAATGCTGGCGCGGAAGGACAAGATCGTATCCGATTTTACTTTGGGCATCGCCCAGCTTTTCAAGAAGAACAAAGTGGCCGCGTTGTGCGGCAGGGCGCAACTGCTTGGGCGCGAAGATGATCGGTGGCGCGTGGGCGTGGCGGGCGGCGAAGAGTTACGGGCCAAGCATGTCGTCATCGCCACCGGCTCGGCCCCTCGCACCTTGCCCCAAGCGCCGTTCGATGGCGCGCGCATCGTGGACAGCAGCGGCGCGTTGTGCTTCGGCGAAGTGCCTGAACGCCTGGCCATCATCGGCGCGGGCGTGATCGGGCTGGAGCTGGGCAGCGTGTGGCGCCGGCTGGGCAGCGAGGTGACGCTGCTGGAAGCGTTGCCCGCTTTTCTTCCCGCTGCCGACGAGCAGGTGGCGAAAGAAGCGTTGCGCGCCTTTACCCGGCAGGGGCTGAAGATTCACTTTGGCGCGAAGGTGGAGAGCGTCATAACGGGTGACGAGGTGAATATCTCCTGGCGCGACGCGCAAGGCGAGACGCAGGAGTTGGTAGCGGACAAACTCGTGGTGGCGGTGGGGCGTGCCGCGAATACGCAGGGCTTGGGCGCGGAAACGGTCGGTTTGAAGCTGGATGCGGCGGGCCGCATCGAGGTGGATGAGCGCTGCCGCACCAATCTGCCGGGCGTGTATGCGGTGGGCGATGTGGTGCGCGGGCCGATGCTGGCGCACAAGGCATCAGAAGAAGGGGTGATGGTGGCGGAGCTACTCGCCGGGCAGTCTGGGCATTGCGACCTGAACCAGGTGCCGGGCATTCTTTACACCGCGCCGGAGATCGCCTGGGTTGGAAAAACCGAGCAGCAACTCAAGGCGGCGGGTGTGGCATACAGGACGGGGCAGTTTCCCTTCATGGCGAACGGGCGCGCGCGCGCCCTGGGAGAAACGGCGGGCTTCGTCAAGATGCTTGCCGATGCCGAAACCGACCGCCTGCTCGGCGTGCATATCATCGGGCCGATGGCCTCCGAGCTGATCCAGCAGGCGGTGCTGGCGCTGGCGTTCTCGGCCAGCAGCGAGGATCTGGCGCGCACCATTCACGCCCATCCCTCGCTGTCCGAAGCGCTGCACGAGGCGGCGCTGGCGGTGGGCAAGCGGGCGATCCATATTTGACTATGGGGCATCTCTATAAATTACCCGCTCATGCTTCGACAGGCTCAGCACGAACGGGTAACTTGCTGATTTGCAACAATGGCCGTTCGCCCTGAGATTCTTGTCGAAGTGCAATTTTTAGAGATGCCATATGGACACTTTTCACGCCTACCGCATTTTTAATGAGGGCAAAACGGTTTCAGGCCGTTTCGTGGAAATGAATTTGAATGAGCTTGATTCCGGCGAGGTGGTAATCCGCACCGCCTATTCCAGCGTAAATTTCAAGGATGCACTGGCGGCGACCGGCGCGGGGAAAATCATCCGGCGCTTTCCCTGCGTCGGCGGGGTGGATGCGGCGGGGGTGGTGGAAAGCTCACAAGATGCGCGCTTCCAGCCGGGCGACGAGGTGGTCATCACCGGCTACGAGATGGGCGTGGCGCACGACGGCGGCTACGCGGAATATGTGCGCGTGCCTGCCGCGTGGGTGGTGCGGCTACCCCCCGGCTTGACAATGTTCGAAGCGATGGCGCTGGGCACGGCAGGCTTTACTGCGGCATTGGCGATTCACCGCCTGGAGCAGAACGACCTCAAGCCGGAAAACGGCAGGGTTCTGGTAACGGGCGCAACCGGCGGGGTCGGCAGCCTCGCCATCCAGATGTTGGCGCAACTGGGCTACCGCGTCGTGGCGCTGACCGGCAAAGACAGCGAGCACGAGTATCTGAAATCGCTGGGCGCGAATGAGATTCTGCCGCGCAGCGCGATAGACGCGAGCAGCAACCGCGCGCTGGAACGGGCGCAATGGGCGGGCGCGCTGGATGCGGTGGGCGGGGAGACGCTTTCCTGGCTGGTGCGCAGCATGTTGCAGAACGGTGCCATCGCCAGCTTCGGCAACACCGGGGGGGCGGAGCTGCACATCTCGGTGTATCCCTTCATCCTGCGCGGTGTGCGCCTGCTCGGGGTAGATTCCGCCGCCACACTCATGCCGTTGCGTGAAAAAATCTGGAAGCGGCTGGCGGGCGAATTGCGCCCGAAAATGCTGGGTTCGGTCGCGCGCACCGTCGCGTTCTCCGAAAATCGGCTAAAGCGCCGCAGCAATATCCATCTTGACGGTGCCGGACAAGCGGCGCTGGGTTTGCCAATTCCAGCAAGTTTTTGCGCCTGTTGGAAGAGATGGGAAACCGTGTGCGGCTTGAGGGTGGCAGGGTAAGGTTCGTGAAGCACGGCGGCTGAAAAAAATTTGAACCTGGCCCATTTTGCCAAAATCACCATCCGTAGTTATCAAGAAACCTTGCTGGAAAAAGCGATGCCATGCTGAACAAACTAAATGACTTTCTGTCTGCGCTCATTCCCGCCACCGGCGCCGGAAGTCGCCCCGCACACACCCTGCAACTGGCGACCGCCGTGCTGCTCATCGAAGTCATGCGGTCGGACGCCGACAGCACCGGCGAGGAGCAGGCCACGGTCCTGAACATCCTCAAGGAAAGGTTTGGTCTGGCGGATGCGGAAGTGGCGCAACTCTCCAAACTTGGGCACCAGACAGCAAAGACCGCCCATGATTTTCACCAGTTCACGTCCCTCATCAACCGCGAGCTGGAATTGCCGGAAAAGGTTCGCATCATCGAATATCTGTGGCAGGTCGCCTATGCCGACAGCCGGATCAGCGCACATGAGAACCACCTGATGCGCAGGATGGCCGACCTGCTCTACATCTCCCACGCTGACTACATCGCCGCCAAGATGCGCGCCAGGCCTGCCGACCTGAAATAACGTAGCCCGGCGTATGACCAGGGTTCATGCTTTTCATAACCGACTCACGCGTTCTTGCCGTTGATCAGGTTGATAATCACCTTGACCATGACCTCCCTCTCGTCTGGCTTGCTCTCGGCAATCAGCAGGGTAAACGCGACCAGCGCATTGTCGGCGATGCGCTTTTCACCCTCGGCGTTGTACAGAAAACCCTGACGTTCCAGAAACCAGACAAAAATCGCGGCAGCGATGCGTTTGTTGCCATCGGTGAACGAATGGTTCTTGACGATGAAGTACAGCAGGTTGGCGGCCTTCTCCTCGATGCTGGGATATAGTTCCTTGCCATCGAAAGTCTGGTAGATCGTCTCCAGCGAGCTTTTGAAGGAATCATCCTTTTCATTGCCGAACAGGCCGCCAAGCCTTTCCCGCTCGCGCCACAGCCCGATCTGCTGCATCATTCCAGCACCGTTAACGCATGGCTGTATTTTTCCAGGATAGCCAGAATGCCCTGCGATTCGACAGTTGACAGGCTTTTGTTGTGAATCAACCTGGCAGATAACGCAATTGCCTGCCTGAGTTCGGCGAGCTTCTCCTGTTGCGCCTCAAGCCGCTGCTGGTTGAGGCTGTAGCCCTGTACCAGATAGTCCTTCAACCGTTGGGTAGCCCACTGGCGGAAGCGTGTGCCCTCGATGGACTTGACGCGATATCCTACCGAAATGGCCACATCCAGATTGTAGTGCCTGACTTGATAGGTTTTACCGTCTTCGGCAGTATGTGCAAAATTTGCACATACTGAATCAGCCTCAAGCTCCCCTTCAACAAAGATATTGCGCAAGTGCTTGGTAATGACCGAGCGCTCCCGCCCAAATAGCTCACTCATCTGCTCCTGCCGCAGCCAGACAGAATCATGCTCCATTCTGACATCAATCCGCGTCTGACCGTCATCTGTCTGGTAAATGGCGATTTGTCCGGTTGATTGATTCATGGTGTTTCCCTTATAGCCTGAACGCGCAGTCATGCCTCATCCACAAGCCAGGCTGGAATGTCGCGGCTGCCATGCAGCACCCGCCAGATATTGATCTGATCGGTAGTCTCCACATAGAACACCATGTAGGGAAAGCGCTTGCAGCGCCAGAACCTCAGGCCGGGCAGATTCAGCTCGTGGGCATAACGCGGCGAACCAGCACCGGGGCGACGCTGGATGTTGTGGTATGTTTGTTCAAGAGAATCAATAAACGCCAAAGTAACTTCGGGCGCGTTTTGCAGATAGTATTCGATTGCCTCCAGCACATCCCGGTCTGCCCGCTCGTGGCGTACCAGCGGTTTCATCTGGGCAGCTTCATCTGGATTTGGTCAGACGTTTCCTGGCACCGGAACGCAACGAGGCAAAATAGCCGACATCGGCCAAGCCAGATGGCATGGACTGTGCGCCCTCCAGCAGCAGATTGCGCAATTGCGTCCGCTCCTGATCGCGGCGGATCAGCTCTCGCACATATTCGCTGGAAGTGCCGTAGCCCGCCGTGCTGACCTGCTGATCCACAAATTCCTTGAGGGCGTCAGGGAGGGAAATATTCATCGTTGACATGGTGGCAAGTCTAGTGGGCTTGGCAAAATTTGGCAAGATATTGGAATGGACAAAATTTGTGAGGGTGGTTGCAGTGGATATAAGTTGAACCCGACCCCATTTGCCGCGACCCCATTTGCCGGTATTGATCAAATAGACGGCGGCTGATGGCCTTGGCGCACTTGCATCAAGAGCAACTCAAAAGTTTTCAATTGAACTTCTTCATCGGCGACCCGCTCACCCACCAGCTCGCGCAAGCGTGTATCCCGCTTTGCCAAGAAAGCCGAGTAATCTTTCAATAACGACTTGCAATCGCTTTCCTCTCTGGGTAGCTTAACCATTTCCCGCCGCATTTCAGTGATGGATACTTTCGCAAGCTCGGCGTGCGGAACTGATGGCAGTTCCATGAATAGCATTTGCTTCTTGCCGCGCATGAAGCGCAAGCCTATGTCGTGCATATCCACATGAAGCTCTGGAACACCTTCTGCAGGCACCTCCTTGGCGATCCAGTTGTCGCCGATGCCCGCATCACGGAAGAAGTCACGGTAAGTCTTGAATATTTGCGGCTCTGACGTATTGAGTTCGTGAGCAATCTGCACGGCCAAATCTTGCGGGCTGACAGCGCCTTTGCGCTTGGTGACATTCTTGTTGACGATGGCCAGCTCCTCTTTGCGGCGAGTTTCTTCAAAGAACTCGCGCAAATATGAATAGAGTTTGTTTATCCATTCGTCGCGTTCTTTTTTTGTTTTGATGCCAAGCAGTTCCAATACTGCGTGATCCAGCTCGCGCCGGTCTGGCATATCCAATTCGCAAACATCAGATAACGCCTCCAGCTCTACATTTTTGCCGCCTTTACCGTAGGCCATTGAGCGCATGCGGCGCTCTGACAACAACTGCAATGGATCACGTTCGCTGAGCCGCCTCATGGAAGTTTCCAACTTCGTGATGATCGCCCTCGTTGCATTCCTGAGATCAGGCACCAGCATCATCGAAACATCGACCACTTCAGTTTTTAGATTGCCTTCATTACCAACAGGCCGACCAAACTGATGCTTTGCAAGGATTACCAGCGTGCTATTCAGTACGGCGGTGAGCGCCATACCGTTAATTTCTTCGTTTGGGAAAAGGTCGTAAAGATTGCAGTTTGCCTGGAGGTTTGCACTATTGAGCGGAATAGCATGCTTGTATTGCTGCGCCTTGGGCCAAAAGGCAATACCTCTGCGGTGCCCAGTCAGGTCATACCAGTCCCGTTCTTTGGATACTCGTTGCGCGCATGTAGCGCCCCGCTGTGCGCCAATTTTCTCACCCCAAGAAATATAAGCCTTGGCGTGGCTTTTCAAATCACGCTTGGGGGAAGGTGCGAGAAGTATTAGTCGAGAGCAACCTTCGGCGCGGGCAACAAATCCTTTGACCTCCATCAGGCTATGGACTTCAGGCTCAAGGTATTCAGACTCAATCGCATGCAACTCCCCGCGCTTCTCGCCAGCAAGAACAAGCTTTATCTCGCCATTCCTGACCTGTTTTTGCGGCACCCCGTACTCATGTTCAAAGGCAACAGGGTCTGATATTTCGATCAGGCATTGCCCGGATATATCTTTGGGGAAAAAGAAATCATCTTTTCCGCTTTTTACTCCAAAGCGTATCTCAGTAAGTTGACCGAGTGGCGTGAACTTGCTGCCGTACTGGTCGAGCAGATCAAACCAGAGATCAGGCGCTCGCAGATATACGCCCCACTTGCCCCCGAAGTAGTCATCGGCCGAGCCGTTCAGTGCATCGTCGTCAGCCTCGTCCTCATCGTGTTCTTCTGCTTCTTCGCCGCGCATCATCCGGCCTAGATTTACGCCTTCCTGCCACAATGATTTCTGCGGGATCATCCGGGCGCGGTAGCGCCGGTTCGAAGTATTCTCTGTCAGCCCAAGAATCTCATCGCGCAAGTGATCCGCGGCCTGTACCGCGCCTGTTGTCGTGCCGTCGCTTTCGATCAACTCGGCCAGGGGTTTGCGTAGTTGGACGAAACGCACGGTGTTTCTCATTCGTTGCTCGACGTCATTGCATCGTCTGGCAATGGTGACCGCAGTCGAAACGCGGGCGCCGACAAACCAAGGTTCAACCGGGCTTTCGAGAACGGCCATGATTTCGAAATTCTCGAGCAAATATTTTTGCAGCTTGAAACCATATTCAACATCCAGCCACTGGCTGGATGTGATGAATCCCAACATGCCTTGTTGCTTCAAAAATGTGGATGCATGCGGCCAAAAGTAGCAGTGCAAATCGGAGCGCCCCGAGAGGTGCGCACCCGCCATCTTTGCGACATGCTGCCGATAAAATTCTTTCGTGCCCGGCTCGGGTCCACCGTCTTTGGGTTTCTTCTTCGCCTTGGCGATGTCTTCCTGCCGGACATAGGGAGGGTTCGCAATCACCGCATCAAGCGGCGGTATTCTGATGTCTGCGTACTTGGTGTCAAGACCTTGCGCTTTCAGCTTTTGCGGTAGCTTGATGAAGGGAGAATCCGGCAGCACATTGAAAAAGTCCGAGCGCCCGATACGCGGATAATTTTCATCCTCCACCAAGTCGCGGGTGGCGAGGTTCATGGTGGTCAGGTGCGCCGCAAACTGGGATATATCCGTGCCGTAAATGTCGGTCAACAGCTCGCTGTGCTTTCTGGATTCGGCAAGCACACGCTTGCGGGCGTAGGCGCGCACCAGAAAAGTGCCGCCCCCGCAGGCAGGGTCGAGCACTTTCTCACTGCCGTTATGGATGCAAAAACTGTTGATCAAATCCACCACTTCGACGCGCGTGTAAAACTGCCCGTACTTGTGGCGTTCTTCCGGGCCGATCAGCCGTTCAAAGATACTGCCGACCACTTCGTAATCGAGCTTGGAAAAGTCAAACTCGTGAATCTGGTCGATCAGGCTGCGCCAGCCGGTTACAGCGGCATCCGCATAAAAAGGAATGCGGCGCCCCATGTCAGCGGGATTGTCACCAAAGATGGTTTCATAGTCGCCGGTAACTTCCTTTGCTTCCGCAAAGAAGGTCTGCAAACGCATCTGTAATTCGTCACCGGTAGTAATCTCCGGCGGGGCTTTTAATGGCTCCAGCGATTTACCGTATTTTTTGAGTAATGCCTCGTGGAAGACCAGTTTATTGACGAACAGATAGCAGCCAAACTTGGCGGCGCGCTCCAGTAGCTCTCGCACACCTTCGGCATCGGTAACGATTGTCCAGCCGAGTGCAAGCATCCACTGGTCGAGGTCGCGCTTGAAGGTGGGTTTGGTTGTGTAGAGTTTGGCTATCGCCTCGTGCGTGTGACGGATAGGCAGTGTCAGCGCGGACTCTAAAGCTTCTACGAATTTGATGTCTGGTGTGCGGCTGCCGATGGCGACACCGGTTTTCATAATGCGCGCCGCATCGTGAAGGAATTTGACCAGCCATTCGTAAATGGCGGCTTGTACGGGAGCAGAATCGAGCTGATCCCGGCGCGTCAGTTCGATTACATTCCAACGCTCATAGGCACGGTCTTTGAGGCCGGAACCTGCGGATGCGGTTTCCCACAATACGCACTCGTTGACGTTCCAAGTAAAGAAAAACTTGACCCCGGCACGTTCGGCTTTTTGGCGTGCATCCTTGACTACATCTGCCCGGTACGGTGAGGCGCCATCCTGTGCATCCGGGAGTTTGACTTCACCGGTCAGAAGAGCCGCTCCGTTGCGATCCAGCAACGTTAGATCACGCCGTTTTTGCGAACCGTGCCCGCGCTCCTCTACACGGGCACCTGAAAAAGGGAGATTGGTATTGCGCTGTACGATTTGATCGATCCAGCTTTTTATTTCACCAGTAAATCCCCATTCATTCATGCACAGATCCTCGACCAGACGTATACATTCAAGCTAATTATGCTTGAGGCACAAATGGACAACATCATTTATCTTTCCACGGCTCAAAGCCGATGGGGCGTTTTTTCTTCGGTTCGGAGATAACGGGGGCAGTATCATTAGATCACCTACCACCTGTTTATATATACGCCGCTGCAGAAGCACCAAGACACGCAACCCGCACTTTGGCTTACCGCTTGTTGAGTCAGCAAGCAAAATTGCATCGTATCCCCATCAGCGCGGCAATCTTGGCACGCACTTCGTCCAGTTCTTCGGTTGATGCCTTGCCTTTGGGCGTGGCTTTGCGCGCGCGCCAGTCGAGATTCTTGACCTGGTCAGACAGCACTGCACCGCTGACGCTTTCGGCATGGATGAGGACTTCGAACGGATAGCCTTTGATCTGCGTGGTCATCGGGCAGCACAACATGGTGCCGGTCTTGCTGTTATAGGCGGCGGGGCTGAGCACCAGCGCGGGCCGGTGTCCGGCCTGTTCGTGCCCGGCCTGCGGAGAGAATTCCAGCCAGACAATGTCACCCGCATCCGGCACGAAGCGGCGCGCCATTACCAGACTTCCTTGCCCACCGGTGCGCCGGTATCAATGGGCTTGTGCTGATTTTTTACGGTAATGCCGCCCAGCAGTTCGTCGAGCTTGTATGTCTTGCGGCGCACCGGTTCAATGACGATGCGCCCCTGCTCCTCGCGCACTTCGACTGGCTGATCCAGATCGACATGCGCCGCCGCCATGACCGCAGCCGGGATGCGCACTGCCGCGCTGTTGCCCCATTTCTTTACGATGACTTCCATGGTGAACCCCTCCGATAATCCGGTTGCCAGCAGTTTAAGGGCGCGCTTGGATTGTGTCAACATTGTTGATACAGCCCGCTGATGGCAAGGGCTGGCATCATTTTTCCTTCCACGGCGCAAAGCCAATGGGGCGTTCTTTCTTCGGCTCCAGTGGGGTCATGAGTTCGCGGATGGCATCGAAAACCGCTTTGAACTGGAGATCGTATTTCTTTTCCAGCGCGGCCAGTTTGCGGGATAGTTCGGCGTTGGAGGCAAGCATCTGGCGCAACCGCACGAAGGCACGCATGATTTCGATGTTGACCTGAATGGCGCGTTCGCTACGCAGAACGCTGGAGAGCATGGATACGCCCCGTTCGGTGAATGCGTAGGGGGCTGTCCGCACACCGCCCCAACTTGAAATCACAAATTGTGATTCCAAGTTGGCAAACTCTTCCGGGCTCAACTGAAACATGAAGTCTTCAGGAAAGCGCTCTGCGTTGCGCTTGACAGCTTGAATCAGAGCCCGAGGCTCGACTTCAAAGTGTACGCTGAGCATGACTTTCTGCCCGCGAATGAGAAACATTCTTGATTCGATTTGCTCAACGGATGCAATCAGATTTTTGCCAGCCATATCCGCCCCTCCCCTTCTGCTTGCACCCGCGAGGGGTATACCAAAGGCAGGCAATCTGCTATCGAGCAAGCTCGATGCAGAGTTGACACCGCCGGTGGGTGCCCGGCAACTTCGCCGCCACCCTTCCGCAGTCGCGCAGCTTGCGCATGATAGCGGTTTCCGGCACCTCGCAACAGCCGCCATGCTTGCAGGAGCAAGAAAACAAAAGGGCGCGATTCGCGCCCTTTTGTTATTGATCCTGCCAATCAAAGTTTAAAGCCCATTCGTTCTGAGGTATCGAAGGATGATTGGGCTCCGATACATCCGTTATGGTTCGATACATCACCATGAACGGATGTACCCTGTACCACTATTTGCCTTTTCTCTTGATCGCTTCGGCCACCGCCTCGCCCAACCCGGCGGGCGACTTGGACACCACCACGCCTGCCGCTTCGAGCGCGGCGATTTTGTCCGCCGCCAAGCCTTTGCCGCCGGCGATGATCGCGCCGGCATGGCCCATGCGCTTGCCCTTGGGTGCGGTCAGCCCGGCGATGTAACCGGCCACCGGCTTGGTGACGTGGTTCTTGATGTATTCCGCCGCCGCTTCTTCGCGGTTGCCGCCGATCTCGCCGACCATGATGATCGCCTCGGTCTCGGGGTCTGCCTGGAACAGCTTCAGGACATCAATGAAATCCATTC
>VIKH01000060.1:0-2124 GCA_008080515.1 Gallionellaceae bacterium | reverse complement strand
CTGGGCAGTTCGGGCCGATCAGGATGGCGTCGTTGGCCTTGAGCGCCGCCTTGGCATTGAGCATGTCCAGCACCGGGATGCCTTCGGTAATGCAGACGATCACCCTGACGCCCGCGTCGGCGGCTTCCATGATGCCGTCGGCGGCAAAGCCGGGCGGCACGTAGATCATGGTGGCATCTGCGCCGGTTTCACGCACCGCTTCGCGCACGGTGTTGAAGATCGGCAGGCCGAGGTGTTGCTGCCCGCCCTTGCCCGGCGTAACGCCGCCAACCATTCTGGTGCCGTAGGCGATCACCTGTTCGGAGTGGAACGTGCCGTGCTTGCCGGTGAAGCCCTGGCACAGGACTTTGGTGTTTTTGTTTACGAGAATGCTCATGATGTTTTCCTATTTCACTGAACTGCCGCCACGGCGCGCTTGGCCGCATCGGTCATGTCGCTGGCGGAGATCACGCCGACGCCGCTTTCGGCCAGCATCTTCTGTCCCAACTCGACGTTGGTGCCCTCGAGGCGCACGATCACCGGCACTTTCACGCCCACATCCTTGACCGCCGCGATGATGCCGGTGGCGATGATGTCGCAGCGCATGATGCCGCCGAAGATGTTGACCAGCACCGCCTTGACGTTGCTGTCGGAGAGAATGATCTTGAACGCCTTGGCCACCACTTCCGCCGTGGCGCCGCCGCCAACATCGAGGAAGTTGGCGGGTTGGCCGCCATGCAGCTTGACCAGATCCATGGTCGCCATCGCCAGGCCCGCGCCGTTGACCATGCAGCCGATGTTGCCGGAAAGGGCGATGTAGCTGATCTCGCATTCCTTAGCGGCGACTTCTTTCGGGTCAATCTGGCTGTTGTCGTTCATCTCGGCGAGGTCTTTGTGGCGGAACACGGCGTTGTCGTCCACGCCAATCTTGCAGTCCAGCGCCACCAGGTTGCCGGTTTCGGTCACGATCAGCGGGTTGATCTCGGCCATCGCCAGATCATTTTCGATGAACAGCTTGTACAGGCTCTTGGCCAGTTTGCCGAATTCACCGATCTGCGGGCCTTGCAGCCCTAACCCGAAAGCCAGCGCGCGGCACTGAAAATCTTGCAGGCCGAGCAGCGGGTCGCAAAATTCCTTGAGGATTTTTTCCGGGGAGTGTTCGGCGACTTCTTCGATCTCCATGCCGCCTTCGCTCGACGCAACCAGCGCGACGCGCTCGGTCTCGCGGTCCACGGTCAGGCTGATGTACAGCTCGCGCTTGATCGGCAGTGTCTCCTCGATCAGCAGGCGCGACACCATCTGCCCTTCGGGCGCGTTCTGGTAAGTCACCAACTGCTTGCCGAGCAGCGCGTTTACCGCATCCTTGAGCGCCTCTGGCGAGCGCACCAGCTTCACACCTCCCGCCTTGCCGCGCCCGCCAGCGTGAATCTGCGCCTTGACCACCCAGGCGCTGCCGCCCAGTTCCGCCATCGCGCCGTCCGCCTGCCCAGCGCTGTCTATCGCTGCGCCGCGTGGCGTGGTTATGCCGTATTTGCGCAACACCTGCTTGGCCTGATATTCATGCAAGTTCATTTGAATTTCCTAAAGTTGTTGTTAATTTGAACAGTCTTCGTAGTCTTCGTAGGGTGCAATAAGCGCAGCGCATTGCACCAAGTCTTGCAAACCATCCGGCGCAATGCCCGTTGGTTATTGCGCCCTACTTGCTGATATTCATGCAAGTTTATTTGAATTTCCTCAAATTAAAGTGAAACGTGGAGGTGATGCGGCTTTTACCTTTCACGTTTCACATTTCACCTTTCACATGGTTTTTAAGCTATAGCCGCCAGCGCTGCATTGAAAGTGGCGCTGGGGCGCATCGCAGCGGAAGTCTTGGCAAAGTCCGGCTGGTAGTAGCCGCCCATGTCCACCGGCTTGCCTTGCGCCGCGAGCAATTCGGCGTTGATCTTTGCCTCGTTCTCGGTCAGCGCCTTGGCCAGCGGCGTGAACTTCGCCTTCAGCGCCGCATCCTTGTCCTGCGCGGCCAAGGCTTGCGCCCAGTATTGGGCCAGGTAGAAATGGCTGCCACGGTTGTCAATCTCGCCCACCTTGCGCGCGGGCGAACGGTTGTTGTCGAGGATCTTGCCGTTGGCCTGATCCAGCGTGTCC
>VIKH01000059.1:9451-19136 GCA_008080515.1 Gallionellaceae bacterium | reverse complement strand
CGTCAACGCGTTGTGGGTGCCGGCACGCTTGTTGGTGGTAACCGACCCTGGCACATTGATATTTTTCTCTTGAGAGTGGTGCATCACCGACACACCGCGTGCAATGCGCTGCGACACCACCACGCGACACATGCTGGTGCCGTTGCTGTTGACCAGCTCCACCCAATCGTTGTCCTTGAGCCCGATCTGTTGGGCATCGGTCTCGGAAATCCAGATATGGGGCCCGCCACGGAACAGCGTCAACATGCGCAACGTATCCTGATAGCTCGAATGGATACCCCACTTGCCGTGAGGGGTGAGGAACCTGAGCTTGAGGTGCGGTTTCTTCAGGATATGTGCCGGAACATTCTTGAACGACTTCAGATCCTGCGGCGGACGATAGGCGCAGAAAGTCTCACCGAAATCCTGGAACCACTCGTGATCCTGATAAAAATGAGCGCGACCGGTCAGCGTGCGGAACGGAATGTGCTCGTGAATGTTGGTGTAGCACGAGGTGTACGACACATGCTCGGACTCGATCCCCGACCAGGTCGGCGCGGTGATGATCTTGCGCGGTTGCACCTGAATATCGCGGAAGGTGATCTTGTCTTCCTCGCGCGCGGCATACAGGTGGTGATGGTCTATACCGGTCTTCTTGGACAGGGCCGACCATGATTTGTGCGCCACCGGGCCGCAGGTTTCCGGCGCCATGCGCATCACCGCATCGCACACGAAAATATCTTCCTCGAGAGAAGGCATGCCGAAGGATACGCCCTGCTCTCTCACCGTGTAGTTGCACAGTTTCAGCTCCTCGTATTCCGCTTCGGTGTTCCAATCGAGACCCTTGACATTGTTGCCGATCTTGACCATCAGCGGTCCGAGCGCGATGTACTTGTTATAGGTGCTGCCATAATCGCGCTCCACCAGCTTGAGCAGCGACATGGTTTTTCCGGGAACCGGCTCGATGCCTTCCTTGTGCCAATCGGTCACCTGCCCGAACGGTTGCGCCAGCTCGAACGGCGAATCGTGCTGCATCGGGAAGGACACGATGTCCTTGCGTTTACCGAGATGCTTGGCTGCAATACCGGAGAAGACCCTGGCCAGCTCCTTGAATATCTGCCAGTCCGACTTGGAATCCCAGCCCGGCGACACCGCCTCCGACAGCGGATGGATGAACGGGTGCATGTCGGTGGTGTTAAGGTCGTTCTTCTCGTACCAGGTTGCGGTCGGCAAAACGATGTCAGAGTAAGCGCCTGTGGAATTAAGGCGGAAATTGATATCCACAAACAGATCCAGCTTGCCGGCGGGACCTTCGTCGCGCCACTTGATCAATTTGTTGTTGTTGCCGTCCCCACCCTCCTGCAGCACGTTGTTTTGCGCGCCCAGCAGATGCTTGAGGAAGTACTGTTGCCCCTTGCCCGAGGTGCCGATCAGGTTGCCGCGCCAGACGAAAATATTGCGCGGCCAATTGCCCTCTGCATCCGGGTCGGCAAAAGAAATATCCAGTTCGCCGGACTTGAGCTTGCCGGTGACATGCTTGGCGATACTGGCCTCGTCGGTGGCACCAGCTTTAATCGCCTCATCCGCCAGGTCGAGCGGGTTGGCGTTCCATTGCGGGAAACCCGGCAACCAGCCCATGCGAACTGCTGCGACGTTGTAATCGGCCAGCGAGTAGCCCTTGTTCTTGCCCTTGCCGGCCGGCGACAGAATGTCGTCGGCATTGATGGTCTCGTAGCGCCACTGGTCGGTATGGAAATACCAGTAGGAAGTGGAGTTCATCTGGCGCGGCGGACGCTGCCAATCCAGCGCAAACGCGATTGGCGCCCAACCAGCCTGCGGGCGCAGCTTTTCCTGCCCCACGTAGTGCGCCCAGCCGCCGCCCGATTGGCCGACGCAGCCGCAGATGTGCAACAGATTCATCACACCCCGGTACGTCATGTCGTTGTGGTACCAGTGGTTGATCGCCGCGCCCATGATCACCATGGATTTACCCTTGGTCTTGGATGCGTTATCGGCAAACTCGCGCCCGGTGCGCTCCAGATCCATGGCCTTGACGCCGGTTACCTTGGACGCCCAGGCCGGCGTGTATGCCACGCCGGCGTCGTTGTAGCTCTTGGCGACATTGCCACCGCCCAGGCCGCGGTCAATGCCGTATTGGGCGACCTGCATATCGAATACCGAGGTGACCAGCACCTCTTCGCCGCTGGCAAGCTTCAGCTTGCGCGCCGGAACATTGCGGTACAGCAAGGCATCTTCACCGTGCTCGAAATGCGGGAAGCCGACAGAAACCACCGTGTCTTTGCTGTTGATGCAGGACAATTCGGCAAGGATTTCCTGCTGGTTGGCAGCGTTCTTCGGCAACAGGTTCCACTTGCCGTCTTGCCCTCCCTTGACCACATCCCAGCGGAAACCGATGGAACCGTTCGGCGCGACAAACGATTTGGTCTTTTCGTCATAGACGATGGTTTTCCATTCCGGGTTGACCGACTCGCCCAGGTTATTGGCAAAATCGGAAGCGCGCAGGCAGCGGTCCGACACATAGCCGTCCCCCTGCTTGCGCAGCATTACCTGGATGGGAAAATCGGTGTATTTGCGGGCGTATTCCTGAAAATACGGATCCTGCTTATCCACATAGAATTCTTTCAACGCAACGTGTCCCATCGCCAGGAATGCGGCGGAATCGGTGCCGGGGCTGACCGGCATCCACAGGTCGGCAAGCTTGACGTGCTCGCCGTAGTCCGGGCTCATCGCGATAACCTTGGTGCCGTTGTAGCGCGCCTCGACCGCGAAGTGGCAATCCGGCGTGCGTGTGGTCGGCAAGCTGGAACCGGTGACAATGATGTAGGAAGAGTTGTACCAGTCGGCCGATTCGGGCACGTCGGTCTGCTCGCCCCATGTTTGCGGGGAAGCCGCAGGCAGGTCGCAATACCAGTCGTAGAACGAGCCGCAGGCCGCACCGATCAAGGACAGATAGCGCGCGCCGGAGGCGTAAGAAATTTGCGACATGGCCGGAATAGGCGAAAAGCCGAAAATGCGATCCGGCCCCCATTTCTTGATGGTGTAAACGTTGGCGGCAGCGATGATCTCGTTGACCTCGTCCCATTTGGCGCGCACAAAGCCGCCGAGGCCGCGCACGTGAACATATTGTTTGCGCTTGTTCGGGTCGGCCTGGATCGCCGCCCACGCCTCTACCGGATCCTTGCCGGATTTGCGTTCGGCGCGATACAGATCCAGCAGGCGCCCGCGGATCAGCGGATGCTTGATCCGGTGCGGGCTATACAGGTACCAAGAAAACGATGCGCCGCGCTGGCAACCACGCGGCTCGTGGTTGGGCAAGTCTTCGCGGGTGCGCGGGTAATCCGTTTGCTGCATTTCATATGCCACCAGCCCGTTTTTGACAAAAATTTTCCAAGAGCAGCCGCCGGTGCAGTTCACACCGTGCGTGGAGCGCACCATCTTGTCGTGCTGCCAGCGGTGGCGGTAAGCATCCTCCCACTTGCGGTCCTCGTTGGTAACCGCGCCGTGGCCGTTGGAAAAGGTCTCCTTGACCTTTTCAAAGAATCTCAAGCGATCGAGAAAGTGACTCATGGTTCTTCCTGCTCCTCTGTAAAAATTTTCTAAAAATCCCCGGCTCGGGTTCTGGTTTTCTTCCCAAGCCCGTAACCACAGCCGACACAATGCGGGTTGGCCGCGCTGCGCCCAACCCGCACCCCTTACTGCCAATGCAAGGCGTAACATCCGCCCCTCTCCCTGCTACTGCCCGGGCGGGTGTTTCCCGCCTCTACCCCTACTAAACTTCAACCGTGCAACCGAAACTCACACCAGCGAATAGACGGCGTACCCCGCAACCAGAAGACCGACGATCAGATTCAAAGGGCGTGTCTGCTCGCTGGGTTGCTTCATAAACAGCGCATCTACGCGTAAAGACTCGGTTACGCTGGTACGGACGAAAACCGCCAAAACCAGCAAAAGCCCGTAGGCTACGCCCAGTGCGTTCACGACCGTATCCATGTTTTTCACATCAAATATTCTTGTGGTGGTCGGCGGGGAAAACTCGATGTATTCCCCGCGAGTTGCATTTCGTTACCCGTGGCTTAGGTCTATACGCTTCATTTCCTGTTTTTCTGCCTCGGAAAGCTTGTCCCACCAAGTGCCGTTGGAGTTGCCGTAATCGAAGCGCTCGGCACCCTTGCGGGTGTAATAGTGCCAGTTGATCCACCAGGAATAGGCATAGAAGATCGCCACGCCGATGAAGAACGCCACGGCGCTACCGGTAGCATCAATGGATTTGCCGACCAGCGATGTCCAGATGAACGGGCCGAACGCCGCCCACGCTCCGGTCCAGCCGAGCATCTGCGCGCCCTTCGCGGGCGAATAGGCGAACACGATCGGATACTGGCGGAAAGTCGCGGCGTTATTGGTGCCCGACATCAGGAAGATCCACAGCATGCCCCACAGGAATCCCTGGAACTGATCCACGCTGGTGGGCGTCAGGTAGCCGCCCACCACCAGGAACACGCAGCCGCCGATCTGGCCCAGCGTACACCAGTGCATGCCCTTGCTGCCGCCGATTTTGTCGAAGATACCGCCGGTAAGGGCGCGCACCAATCCGCCGATCAGCGGTCCGAGGAAGGCGTAGGCCAGCGGATCCGGCGCACCATCGAAACCGCCGTAGATGGTCTTGATCATCATCGGGAATGCAGCCGCATAACCTGAAAACGAACCGAACGAGCAGATGTAGGTGATGGTGCAGTTCCATGTGTGCGTGCGCGCCCGGTTCTTGTTGCTCAAAATTTCAAACTGCCCCTTGAAACCTCTCGCGGGAACCGTCACGCTCCTCATGAATAGCGCGCAGAGGATGAAGGCGACGACCAGGAACGGAACCCATACAAACAGGCCGTTCTGCACCCACATCCCCTTCTTGATCACGTTCTTGACCGTCACGTCGGTGATGGCACCGGCAGGGTTTCTGACAACGTCCACCTTGACACCCTTGGTCGGCACCACTTCCGTGATAATGCCTTTATCGTCTTTCTTGACATCCAGCTTGATGGCCTTGATCGTGTCGGTTTCTTGGAGAACCACGTCCTTGAGAGCGCCATTTTCGTCCCTAGTAACGACGATCGCGGCGGCCAGAGCGGCCAGCTCGGGCTTGTTGTCCTTGTTGACAACCACATCCTTGACGGCGCTGGTCTTATCTTGAGGATTTTCTCTGACAACCGTTATTGCGCCCTTGATCACATCTCCCTTGGTAAACACCTGCGGGCCGCCGACGACAGCACCGAGCGCCGCGAAGCCGATGATCCACGGCACCACAAACTGGACGATGCTCACCCCGAAGTTACCGAGGCCAGCCTGGATACCCAAGGCGAGCCCCTGCAGCCGCTTGGGGAAGAAAATGCTGGTGGAAGGCATGAAAGAGGAAAAGTCCCCGCCGCCCATGCCGGTCAAGAAACCGATGATCATGAACGTGGCCCACGGCGTATTCAGATCCTGGATGGCGAAGCCCAGCCAGATCATGGGAACGACCTTGATGACCTTGATCCGAGCACCGGGATAAAGTTGGAGTGGATCAAGCGCAAGATGCCGGATGCGAACCCCGGTATCGCCGCCAGCCAGAACAGCTCCATGGTGGTGAACTTGAAGCCGATGGCGGGCATCCTCACCACTACCGCACTCATGACGAACCAGGTAGCAAACGAAAATATCAGCGAAAACGTTGTCAGGGCGCATGTGCGCCACGCGATCGCGCTCCCGGTTTCTTTCCAAAACTGCGGATCTTCCGGCTCCCACCTTGGTAATCTTGACATGTTCTAATTACTCCCTGAAGTTGTTATACAGTTATACATCCAACATATTGCACCAAAGCAAAAACGCATACCGCTTACTTCTGAAGATCGTTAAATTGAAGCCGTGCTTCCAAGTAGTCCAGCCACTCGCCATTTATCGCTATTTGGCGTCCGTTTACTCGAGTGCGTCCGCCAGATCTCTTTTTGGGGATGTCTTGTCGCGCTTGCGCACTTCGGTCCAGTACATCCACATCAGGGAAACCCACACGATGCCGAACATCAGCATGAAACAGCTGGAGCGGATACCCGTAATATCCACCAATGCGCCAAACATAATGGGTAGCAGGAACCCCCCCATCCCGCCCGCCAGCCCAACCACGCCGGAAATCACGCCGATGTTGTGCGGGTAGTCGTCCGATATGTATTTGAATACCGACGCCTTGCCTATCGCAAAGGCGATGCCCATAGCAAACATGATGACGGTGAATATGGTCACGTCCAGCCCCAAACTAAAAGTGACAGGGCCAGTCACGGTCTTGATGGTGAATTCGGCATGCGGGAAGGACAGAATAAACAGGCACACCATGGAGATCAGCATCACCCACCAGGTGATGGTGTGCGCACCGAACCGGTCAGAAAAATAGCCGCCCACGGCACGCAGCACGCCCCCCGGTATGCTGAATGCGGCCGCGAGGAACGCTGCCGTCTTGATGTCGAAACCGTACTCACCGATGTAGTACTTGGTCATCCACAGCGCCATGGCCACATAGCCGCCGAACACGATGGAATAGTACTGGCTGTACTTCCACACCACGGGATCCTTGAGCGTCGCAAGCTGCTCGCGGATCGTCACGCTCTTGCCCACCACATGGCCGGGATCAGTGTAAGTAAAGAACCAGAATGCAATTGCGGTGACCAGCATGAGCACCGAATAAACTTGCGGCACCATGGTCCAGCCGTACCCCACCACGATGATCGGTGCCACCAGCTTGGTCACCGCCGCACCGGTGTTACCCGCGCCGAAGATGCCCATGGACAGGCCTTGCTGGTTCTTCGGAAACCAGCGCGCGCAATAGGCGATACCCACCGTGAACGAGCCTCCCGCCACCCCTACAAACAGGCTGGTAACCAGAAAGTGCCAGTACTCGGTACACCAGGAAATAAAATAAATCGGAATTACGGTGGAGAGCATCAGGATAAAAAACACGATGCGCCCACCGAACTTGTCGGTCCACATTCCCAGCGGGAGGCGGATCAGCGATCCGGTCAACACCGGCATGGCCACCAGCAGGCCGAACTGCGTTTCGTTGAGGTCGAGCTGCTTCTTGATCGGGATACCGATCACCGCGAACATCATCCAGATCATGAAGCACACCGTAAACGCCAAGGTGCTCATGACCACTACCGACCAAGCCTGGTATTTCTGCGATGCCATATTCTCCTCCCGACCTGCTTTAAAAATATTATTTTTGCAGACAGGGCGGACAATAAGCCCATACAGGCGAAATGCCTACTCCTCTAAGGTACAGGACGAGCGAGGAAAAAGAACTAGTTCTTTCGGGTAATTCGCATGGCAACATATTGGCCGCACGGGGAATTAAGCGGCTTTTCCGGGCCAGTGCCTGCCGCCTGGCGAGCCTGGCGCACCAACAGTCGTACCCCGCTACGCGCAGATAGCGGCACAGCCTGCCCAACTTCTCGTCGCACAGAAAACGGAGTTTCGGCTTCATGCTGGAACGGCACACCCCGACAGCGGAAACTGGTGACGCCGGTCATTGTTTGTTGCCGGGCGTTTGGCTAGAATCGCCTCGCTACAACTTTAAAGGAGAATAATCATGGAACACACCCTTCCCCCCCTCCCCTACGCCATGGACGCGCTCGCGCCGCACATGTCGAAAGAGACGTTCGAGTACCACTACGCCAAGCACCATCAGGCCTACGCCACCAACCTGAACAACCTGATCAAGGGCACCGGGTTCGAGAACTCATCACTGGAAGACATCATCAAAAAATCCTCCGGCGGCATCTACAACAACTCCGCGCAAGTGTGGAACCACACTTTCTTCTGGAACTGCATAAAACCGGGCGGCGGCGGCGAGCCGACCGGCTTGCTGGCCGATGCCATCAACCGGAAATGGGGCAGCTTTGAAGAGTTCAAAAAAACCTTCCAGACTTCTGCCGTGGGCAATTTCGGCTCCGGCTGGACCTGGCTGGTGAAGAAGGCGGACGGCTCGGTGGACATCGTCAACATGGGCGCCGCCGGCACCCCGCTCACCACTGGCGACAAGGCGCTGCTGTGCGTGGACGTGTGGGAACACGCCTACTATATAGACTACCGCAACCTGCGCGCCAAATTTGTCGAAACCTACCTCAACAATCTGGTGAACTGGGATTTTGCTGCCCGCAATTTCGCGTAACGGTGCCGGTTGTTATTTTAGAAGTGCGACATTGGCAACGTAGTGTCACGTCACGCGTGATATGTCGCATTGCCGCGTGTTGCTTTATTTGTAGGGTGGATTAAGCGCGCAGCGTGTATCCACCAAAATAATGATGGTTCGCCAATCTGTTCGCGGCCTGGCCGTACTGGTATTTCTTCGCCAGCCGCATAGACCAGACAGTGCCGCTTATCCTGACGCTGCTGCTGCCAGGTGAGAACGTGGACGGTGAGCCGGGTATGGTCGGATGATCGTTCGATCCTGAAGAACTGGGGCCGTTGCTGCTGGAAATGTTCGGGCTGGATATTGGCGAGGACGTGAACGAGCGCGTCACCCACGAGTTTCTTGAAGCTGTGCAGACGTTCTTCAACTAATCCGCCTCATCGCGGCAACGGCATGGTGCTGGCATAAATACAAAGCGCCTTCGCAACCATACAAGCAGATATTAACGATGCTGTCCGTAAGATTGGCCTTGTCATTCGTATGGAAACTGGATAGCCTCGTCCCATCAATAGGTTATGGAAAAATTGCCGTGTCCGTATTATCAAAACATGTCCGGACGGATCTGTCATATGAGTTACTGTTAGCCATTCAACATGTCCATCAACTGGTCTGCCGTAAACTGGGGTTCCGTCGCTGACTGGGTTTCTGGGCTTGGCTCCCTGTCTGCTGCAATCGTAGCCCTTTACCTCGCAAGGTGGAGTCAGAGCATTCGACTTCGTGGCTACTGCGGCCTGAGGTTGGTAGTCGGTGGAGATGGGCCAAGAGAGGAGCTTGTGTTCATCAACGTCACGAACATCGGCACCCGCTCAACAATCGTGGGCAATCTCGGAATGCGGGTGGGTCTTATCAAGAAGCGATTCGCCATAATTCCAATGGTGAAAGACCAATATTCTGTCGGCATCCCGTACCCAATTGCGGATGGGCAGCAGGCTCATTGGGCAATGCCGCTAGACGAAAAGAAAACATGGCTCCGGGAGCTATGTAAAGACTTTGTGGTCACCCCAACGGACGTTCGTACGCTGAGGATTCAAATTCACACAACACACGGCGAAACATTCAACATTCGTCCAGAACGTCCTTTGCGGGATGCAATGCTTGCAATTATTTCCAACAACCATGGCTAGCCGAAGGGATGTTACGTTGTTTGTCCACCTTGTTAAGGAATAAACCCTGTGCTTGAAATCAGGCCCACCCTGCGCTCAAGCGGGGCGG
This sequence comes from Gallionellaceae bacterium, assembly GCA_008080515.1. Taxonomy (GTDB): domain Bacteria; phylum Pseudomonadota; class Gammaproteobacteria; order Burkholderiales; family Gallionellaceae; genus VIKH01. The sequence goes on along the minus strand of VIKH01000059.1, from coordinate 9,718 downwards.
CAATCTGCCCCTCCGAGAAAAACATTTATGGCATAACATCAAGTTGCATCAGAAGAGGAGATTCAAAATGGCTCAAACTGGAACCAAAGTACTGACCGCGCATATACCGCTTCCACTGGCCGAGAAGGTCGATCAGATGGCCGAACGGCTGGAGCGCTCGCGCGGCTGGATCATGAAACAGGCGCTGTCGGCCTGGCTGAATCAGGAAGAAGAGCGCGAGCGACTGACCCGCGAAGCCTTGGCCGACGTGGACGCAGGTCGCGTCAT
>VIKH01000059.1:0-9436 GCA_008080515.1 Gallionellaceae bacterium | reverse complement strand
TCGCGTCATTGATCACCAGGCCGTACAGGCGTGGGCGGACAGCTTGAGCACCGGCGAACCGCTGCCGGTGCCTCGCTGATGAATCTGAAATGGACCAGCAAGGCGCTTGCCGACTTGTCGCGTCTGTACGAATTCTGGCCCCGGTGAACAAACAGGCTGCCGCACAAGCTGTGCAGTCTTTGACCAGGGCTCCAACCATTCTGTTGACCAATCCGCGCGTTGGCGAACAGCTTTTCGAGTTCGAGCCGCGTGAGGTCAGGCGGCTGCTCGTTGGCCACTATGAGATGCGTTACGAAATTCAGGAGCCGATCATTTTCGTGCTGCGGCTATGGCACACCCGAGAGGATCGTTGAACTGGCTGAATGGCAGGGTAAAAGCGGCTTGTTTACCGCGTGGTGAAAAAGTTCGCGCCATCCAGATTGGCAATCCTCGACAAACTTCTTTGTGGTATCGTGGGATTTTAGGCAAACGGGTGGCAAAATCCCCGAAACCTGCATGTATGGTGCCCGGAACCGGAATCGAACCGGTACGCTGGTTTTACCCTAGCGACGGATTTTAAGTCCGTTGTGTCTACCAATTTCACCACCCGGGCAGGGCTGGATATAAGAAATACTTTCTATTGGCTATCAAATTCAAAGCATGCAGCATCAATAGTAGCGGCAACTGGCGCGCCGCGCAGGGGCGCATTATACAAGGATGTCCGCCACGGCGTTGATAGCATGGACGCCTGTTTCAGCGGCTGGCGACTACAGGCTTTTACTGCTCGTCAGCCCTCCTCCATCGCCGTTTCCAGCTCCAGCCAGCTTTCTTCCAGCTCGGCCACCTTTTTCTCCAGACTTGCGTGCAGGGTGTTCAGCTTGCTGATTTCGTCGCGGGCAAGCTGGGTGTAAGTGGCCGGGTCGGCGAGCTGGCGGTTGATTGCGGCCAGTTCCGCACCGGCAGCGGCCAGCGCGGATTCGAGCTTGGCCTGTTTCGACAGCAGCGCTTTCCGGTTCGGCCTGGGCGCGGCTTGCGGGCGCGGCTTTTCCGGATTGGGCCGCGCAGCAGCCTCGCGCGGGCGACGGGTTTCGATCCAGGCTTTGTAGTCTTCCAGGTCGCCGTCAAACAGCTTGGCCGCACCGTCGGCGACCAGCCACAGCTCGTCAGCCACGGCGCGGATCAGGCTACGGTCGTGCGACACCAGCACCACGGCGCCGGTGTATTCCTCCAGCGCCAGGGTGAGGGCGTCGCGCATGTCCAGATCGAGGTGGTTGGTAGGCTCGTCGAGCAGCAACAGGTGCGGCTTTTGCCATGCCAGGAGTGCTAACGCGAGACGGCTTTTTTCGCCACCGGAAAAGCTTGCCACCGGGCGGTCTTCGTCGTTGCCTGCCAGGCCGAAGCGGCCGAGGAAGGTGCGCAACGCCAGCGTGGTTTCCTTCGGCGCGAGCCGCTCTATATGTTGCAGCGGGGTGGCGGCGCTGTCCAGATTTTCCAGTTGGTGCTGGGCGAAGTAGCCGATGCGGATGTCCGGGGTGATCTCCAGCTTGCCCGAGGTGGGGTGCAGCTCGCCGACCAGCAGTTTAATCAGCGTGGACTTGCCGGCACCGTTCGGCCCGAGCAGGGCGATGCGCGCACCGGCGCGCAGCACCAGCTCGACGTTCTGGAACAATATCTTTGCACGAGACTGGCGTAGCGAGACCTTGCCCCCCTCGCCCTCTGGGAGAGGGAAGGGGTGAGGGGAACGGGCAGGGCTGTTGCTCTGCCCGTTCTCGCCGTAGGCAAAGCCCATTTTTTCCGCGCGCAGCAGCAGGTCTGGGCTGCGTTCCGGCGCTTCGATCTCCAGCTCGAAATGGCCGCCCGCGACATGCGCCGGCGCGATGCGCGTGATCCGCTCCAGCGCCTTGATGCGGCTTTGCGCCTGCTTGGCCTTGGTCGCCTTGGCGCGGAAGCGGCGCACAAAATCTTCCAGGTGCGCGATCTTTGCCTGCTGCTGGTTGAACGCCTGGTTCTGCTGCGCAATTTTTTCGGCGCGGGCGCGCTCGAAGCTGTCGTAGTCGCCGGTGTAGCTGTCGAGCGTGCAATCGTGCAGGTGCGCGATGCGGTTGACGCAGGCGTTGAGGAATTCGCGGTCGTGCGAGACCAGGATCAGGCAGCCGGGGTAGCGCGCCAGATATTGTTCGAGCCAGATGATCGCCTCGAGATCGAGGTGGTTGGTGGGTTCGTCCAGCAACAGCAGATCGGCCCGGTGCATCAGCGCGCGCGCCAGGTTCAGACGCATGCGCCAGCCGCCAGAAAAGCTGGCGACCGGATTCTCCAGCGTGTCATTGGCGAAGCCCAGCCCGTCCAGCAACTGCGCGGCGCGCGCCTTGGCGCCATAGCCATCAATGGCCTCGTAGCGGTGTTGCGCCTCAAACCAGGCCGGGTCGTGGTTCTCCTGCGCCAGCGTTTTTTCCAGCAGGCGCAGCTCGGCATCGCCATCGAGCACGAATTCCAGCGCAGGCTGGCTCGAGTTGGCGATTTCCTGTTCGACATAGGCGAGGGTCTTGCCGGATTGCAGGGAAATTTCGCCACCGTCGGGCCTGATCTCGCCGCGCATCAGGCGGAACAGCGTGGATTTGCCGCAGCCGTTCTTGCCGACCAGGCCGATGCGCTGTTCGGCGAACGCCAGCAAATTCACGTTCTGGAGCAGCGGAACGCCGCTTTGCAGGTAAGTCAGGTTTTGGATATTGAGCATGGCGCAATCATAGCAGACGCGGTTGCCGCTGCTTCGCGGCGCCGTCGTGGTAACGGTGGATCAGAGTTCGTGGGGCGGAACGCTTGCGGTTCCGCCGAATGGATTTTAAATTGCGGCTACGGCTTGATGGGTATTACCTTGCTTGCCGCCAGCTTCGCCCGCTCCCTCGCTTCGTCGGTATCCTTGCCGTTCGCCAGCGCCACACCCATGCGGCGGCGCGCGAAGGATTCCGGCTTGCCGAACAGGCGCAGATCGCTTTGCGGCACGCGCAGGGCTACGTCCACGCCGGCGAAGGCGATGCCTTTTTCTTCCAGTTGGCCGTAGATTACGGCGGATGCCCCCGGCGCGCGCAGGCTCACGTCCACCGGCAGGCCGAGGATGGCTCGCGCGTGGAGTTCGAATTCGCTGAAGCGCTGGCTGCACATCGTCACCATGCCGGTGTCGTGCGGGCGCGGGCTGACTTCGCTGAACCAGACTTCATCGCCCTTGATGAATAATTCCACGCCGAAAATGCCGAGGCCGCCGAGGTCATCGGTGACTTTCTTGGCGATGTCGCGCGAACGTTGCAGCGCCAGTGGCGGCATCGCCTGCGGCTGCCAGCTTTCGACGTAATCGCCATGCACCTGTATATGCCCGATGGGTTCGCAGAAATGCGTTTCAACTTGGCCATCCGCACCCAGCGCGCGCACGGTGAGCTGGGTGATTTCGTAATCAAAAGCGATCATGCCCTCGACGATGACGCGTCCCTGCGTGACGCGCGAGCCAGTGGCGGCATAGTCCCATGCGGCCCCGACATCCTCTGCGCTATCCACTTTTGTTTGCCCTTTGCCAGAGGATGACATCAGTGGCTTGACGAAGCAGGGATAGCCGATCTCCCCGATGGCGGCGCGCAGCTCTTCCAGGCTGTTGGCGAATTTATATGGCGAGACCGGCAGCCCCAGCGTCTCGGCGACCAGGCGGCGGATGCCTTCGCGGTTCATGGTGAGCCTGGCAGCGCGCGCAGTGGGGATGACGCGCGCCAGCCCTTCCCGCTCGATCTCTACCAGCGCATCGGTGGCGATGGCCTCGATCTCCGGCACCACGAGGTGCGGCTTTTCCTTTTCGACCAGCGCGCGCAGTTGCGCCCCGTCCATCATGTTGATGACATGCGCGCGATGCGCCACCTGCTGGCCGGGGGAATCGGCGTAACGGTCCACGGCGATGGTTTCCACACCGAGCCGCTGCAACGCGATGATGACTTCCTTGCCCAGTTCGCCGCTGCCAAGCAGCATGACGCGGATGGCGGAAGGCGTGAGCGGGGTGCCGATGTTGACAGATTTATTCATGGGTTTATTCTCGCAAAACAACAATCAGGCCTTTTCCGGTGCGGCACGTATTTTTCCAGAAAGCAGGCTGGCCGACACGATCAGCGTCGCGCCGATGATTTCGCGCTGGCCCATCACCTCGTTTGCCAGCAGATATGATGATACGGCGGCAATGACCAACTCGGAAAGGAACAGGATAATGGACTGGTTGGCAGGCAGATAGGTCAGCCCGTGTTGCGCCACCAGGCTGGTGGCGCACAGCACCAGCCCCAGCAAGGCAAGCAACAGCCAGGCAAACGGGCTGACCGCCCGCAGCTCGCCCGCCAGTTGGCCTTGGTACAGCATCAGCGGCAGGGTAAGCAGCGTGGTGCCGAACCAGACGCTGGCAGACTTGAACGTGACGCTCAAGTGTTGCGTGCGCCGCACCAGCACGTTGGTCAAGGCAAAGGTCAGCCCCGCCGACAGCCCGATCCACTCCCCCGCATTCTGCGGCACGGGCAGCCCGAGGCGCGGGTGCCACAGCATGACGAACACGCCGCCCAGCGACAGCGCGATGACGGCGTAACCGTAACGGTCAGTTTTTTCGCCCAGCAGCACGCGCGCTAAAACCACCGTCCACAGGGGGGCGAGGTAAAACAGCAGCAGCACGCGCATCACCTCGCCGCCCAACACGGCCAGCACATAGCCAAGGTTGGTCCAGCCCGCACTCAGGGTAAGGCAGATCCCCCACCACCCGGCGACGCGCCATTCCCTCCACACCGGCCCCAGCATCAAGACGCCAAGCAGCAGCGCCAGCGCATAGCTCAGCAGCGTGGCCAGCCCAGCCGAAACGCCTTCGCCTTGCAACACCCGGTAGGGATACCACATCAACCCCCACACCATCGCGGCGCTCAACAGGCAGAGCACTGCCACGATTTTTTGTTTTGATGCCACTCGTTGCGCCTTTATAATCGGGTTAATCCTGAAACCGAAACCTCACCACGGATGGAACGCGGATAAACATCCAGACATGGTTTGATTGCCGGGTTTAATCAGTGTTCATCCGTGTTTATCCGTGGCTGATATGAAGAAATGAATCCAGACCTGAACACACTCCAGCCCTACCCGTTCCAGAAGCTCGCCGCACTGTTCCGCGAAGTTGCGCCCAACCCGGATTACCGCCCGGTCAGCCTGCACATCGGCGAACCGAAGCACGCCACACCGCAGTTCATCAGAGATGCTCTGGTCGCCAATCTCGGCGGACTGGCAAATTATCCCACAACCGCCGGCAGCGACGCGCTGCGCGCCAGCATCGCGGGCTGGCTGCAACGCCGCTACGGCTTGCCCGCACCGGATGCAAAAACACAAATCCTGCCAGTAAACGGCAGCCGCGAGGCACTGTTCGCCTTCGCACAAGCAGTGATAGACCGCACGCGCCCCGATCCGGCAGTGGTCTGCCCCAACCCGTTCTATCAGATTTATGAGGGCGCGGCGCTGCTGGCAGGTGCTGCGCCCTATTTTCTCAACACCCTGCCGGAAGATCATTACGCGCTGAATTTTGACCAGTTGCCGCCGGACGTGTGGCGGCGCACCCAGCTCATTTACGTATGTTCGCCGGGCAACCCGACCGGGCGCGTGATGCCGCTGACCGAATGGAAGACGCTGTTCGAGATGGCCGATCAGCATGATTTCATCATCGCCTCCGACGAGTGCTATTCGGAGCTTTATTTCGATACCCCGCCGCTGGGCGCGTTACAAGCCGCGCAGCAACTGGGGCGCGGCGATTACAGCAGGCTGGTGGTGTTCTCCAGCCTGTCCAAGCGCTCCAACGTGCCGGGCATGCGCTCCGGCTTCGTGGCGGGCGATGCGAAAATACTGGAGAAATTTGCGCTGTACCGCACCTACCACGGCTGCGCCATGAACCCGGCGATCCAGGCCGCCAGCATCGCGGCGTGGGACGATGAATCGCACGTGGCGGAAAACCGCCGCCTGTACGCGGAAAAATTCGCGCGCGTAACTGAAATACTCGGGCCGGTGCTGCCGGTCGCGCTGCCCGATGCCAGCTTTTACCTTTGGGTACGTACCCCCGCCAGCGATACCACCTTCGCGCAAGCTCTGTACCGCGACTATAATGTCAGCGTGCTGCCCGGCAGCTTTCTCGCGCGCGCGGCGCACGGCGTCAACCCAGGCGCAGGGTACATCCGCATCGCGCTGGTGGCGGGGCTGGATGAAACGGTGGAGGCGGCGCAGAGAATCGCCAAATTCAGCCGCTAGTCGTTAGCTGTTAGTTTGGGTTGCCCACTGCGCGGGTTGTTAACTAACGGCTGCCAACTTTCTTTACAACAGGAAACATCATGGAAGAACTCAGACAGATCATCGAGCCCGCCTTTGAGAGGCGATTGGAAATCACGCCGCACAGCGTGGATGCCCAACTGAAGGAGGCCATCCATGCCGCCCTCGACCTCCTTGACCAAGGCAAGCTGCGAGTGGCAGAGAAACTCTACGGCCAGTGGATCACCCATGACTGGCTGAAGAAGGCCGTGCTGCTGTCGTTCCGCATGGAAGACAATGTATTCATCAAGGGCGGCTTCACCAATTACTACGACAAGGTGCCGTCCAAGTTTGCCGACTACAACTCCAAGAACTTCCGCGATGGCGGTTTCCGCGTAGTGCCGCCGGCATCGGCTCGCAAGGGCGCGTACATAGCGAAAAACGTTGTGCTGATGCCCTCCTACGTGAACATCGGCGCATACGTGGATGAGGGCAGTATGGTGGATACCTGGGCCACCGTCGGCTCCTGCGCGCAAATCGGCAAGAACGTACACTTGAGCGGCGGCGTCGGCATCGGCGGCGTGCTGGAGCCGGTGCAGGCCAACCCCACCATCATCGAGGACAACTGCTTCATCGGCGCGCGCTCGGAAATCGTCGAGGGTGTGATCGTGGAAGAAGGCTCGGTTATTTCGATGGGTGTGTATATCGGCCAGAGCACCAAAATTTACGACCGCGAAACCGGCGAAGTGCATTATGGCCGCGTTCCCGCCGGCTCGGTGGTGGTCAGCGGCAACCTGCCCGCCAAGGACGGCAGCTACAGCCTGTATTGCGCCGTGATCGCAAAGAAGGTGGATGCCAAAACTCTGGGTAAGGTCGGCATCAACGAATTGTTGCGCGGCATATAACACGCCAACGGGAATAGATTCCCTGCTCCCCTGACGCCACCCATCTTGCGCCCCTACGAACTCTTTATCGGCCTGCGCTACACCCGAGCCAAGCGGCGCAACCATTTCATTTCCTTCATCTCGCTCATTTCCATGCTGGGCATGGCGCTGGGCGTGGCGGCGCTGATCGTGGTGCTGTCGGTGATGAACGGTTTCCAGAAGGAAATCCGGGCGCGCATCCTGGGCGTGGCGCCGCACCTGAAAATCAGCAGCGCCGGCAGCGACCGGCTGGACGGCTGGCAACTCGTTTTGCAAGCCGCCGCTCGCCACCCGCATGTGGCCGCCGCCGCGCCCTTCGTGGCCGGGCAAGGCATGGTGTCGTTCGAGCAAAGCGTGCAGGGCGTGATGGTGCGCGGCATCCTGCCGCAGGACGAGGGCAAGGTCGTGGACATGTCCGGCAAGATCAAGGCCGGTTCGCTGCAAGCCTTGCAGGAAGGCGGTTTCGGCATCGTGCTGGGTTCCGATTTGGCGCACGCGCTGAACGCGCAACTGGGTGACAAGGTGCTGGTCATCACCCCGCAGGGGCAGATCACCCCCGCCGGCATGATGCCGCGCCTGAAGCAGTTCCGCGTGGTGGGCATTTTCGAGATCGGCATGGCGCCCTACGACAACGCGCTGGCACTGATCCATCTGGGTGACGCGCAGAAGCTCTACCAGATGGGCGAGGCGGCAAGCGGCATCAGCGCGCGGTTGCACGACCTGGATCTGGCGCCGCGCGTGGCCATCGAGCTGGAGCGCGACCTGCCGCGCGATACCTACATCAAGGACTGGACGCGCGAACACGCCAACTATTTCCGCGCGGTGCAGATCGAAAAGCGCATGATGTTCATCATCCTCTCGCTGATCGTCGCGGTCGCCGCGTTCAACATCGTTTCCACGCTGGTCATGGCGGTCACCGACAAGCGCGCCGACATCGCCATCCTGCGCACGCTCGGCGCTTCGCCTGCCAGCATCATGAAGATTTTCATCGTGCAGGGCGCGATGATCGGAGTGATCGGCTCCCTGCTCGGCGTGGGGGGCGGCATTCTGCTGGCGCTCAACATAGACACCGTGGTGCCATTCATCGAGCGGATGCTGGGCACGCATTTCCTCGCCAAGGATGTGTATTACATCAGCGAGCTACCCTCCGACCTGCACCGCGACGACGTGCTCGTCGTGGGCGGCTTCTCCTTCCTCATCAGCCTGCTCGCCACCCTGTACCCGAGCTGGCGCGCTTCCAGGACGCAACCTGCAGAGGCGTTGCGATATGAATAGCCAGAAGACAGAACCGGTCATTTCCTGCCGCGACCTGCGCAAGACTTTCACGCAGGGCGGGCTCAACGTGCCGGTGCTGAACGGCATCAACTTGGATGTCGCACGCGGCGAGCGCATCGCCATCGTCGGCGCGTCCGGCTCCGGCAAGAGCACCCTGCTGCACCTGCTGGGCGGGCTGGACAACGCGAATGGCGGCAGCGTCGCCATTCTCGGCCAGGATGTCCAATCAATGAACGAGCGGGCGCGCGGCGAAATACGCAACCGCTCGCTGGGTTTCGTTTACCAGTTCCACCACCTGCTGCCGGAATTCACCGCGCTGGAAAATGTCGCCATGCCCCTGCTGATCCGAGGCATGAGACGCGCGGAAGCGGAGCCGCTTGCGGCAAATATGCTGGGGCTGGTAGGCTTGGCGCAGCGCGCCGCCCACCTGCCTTCCGAACTATCCGGCGGCGAGCGCCAGCGCGTGGCCGTGGCACGCGCCCTGGTCACCGAACCCGCCTGCGTGCTGGCCGACGAGCCCACCGGCAACATCGACCGCGGCAGCGCGCAGGCGCTGTTCGAGCTGATGCGCGAGCTCAACGCCCGCCTCAATACCAGCTTCATCGTCGTCACCCACGACGCCGACCTGGCAAGCAAAATGCAGCGCCAGTTGCAGCTGGTGGACGGGGTGTTGCATGCGGTAAGCAGCTCGTAGTATCTGACTGGGGTTTCATGCCACATCACAGGTATCAAGCATGAGAAGGTTCACCGCAGCACAGGATCAGTGGCTGTCGCCCGCCGGGTTCCTGCCGCTGCCCGTTGCGTGCCATTTCATTTTCGGGCAGCTCTTTCCAACCAGGCATGGCGCGCCGGGTCACGGTTACTCGCGGGTTCTGCCGGATTTGCTGGGCGGCCATTTCTGGAAGTAGGCCAAATCGATCCCGCAAAGCAGAAAGCCCAACTCGGGGTTGGGCTTTCTGTTTTGCGGGAGT
>VIKH01000058.1 GCA_008080515.1 Gallionellaceae bacterium | reverse complement strand
GAATCGAACCCTCGTCGTAAGCTTGGAAGGCTTCTGCTCTACCATTGAGCTACACCCGCACGCTTTGCCGACAACAACCAAGACCTGCGACCGATCAAGCTCCAGCCCGGCCAACTCGTCGCCACAAACTCCAATTCCAGCAGCCCAAAAATCCAACAAACCGAACTCGAAAAACCGATCTGCTGGTGGAGGGAGAAGGATTCGAACCTTCGAAGGCAGAGCCGACAGATTTACAGTCTGTTCCCTTTGACCGCTCGGGAATCCCTCCAGCTTTAAACAACACGCGATTATCCGCATTCTTTGCGTACTTGTCAAAGGCTACGCGCTAAAAATCCTTTCGTCCAAAGGGTCTCTGCCTGCCCAACCTCACGGTTGAGCGTGCGGCACAGCACGAACAGCAAATCCGAAAGGCGGTTGAGGTAGGGCAAGCCGTGTTCCGGCGGCGCTTCGTGTTGCGCGAGCGATACCAGGTCGCGCTCCGCGCGGCGCGCGGCGGTGCGCGCCAGATGGCACAGCGCCGCCGCGCGCGAACCGCCGGGCAGAATGAATTCTTTGAGCGGCGGAAGGTCGGCGTTGTAATGCGCGATGGCAACATCGAGGTGCGCGACCTTATCTTCGCCGAACGGCGCGCCGGGGTAGGCCAGCGCACCGCCGAGATCAAACAACCCGTTCTGCACGCGCAGCAGCAACTCTCGAATATCCTGCGGCAATGTTTCCGCGAGCAATACACCGAGGTGGCTGTTGAGTTCGTCCACGTCGCCGATGGTGTGGATGCGCTGGCTGCTTTTCTCCACCCGCGCGCCATCGGCAAGGCCGGTGGTGCCGTCATCACCAGTGCGCGTGACAATTTTGCTCAAGCGGTTGCCCATTATTGCTGCTCCAGGCAAGCCATATAAACCGCCGCATCCGGCGCCGTGCCGTTGCGTTGTGCCTGCCAGATCATTTCACCCAGACATTCCATGATGCGGTGCTGCGCATCGTGTTCCGACCCGAAACGCCGCGACAAGCGTTCGAAGTGCGCGCGGATGCCGTGCGGCTGGTTGATGGAGAGCTGTTCCGCGATGCCGAGATGCAGCATCAGATGCAGAAAGGGGTTGGTTGCGCCATGTTCCGGCGCGTAATTCTTGTCCTGATAGCGCCCGGGGTCGCTCAGCAGTTCGTGGAATTCCGGGTGTTGCTCGATCAGTTGTGCGGCGAGGTCTTCCAGCGGCGTGAGCAGCGATCCTTCGCGGCGTTTCTTCCATGCGTCGAACAGGAATTGGCGGGCTTGATCGCGGGTGGGATTGAACATCAGGCCGCCTTCTCTTTGAATTCGCACAAATCCGCTATCGGGCATTCGCCGCACTTCGGCCTGCGCGCCTGGCACACGTAGCGCCCGTGCAGGATCAGCCAGTGGTGCGCGTCGTGCTTGAACTCGTCCGGCACGAACTTGAGCAACCTGTTTTCCACTTCCAGCACGTCTTTGCCGGGCGCGATCCCGGTGCGGTTGGCCACCCGGAACACGTGCGTGTCCACCGCGATGGTAGGTTGGCCGAAGGCGGTGTTGAGGATCACGTTGGCGGTCTTGCGCCCCACGCCGGGCAGGGTTTCCAGCTCCTCGCGCGCCGTCGGCACCGCGCCGCCGTGCTTCTCCAGCAGCAGCTTGCAAGCCTGCATGATGTGTTTGGATTTGGTTTGATACAGGCCGATACGCCGCACGTAGTCGCGCAGTTTTTCCTCGCCAAGGTCGAGTATTGCACGAGGCGTGTTCGCGACCGGGAACAGGGTTCGGGTTGCGGCGTTCACGCTCGTATCTGTCGCCTGCGCCGACAGAATGACCGCGACCAGCAACTCGAACGGCGTGCGGTACTCCAGCTCGGTTTTAGGATGCGGTTTGGCGGTGCGTAAGCGCGTGAAAATTTCGCGGCGTTTTGCGGGGTTCATCGCGCGGCTTCCAGCAAGGCCTTCAGGCTCAGCAAGTCCTGTGCTACCAGTTTTTCATCGGCGGCAAAAGCGGCATCCGGCAAGGTCGGCGACTGGAACAGCGTGAATAGCAACTCGCTGCCCTCGCCGTTGGCAATGACGCGCATCGGCACATACACTTCGCCACCCGGCGCGCCGACAAAATGGTCGAGCACGCCAAAAGGATTGGGCGGAACAAAGCGAAGAAACAATTCGCCCGACGGTGTGTCCAGCAGCCAGTGGTCCCCGGCAGGGCGCGCCGATTTACACAAGCCCTTGGCCCACTGCGGCAGGTTTGCGGGATTATTCACGAATTCGCAAACCTGCGCTGGCGGGCAGCCGATGCTGATGCTCAATGTTTTGGCACGCTGCACCATCATGCGTGTTCAGCGGGCGGCAGGAGTGCAGCCGTCATCGCCCGGTGCCGGAGCTGCGGCAACGGCGCGCTTTTGCCCGGCGCGCAGGTTGAGCCAGTTCTTGCCCGCGATGAGCAGACCGAGTCCGATAAACGCGCCAGGGGGCAGGATGGCAAGCAGAAATCCGTTATAGTCAGGGATGGCATGGACAACCCATTCTTTCGTGCTGTCGCCCAAGGCGAGGTCTATACCTGAAAGCAGCGTGCCTTTACCGGCCAGCTCGCGCATTCCGCCCAGCACGGCAAGCACGCAGGTCAGCCCCAGCCCCATGGCGATGCCGTCCAGCGCTGATGGCAGCGCGGGATTTTTGGCGGCGAAGGCTTCGATGCGCGCCAGCACGATGCAGTTGGTGACGATGAGCGGGATGAATATGCCCAGCACCACATACAGGCTATACAGGTAAGCGTTCATCGCGTACTGCACCACGGTGACCAGCACGGCGATGATGAGTATGTAAACCGGTATGCGGATTTCGTTGGGGATGAGGCTGCGGATAGGCGCGATAGCCCCGCTGCTTACCGCCATCACCAGTGTAGTCGCCAGCCCGAGACTGATCCCGTTCACCAGCGAATTGCTCACCGCCAGCAGCGGGCACAGGCCGAGCAGTTGCATCACGCCCGGATTTTGCTTCCACAGGCCGTTATGCAGGATTTCTTTGAGTGGCTGGTTGCTCATACGCGAAACTCGCAAAGTTGGCGGCCTGCCGGGTGGCAACCTGTTTCACATTAAATGCTATCCGCATGTTGCGTCAAGCTGCGGCATCCCATCCGCTCAAGACGGTCTGCGGCTTATCCTCTCGGGTGATGCTGCGCATGCAACTGTTTCAATCGCTCCCGCGCCACATGGGTATAAATCTGCGTGGTGGATATATCCGCATGACCCAGCAACATTTGCACCACGCGCAAATCCGCCCCATGGTTGAGCAGATGGGTGGCAAAAGCGTGGCGCAGCGTGTGCGGCGACAGCGGCTTGTGCAAACCGCCGTGTTTGGCGTGTCGTTTGATGAGGTACCAGAACATCTGCCGCGACATGGCTTCTCCGCGCCACGTGACAAACATCGCGTCGCTCAACCTGCCTGCCAGTAGCGCTGGCCGCCCTTCGGCGAGATAGCGCCGCAACCAGTCCAGCGCTTCCTCGCCAAACGGAACGAGGCGCTCCTTGCCGCCTTTGCCCATGACGCGCACCACCCCCATATCCATGCTGACCTGCGCCACGCGCAAAGTCACCAGCTCGGACACGCGCAGACCGGTGGCATACAAGACCTCAAGCATGGTGCGGTCGCGCAAGCCGAGCGGCTTTTGTACATCCGGCGCCTTCAGCAACAACTCCACATCCTGTTCGGTGATGCTCTTGGGCAGGCTGCGCGGCAGCTTGGGCGAAGATATTTGCAGGGTGGGGTCAACCTCTACCCTGTTTTGCCGCAGCAGATAGCGGAACAGGCGCTTGAGACTGGAAAGCGCGCGCGAAGCCGAGGACGCCCTGGCTTTCTGCTCGTTCACCAGATACGCGAGAAAGCCCTGTATATCGGCATGGGTGGCCAGCGACATCGGTGCGCCGCGCCGCTGCTCCAGCCACGCGGCAAACTTGCTCAAGTCGCGGCGGTAGCTTTCCAGCGTATAGCGCGACAGGCCGTCTTCCAGCCACATGCTGTCGCAGAACTCGTCGAGAAGGTCGCTGTTGGGCACTTCGGTTTTGTTATTCCGGGATTACCCCGGAATCCAGTGCTTTATTGGGCCTGATCCCCGCCCGTGCAGGAATGACAGACTGCGTTTTCGTTACCGCTTCATGCGCCAACAGCCAGCGCTTGACATCCAGCGCATAGCCGCCGTTATGGTGGTTGAAGCCGCCCATGCCGGCCTTACTCACCACACGGTGGCAGGGAATGACAATGGGGAGGGGATTGTTGCCGCAGGCCTGGCCCACCGCGCGCGGGCTGGAGCCAAACTGCTTGGCCAGCTCGCCATACTGCCGCGTCTGGCCGCGCGGTATGGCGCACATCGCCCGCCACACCGTGTTTTGATGCGCGGTGCCGCCAAGCATGAAGGGAAGATTGAAACAGAAATCCGGGTCGGCAAAATAAGCCGCCAACTGTTCGCATACGGACCGTGCCAGCGCGCTGTCCGGCACCTGCGGCACAATGCCCGGCGCGAGAAACTCGATGCGGGTCAGCGCGTCCGCCTCGCAGCAGATACCGAGCACGCCGACTGGGGCCACAAACTTTGCCTGGTAGATTGGCCGTGGGGTCATGGTGCGCATCATACCCAACAACAATATAAACGGGGAGCCGTAGCTCCCCATCTGTTTCTGCCTGCGCGCCAGCTCAAGCGACAGTTTTGCGGGTGGCCAGCTTTTCCTTGATGCGCGCCGACTTGCCGGAGCGCTCGCGCAGGTAATAGAGCTTGGCCCGGCGCACGTCGCCGCGACGCTTCACTTCGATACCGGCGATGGATGGGGAATAGGTCTGAAAAGTGCGCTCCACGCCTTCTCCCGCAGATATCTTGCGCACGATGAAGGAGGAGTTCAGCCCCTTGTTGCGCTTGGCGATCACCACGCCCTCGAAAGCCTGCACGCGCTTGCGCTCGCCTTCCACCACGTTCACGTTGACGATCACGGTATCGCCGGGCGCGAAATCCGGAACGGTTTTGCCCAGCCGGGCGATTTCTTCCTGTTCGAGTTGGGCCAGCAGATTCATTTTGTTTCCTCTTGTTGTGCGGAAGCTTGTTCCTGCTGGTACTCCGCCAGCAGCCGAGCTTCCTGTTGTGTCAACTGGCGCTGTGCCAGCAAATCCGGGCGGCGTTGCCAGGTGCGTCCCAGCGCCTGTTTCAGCCGCCACCTCTCTATTTCGGCGTGGTGCCCGGAGAGCAGTATTTCCGGAACCGCCTCGCTTCCATAAACTTCCGGGCGCGTGTAGTGCGGACAATCCAGCAAACCCTTTACAAAAGAATCCTGCTGCGCCGATCCGGCATCCCCCAACACACCGGGAATCTGCCGCACCACGCTGTCCATCAGCACCATCGCCGCCAATTCACCACCGGACAACACATAGTCGCCAATGGAAATCTCTTCATCCACCTGCTGCCGGATCAGGCGCTCGTCCACGCCCTCATAGCGGCTTGCCAGCAGGATAAAACTTTCTCCCCGCGCCAGCAGTTCTTCCACCATCCGGTGGTTGAGCGGCCGGCCTTGCGGCGACAGGTGGATCACGCGGCTCCCGGCTGCGCCGGCTTGCGCCTGGCTTTGCCGCGCCGCAGCAATTGTCCGCGCCAGCGGTTCCGCCAGCATCACCATCCCGGGCCCGCCGCCATACGGGCGGTCGTCCACGGTGCGATAGTTGTCAGCCGTAAAGTCGCGCGGGTTCCACGCCCGCAACACAAACCTGCCCTGCTCCGCCGCGCGCCGCGTCACGCCATATTGCGTGATCGCGTCGAACATTTCCGGAAACAGCGTGATGACATCGAAGCGCATGCCGCTTAACGCTTTTCAACCCAATCCGCCGACCAATCAACTCGAATCACTTTTTCCGCAAGGCTGACTTGCCGGATGGCGCTGGCGATGAACGGGATCAATATCTCGCCGCCTCCGCCCCGCACGCACAGCACCTGGTTGGCGCCGGTATCCATCAGGTTGTCCACCACCCCCAGGCTTTCGCCAGCGAGATTCACCACTTCCAGCCCGATCAGGTCAGACCAGTAATACTCGCCCTGCCGCTGTTTTGGCAGGCTACTGCGCGGCACCGCTACCAGCAGGCCCTTGTATTTCTCGGCGGCAGTCCGGTCGTTACAGCCCGGAAACTTGGCAACCAGACCCTTGCTCTGCAGGGCAAAAGATTCCACGGTCACCTCGCACCAAGGGCGTCTCTCATCCCCCAGCCACCAAACCGGGTAACCGGCTAGGCTATCCGCATACTCGGTGTAGGTTTTCAGCTTCACCCAGCCGAGTATGCCCTGCGCACCCGCCACCCGCCCCATGACTACCATGGGACCCGCTTCGTTACGCTGCGGCTGCGGAACCAGCGCGCTTGACCAACTTGGCAACGGCGTCGCTCAATTGGGCGCCTTTTTCCTGCCAATGCGCCACGCGATCCAACTGGATGCGCATGCTTTCAGTCCCTTCCGGGGCGATCGGATTGTAGAAACCGATGCGCTCGATGAACCTGCCGTCACGGCGCTTGCGCGAATCTGCCACAACCACATTAAAGAACGGGCGGTTCTTGGAACCGCCGCGCGAAAATCGAATAATGACCATATCAACCCACTTTTTTGTTAGCGAATGCCCGTTGGCGAACACCGGGGGGCGCGAATTCTACGACATTTTGCGGAGTTAAAGCAAATACGGCGAAACGCGGGGTCAGCGGCGCAGCAGAACTTCCAGCACAAACTGGGTGCCGAGATACGCCAAGATCAGGAAAACAAAGCCGCTCATGGTCCAGCGCACCGCGATGCGGCCCCGCCAGCCGTAAAAGTAATGCCCCACCAGCAGCACCGCGAACACAGCCCATGAAATCACCCCCAGCACCGTCATGTGGTTGAACTGCCACGGCTTGCCGAATATCTGCTCGGAAAAAACCACGCCGGAAATCAGGGTCAGGGTGAGCATGACGAACCCCGCGCCGATGATGCGGAACAGCAGGATTTCCATGGTGAGCAGGGGCGGCACAGCCCGCAGCAGGGGCGGCAACGCGGCGTGGTGCAGACGTTTTTCCACCCGTGCTGTGACAGCGCATGAGAAGGGGGAAACAGCGCCGGCAGCACCACGCCTGCGGCGGCCAGCGGCAACACCAGCATTTGCAGGCCGGCCAGTTGATGAAAAAAACGCGCCAGCCAGTACACCAGCACCGTCAGCCACAAGATCAGCGACAGCGAAGATACCAGCCCCAGGCTCAATTCGCCGTCACCCAGCAAAGCGCCGTAGAGCAAATAGCCGTGCAGCGCCAGCGGTACCGCGATGGCGTGGCCCAGCGCGCCACGGTTCAACGTATCCGCGTCGCCAGCCATTTGCGCCCGCCAAAACAGCGCGGCAAGCACACCATATGCGGCGAAGGCAGCCAGATAAAGAAGAAGGTTCGACATTTTTATTCTGGATGTTTTAGACTTCGCGGATTCTACACTATCTATCCCGCCGGGAAACAGGGACAGGGACACATTCGGGGACTCGATCATGCTGGACAACCTCACACAACGCCTGGCCGGAGTAATCAAGAACTTGCGCGGCCAGGCGCGGCTGACCGAAAGCAACATTCAGGACGCACTGCGCGAAGTGCGCCTGGCTCTGCTGGAAGCCGATGTGGCGCTGCCGGTGGTGAAAGAGTTTACCGCCCAGGTCAAACAGGCCGCGCTCGGCCAGGAAGTGATCGGCAGCCTCAACCCCGGACAGGCGCTGGTCGGCGTGGTACACCGCGAGCTGACCCGGCTGATGGGTGAAGCCGGTGCCGGCCTCAATTTCGCCACCGTGCCGCCAGCCGTAATCCTGATGGCAGGCTTGCAAGGCGCGGGCAAGACCACCACCAGCGGCAAACTCGCCAAATTGCTGCGCGAGCAGATGAAAAAAAAGGTGCTGCTGGTCAGTTGCGACGTGTACCGCCCCGCCGCCATCGAACAACTGCGCACCCTGGCGCACCAGCTGGAGATTGACTTTTTCGCCTCCGACACCAGCCAGAAACCGCGAGACATCGCGCTGGCGGCGCACGACTATGCAAAGAAACACCACCACGATGTGCTGATCGTGGACACCGCCGGTCGCCTTGCGATAGACGCCGCGATGATGGAAGAAATCCGGCAACTGCATGCCGCGCTCAAGCCGATCGAAACACTGTTTGTGGTGGATGCGATGACCGGCCAGGACGCGGTGAATACCGCCAAGGCCTTCGGCGACGCGCTGCCGTTGACCGGCGTGATCCTTACCAAGCTGGATGGCGATGCGCGCGGCGGCGCGGCATTGTCGGTGCGGCACATTACCGGCAAGCCGATCAAGTTCGTCGGCGTCAGCGAAAAGCTCAACGGCCTGGAAGCCTTCCATCCCGAGCGCATGGCCTCGCGCGTATTGGGCATGGGCGACGTGCTATCGCTGATCGAGGAAGCGCAGCGCGAAGTGGATCACGCCCAGGCCGAGAAACTGGCGAAGAAGGTCAAGAGCG
The DNA here is from genome assembly GCA_008080515.1 of Gallionellaceae bacterium. Lineage (GTDB taxonomy): Bacteria > Pseudomonadota > Gammaproteobacteria > Burkholderiales > Gallionellaceae > VIKH01. The sequence continues at coordinate 12,401 of VIKH01000058.1, read as the reverse complement.
GCAAGGGCTTCGACCTCGACGATTTCAAGATGCAGATCGTGCAAATGCGCAAGATGGGCGGCGTTTCCGCCCTGATGGACAAATTGCCCGCGCAGCTTTCCCAAGCCGCTGCGGGCAGCAAGGTGGACGACAAACAAATCAGCCGCATCGAAGGCATCATCAACTCGATGACGCCGCTGGAGCGCGCCCAACCGGAGCTCATCAAGGCCTCGCGCAAGCGCCGCATCGCCGCCGGGGCGGGAGTGCAGGTGATGCACGTCAACCAGTTGCTGAACCAGTTCGAGCAGACCCAGAAGGTGATGAAGATGTTCGGCAAGGGCGGTATGGCCAAGATGATGCGCGGCATGAAAGGCATTCTGCCGGGAATGCGCTGACCTCAACCATGGTCATCAAAGCCATTATCTTCGACGTGGACGGCACGTTGGCTGATACGGAAGAGGCGCACCGCATCGCCTTCAACCGGGCGTTTGCCGAGAACAGCCTCGACTGGAACTGGGATGTTGCGCTTTACGGCAAGCTGCTCAAAGTGACCGGCGGCAAGGAGCGCATCCAGTATTTCGTTTCGGATTTTCTGGGCGATTGTGCCAAGCCGGAAAATTTTGACGGCTTCGTCAAGCACCTGCACCAGGCAAAGACCGCGCATTACACCGCGATGCTGGCGGATGGCCGCATCCCGCTGCGCCCCGGAATAAAGCAACTGATAGGCGACGCGCGCGCGGCAGGCATCCGGCTTGCCATCGCCACCACCACTTCGCCGGAGAACGTCGCGGGATTGCTTGAAATGGGTCTTGGCAAGGATTGGGAAAGCTGTTTTGCCGCAAACGGCTGCGGCGACATCGTGCCGCACAAAAAACCCGCGCCGGACATATACCATTGGGTGCTCGGTAAACTGCGGCTTGCGCCCGCCGACTGCATCGCGCTGGAGGATTCGGAGAACGGCCTGCGCGCCAGCCTCGCTGCCGGGATCAAGACCTATATCACCACCAACCATTACACGCGCGGTCAGGATTTTACCGGCGCTGCAGCCGTGTTCGACGACCTGAACGATCCGGGCGATTTTTACCATGCGGTAGGCCTGGCACCGCCAACACGGAACCACCCCGCCTGACCACCGCCACCCGTGGCGAACCCCTCCCCTGCTGTGGCATAATCGCGCGCTCAATCGGACAGACGACTATGAGCGCAAGAACTTTATACAGCAAACTTTGGGACAGCCACCTGGTGCGCCAGGAGGCGGACGGCACCGCGCTGATTTATATTGACCGCCATCTGGTACACGAAGTCACCAGCCCGCAGGCGTTCGAGGGGCTGCGGCTGGCCGGGCGCAAACCGTGGCGGGCATCGTCCATCCTTGCGGTGCCGGATCACAACGTGCCGACAACGCATCGTGCCAGCGGCATCAGCGATCCAATTTCGCGCTTGCAGGTGGAGACGCTGGGCGCGAACTGCGCCGAATTCGGCATCACGGAATTCGGGATGGGCGACATCCGGCAGGGCGTGGTGCATGTGATGGGCGCGGAACAAGGCGCGACTTTGCCGGGCATGACCGTGGTGTGCGGCGACTCGCATACCAGCACGCACGGCGCATTCGGCGCGCTGGCGCACGGCATCGGCACCTCCGAGGTTGAGCACGTGATGGCGACACAATGTCTGGTGGCAAAAAAATCCAGAGCCATGCTGGTGAGGGTGGAGGGCGAACTGCGCGATGGCGTAACCGCCAAAGATGTCGCACTTGCCGTAATCGGCAGGATCGGCACGGCCGGCGGTACCGGCTACGCCATCGAGTTTGCGGGCAAAGCGATCCGCGCGCTTTCGATGGAAGGGCGCATGACCTTATGCAATATGGCGATCGAGGCGGGAGCGCGTGCCGGCATGGTAGCGGTGGACGACATCACGATTGGCTATCTCAAAGGGCGACCGTTCGCCCCGCAGGGCGCGCAGTGGGACAAGGCAGTGGCCTGCTGGCGCGCGCTGAAGAGCGACGAAGACGCACAGTTTGATACGGTGGTGGAGCTGGATGCCGGGCAGATCAAACCGCAGGTGAGCTGGGGCACTTCGCCGGAAATGGTGGTGGCGGTGGACGGGCGGGTGCCCGACCCGCTCGTCATGAGCGACCCGGTGCAGCGCCAGGACGCCGAGCGTGCCTTGCGCTACATGGGCCTGGCAGCGAACACTCCGATCACCGGCATCGGCGTGGACAAGGTATTCATCGGCTCCTGCACCAACGGGCGCATCGAGGATTTGCGCGCGGCGGCAAAGGTGGCGCGCGGCAAACATGTCGCGGCATCCGTGAAACTGGCGATGGTGGTGCCCGGCTCCGGGCTGGTCAAACAGCAGGCCGAACGCGAGGGGCTGGACAAGATATTTGTTGCGGCGGGTTTCGAGTGGCGCGACCCCGGCTGCTCCATGTGTCTGGCGATGAACGATGACCGGCTGGAACCCGGAGAGCGTTGCGCCTCAACTTCCAACCGCAATTTTGAGGGGCGGCAGGGACCGGGCGGTCGCACCCATCTGGTGAGCCCGGCGATGGCTGCGGCAGCGGCGATTGCCGGGCATTTTGTGGATGTATCTCAATCTTGAAAGGAGCGGGTATGAAGAAGGTCGCAATTTTGTTGGCGGTGCTGGGCATGTTGGCCGGTTGCAACACCATGGAAGGTTTGGGCAAGGACATCCAGCAGGGCGGGCAAAAACTGGAGAAATCGGCCAAATAATGCGGAAATTTACCGTGCTGGACGGGCTGGTTGCGCCGTTGGATCGCGCCAACGTGGACACCGACGCGATCATCCCGAAACAGTTTCTGAAATCCATCAAACGTTCCGGCTTCGGCCCGAACGCGTTCGACGAATGGCGCTATCTGGACCACGGCGAGCCGGGCATGGACAACAGTAAGCGACCGCTCAACCCGGATTTCGTGCTGAACCAAACGCGCTATCTCGGTGCGCAGGTTTTGCTGGCGCGCGAAAATTTTGGTTGCGGCTCGTCGCGCGAACACGCGCCATGGGCGCTGGAAGACTACGGCTTCCGCGCCATCATCGCACCGAGTTTTGCCGACATTTTTTTCAACAACTGCTTCAAGAACGGCATGTTGCCGATCAAGCTGGATGCGGGCAAGGTGGATGCCCTGTTCAAGGCGGTGGAAGCCAGCCCCGGCTACCGGTTGAGGGTGGATCTGGAGCTGCAAACCATCACCGCGCCGGATGGTGCGGCGACCGGGTTTGAAGTGGACGCCTTCCGCAAGCATTGCCTGCTGAACGGGTTGGACGACATCGGGCTGACCATGCAGCACGTGGACGAGATCAAGGCGTTCGAGGCGAAACATCGCACGGCGCAGCCGTGGCTATTCGCGTGACCGTCCAGCCGTAATTTTTCCCGTAGCGCCTTTTGATTAAGGGGAGTAGCGAAGCGGGGGGCTGGATTTTCAAGTTTATTGAGAATGGGAATGATGAAATGAAAATTGCGGTATTTGCGCGGCGACGGCCTGAAAATCGAGATGGAATACGCGCACATCGGCGGCGCAGGTTACGATGCGGCGGGTGACCCGTTTCCACCCGCGACCGAAAAGCTGGTGCTCGCGGCCGATGCGGCGCTGATGGGTGCGGTGGGCGGCTACCAGTACGACACGCTGCCGCGCGAACTGCGCCCGGAAAGGGGGCTGTTGCGCATCCGCAAGGCGCTCAACGCCTTTGCCAACCTGCGCCCGGCCACCGTGTATCCGGAACTGGTCAACGCTTCCACGCTCAAGCCGGAACTGGTATCCGGCCTGGACATCATGATTTTGCGCGAGTTGACCGGCGACATTTATTTTGGCCAGCCGCGCGGCATCCGCACGCTGGATTCCGGCGAACGCGAAGGCTTCGACACCATGCGTTACACCGCATCCGAAATCCGCCGCGTGGCGCATGTCGGCTTCAGGATTGCGCAAAAGCGCAACAGGAAAGTGTGTTCGGTGGACAAGGCCAACGTGCTGGACACCAGCATGTTCTGGCGCGAAATTGTGACGGAAGTCGGCAAGGAATACCCCGATGTGGCGCTGTCGCACATGTACGTGGACAACGCCGCGATGCAACTGGTGCGCGCGCCCAAACAGTTCGACGTGATCCTCACCGGCAACATTTTCGGCGACATTTTGTCCGACGAGGCTTCGATGCTCACCGGATCCATCGGCATGCTGCCCTCCGCTTCGCTGGATGCGAACAACAAGGGGTTATACGAGCCCTGCCACGGCTCGGCGCCCGACATCGCGGGCAAGGACATTGCCAACCCGCTGGCAACCATCCTGTCGGCGGCGATGATGCTGCGCTACACCTTTGCGCGCGAGGATGCCGCACAGCGTATCGAAAATGCCGTGCGCAAGGTGCTGCAGCAGGGCCTGCGCACCGCAGACATTTACGAAGATGGGATGAAGAAAGTGGGCTGCGCCGCGATGGGCGACGCGGTGGTGAAGGCGCTTTGAATTGATTGTGAAGGGAGAGGAGGGAAGGGACAAGGGTAATGGCGGAGCGGTGGTTTTCACCCTTATCCCTTCTCCCTTGAGCACCGCAGGTGCGTTCCCTTCCCGGTTTAGCGTAAAGGAAGAGAAATGAAAGTTGGACTAATCGGCTGGCGCGGCATGGTGGGCTCGGTGCTCCTCCAGCGCATGCGCGATGAGCGCGATTTCGATCTGATCGAGCCGCTGTTTTTCACCACGTCCAATGTTGGAGGAAAGGCACCGCCCGAAAGCCGTGGCGCGCCGCTCAAGGATGCGCATGACCTGAACGCATTGAAAGCGATGGACACGATCATTTCCTGCCAGGGAGGCGATTACACCACCGCGATATTTCCCAAGCTGCGCGCGGCGGGCTGGCAAGGCTACTGGATAGACGCGGCTTCCACGCTGCGCATGGACAAGAATGCGGTGATCATCCTCGACCCGGTCAACCTTGGCGTGATCGAGGAAGCTCTGGCGCAAGGAAAAAAAGATTTTATCGGTGGCAACTGCACCGTGAGCCTGATGCTGATGGCTCTGGGCGGCTTGTTCCGGGCCAACCTGGTCGAGTGGGTTACCTCCATGACTTACCAGGCCGCTTCCGGTGCGGGCGCGCAGAACATGCGCGAGTTACTGGTACAGATGGGTGAGGTACACCACGCGGCGAAGCGCCTGCTGGATGACCCCGCTTCGGCGATTCTGGACATAGACCGCGAAGTGGCGGGTATCCTGCGCGATGAAAAACTATCTACTGCCAATTTCGGTGTACCGCTGGCGGGCAGCCTGATTCCGTGGATAGACAAGGATCTCGGCAACGGGCAGAGCCGCGAAGAATGGAAAGGCAAAGCGGAGGCCAACAAAATACTCGGGTGCGAAGCCGCACCCATTCCGGTGGACGGCCTGTGCGTGCGCATCGGCGCGATGCGCTGCCACAGCCAGGCGCTGACCATCAAACTGAATAAAGACGTGCCACTGGACGAAGTCGAAGCGATGCTGGCTGCCGCGAACGACTGGGTCAAGGTGGTACCCAACCGGCGCGAGGCGACTTTGCGCGAACTGACTCCCGCCGCCGTAACCGGCAAGCTGGAAGTGCCGGTCGGGCGCCTGCGCAAGATGGATATGGGTAGCGAATACTTGTCCGCGTTCACTGTGGGCGACCAGTTGCTGTGGGGTGCGGCAGAACCACTACGCCGCATGTTGCGCATTTTGATTAACGGATAATTCCTTTGGAATTATGCTGGTTAGCCAACAATGTTAAGCCGGGAATGAGCTTGCATCACTAACTCCATGATGTTAACCTGCTTGAAATTCAGATAATTAAAGGGGACCGTGTGTTGAAATCACTCGTCAAAGCGTTTGGGCTGATTGCCGGTTTAGCCATATCTGGTGCGGTTGGTGCCGTCGGGATGGGCGGCATTAACGTGTCGTCCTCTTTGGGGGAACCCCTAAAGGCGGAAATCGAACTGGTGGCGGTAGGAAAAACCGAGAAAGGTAGCCTGGTTGCACGCCTGGCGTCGCCCGACATGTTCAAGGGCGCGGGCATGGATTATCCCGCAAGCCTGCCCAAACTGAAATTCAATATCGAAACGCGCGCCAACGGCGAGTCTTATCTCGCCCTTGCTACCGCGCAACCGGTGAACGAGCCTTTTGTCAGCGTGCTGATCGAGTTGAGCTGGTCATCCGGCAAGCTGTTGCGCGAATACACCTTCCTGCTGGATCCGCCGGAATTCAGCGCAAAGCAACCCGAGGCGGCTGAAGTAAAACCGGTTTTGAGCAGGGCGGCAGAAACCCCGGCGATGCAGATGCGCGCTACCGCGCCGCTCGATGAAAAAGCTTTTGCCGAAGCGCCCGCCCCTGCCGCAAAACCCGCAGCCGCTCCAGCCGCAGCAAAAACTACCGCAAGCAGCAACGTTGCGACCGGAACCATCAAGGTTAAGCGTGGCGACACCTTGAGCCGGATCGCGCTGGATACCAAACCTTCAGGCATCAGCTTGGAACGCATGCTGCTGGCGCTGTATCGCGCCAACGGCGAGGCTTTTGATGGCAATAACATGAACCGTTTAAAGACGGGGAAAATTCTGCGCCTGCCAGAGCAAACCGATCTGAACAAAGTAACGCAGGTGGAAGCAGCGGAAGAATTCCGCGCTCAAGTCTCCGACTGGAACGCTTATCGCCAGAAGCTTGCCGCAGCCAGCGCCACCGGCACCGACCAAACTTCCAAACAGGAAGTGGTGGGCAAGATCAGCACCGCCATCGCCGACAAGTCGTCTGCCGCGCAAGAACCCGCAAAAGAAGTGGTGAGGCTGTCCAAAGGCGAAGCGCCCGGCGACAAAGCGGTGGTGAACGGAAACACCAAAGCCATGCAGGAAAAAATCCACACGCTCGAAGAGGAGGCAACTGCGCGCAACAAAGCTCTCAAGGAAAGCAATGGGCGCGTCGCAGCGCTGGAAAAAAATATCAAGGAAATGCAGCGCCTGATCGAGTTGAAGAGCCAGCCCGCATTACCGGCGCCAAGCAAGGAGGCTTCCCCGGCAGAAACCAAAACGGCAACCACACCGGAAGCCAGGCCGGAGCCTCCCAAGGTTGAAGCCAAACCCGCCGCACCAGCGCCCGCTGCCGCTTCACAGCCTGCGGTTGCCCCCGCCGCTGCGGGAGACGCCAGCGCCCCCGCCAGCACGGCAAAACCGGGTAAACCCGCCGCCAAACCCGCAGTACCGAAGGTTGAGCCTCCGCCGCCCTCTTTGCTGGATGACCCGATCTATCTGGCCGCGGGTGCCGCAGCATTGCTAGCGTTGGGAGGCCTCGGTTTTGCGTTGAGCCGCCGCGGCAAAGGTGCGAAGCCAGCGAAAAAAGCAACCCCCGGAGAAAGCGAAGCCCCGGTGGATGTTGGCAGCGCCACCGGGCGTATCATCGCGCCGCCATCGCCCTCTCCGGAAACAGGAGACTTTACCCAGAGCGCAACAGCCGCGCCGGTTAGCCCGGCACAAACGGAAGACGCCGACCCCTTGAGCGAAGCCGAACTGTTCCTGACCTTTGGCCGGGATGCGCAAGCGGAAGAAATCCTGAAAGATGCGCTGGAAAAGAACCCCGCAAATAACCCGGTTCGCCTCAAGCTGCTGTCTGTCTACGCAAACCGCAAGGATACCAATTCGTTCTCCGTCATCGCCCGCCAGATCGAGGCTTCCGGCGATGCGGCGGCGTGGTCGCAAGCCGCCGAAATGGGGCGCAATCTGGAGCCCAACAACCCGATGTACGGCGGCACCGGCGGCGAACCGGTTGTTGCCGCAGCAGCGGATCAGGGCATGGGCGAACCGCCGCCCGCTGTCGGCCTCGATTTCGACTTGGGCTTTGGTGCGACGGAAACCGCCACCACCGCCGACAACGAAGGTATCGCAGCAGTCGGACAACCGGGCGAGAAAACATCCACCGGACTGGATTTTGATTTAAGCACCGAAGAGCCGGACGCAACCACCCCATCGGAATACACGAGCACTCTGGTGCTCAACCCGGCAGCGACCAAACGGGCGACCGACAACTCATCCGAGGTTACTCTGATCAATACCCAGGAAGACTTGCGCGCCGCACAGGAAGCTCCGATGGATTTCGATGTGTCCGGTGGCTTCGCCGCGCAAACGACCGAACCGGAGAAGCCGGATCTGGATGATCTGGTATTTGATATTACCGCCAGCCAACCCTCTCCGACCGCGATTGAGAAAGGCGCGGCGGCCAGCAATGCGACTGTGGACGCGGAAGACAAAACCGCGACATTCGCGCTGGATTTTCCAACCGAACCCGCACAAACCACAGCCAAGGAAGCGATAGACTTTGACCTCGGCAGTATCAGCCTGGACTTGGGGGCTCCCGCTTCCGCCGCACAGGCTCCTGCTGCCGACATCAAGGATGCACACTGGCACGATGTCGCCACCAAACTCGACCTCGCCAAGGCCTACCAGGAAATGGGAGACAACGCCGGTGCACGCGAAATTCTGGAAGAGGTGATGGCCGAAGGCGACGAGCAGCAGCGCGCGGCTGCCGAGGCAATCAATCAACAACTGCTTGCCTGAAAGCCAGACTGCAAAACCAGACGGCAGCTTGTAAATTACAAGCTGCCGTTCTTATTTGGTTCAAACCATCATGCCGCACCCTGCCGCGCTGATTTTTCTCTGGGCCAGCTACACCCTCGCCCTGCAATCGTTGCAGACGGCGGCGTTGCTGCTCGTCGGCCTGCCCCTGCTGCTGGCGGCCACCCTGCTCGCCGGTCGCCGCCTGCTCACGCTGTTGCGCCGCACACGCTGGATCATGCTGTCGCTGCTGCTTATCTACGCCTATGCCACACCGGGCGAAGCGGTGTGGGCGCCGCTCGCCCAGTTCAGCCCGACGCATGAAGGCCTGGGCGATGGCATGCTGCAACTATGCCGCCTGCTTTTCGTGCTGGCCGGCTTGTCCATCCTGTTGCACCTGCTCTCGCAGCAGCAGCTTGTCAGCGGCCTCTACACCCTGGGCTATCCGCTAAGTTTTGTCGGCCTGTCGCGCGAGCGGCTGGCCGTGCGCCTCGCGTTGACGCTGCACTACGCCGAATCCGCCATGCTGGATGCCTCCGCAAACTGGCGCACCCGCATCGAGCACATGCTATCCCCGGCACCCGCGAAACAGGACGGTATCGAGCTTCATGCCGCTCCCTTCACCCCGCGCGACGGCCTGCTGCTGCTCGCGGGGTGCGCAACGCTCGCGCTGGCGCTGCTATGAGGATTGCCCTGGGCGTAGAGTACGATGGCAGCCCGTACTCCGGCTGGCAGAGCCAGCCGGATGTTCCCAACATCCAGGACACACTGCAAGCCGCCTTGAGCGGCATCGCGGGAGGATCCGTTTCCGTCATCGCGGCCGGACGCACCGATGCGGGCGTACACGCGCTGGAGCAAGTGGTGCATTTCGACACCGTCGCCGAGCGCCCGCTTTCCGCCTGGGTGCGCGGCACCAACGCGCTGCTACCTTCCAGTATCGCCGTGCTGTGGGCGCAGCCCGTGCCGGACGAATTCCATGCACGCTTTTCCGCGCAGGCGCGCAGCTACCGCTACCAGCTCATCAACCGCCCGGTGCGCACCGCCTCGCAGCACGGCAAGGCGGGATGGTTTCACGCACCGCTGGATGTGGGGCAGATGCGCGAGGCCGCGCAACACCTCCTCGGCGAACACGACTTCAGCGCCTTCCGCGCTTCCGAATGCCAGGCAAAGACGCCGGTCAAAAACCTGGCGCAACTCGACATCCGCAAGGATGGCGACGTGATCGTTTTCGATCTGACCGCCAACGCCTTCCTGCACCACATGGTGCGCAACATCGTCGGTTGCCTGGTGTATGTCGGCAAGGGCAAACACCCGCCAGAGTGGATGAAGGAAATCCTCGAAAGCCGCAACCGCAACCAGGCCGCCCCGACCTTTGCGCCGGATGGCCTGTATCTGCGGAACATTACTTACGATGCGAAATGGGAGTTGAGGCAAGGCGGCTCATTCCAATAGGCCGTTTGGCGCATTGATTGTTGGTATGAATTCTGGAACACTGCACTCCATGAGGCTGGTCAGGTACAAGACTGTTTCAGCACAATCCGTGTCTACCCCCCTTCTTTCGCTTATGGGCGAAGCGGCAACGCCATCTTTGCTGCAACATCAATAGGAGCCAATATGATTTCTAACTACAGCACTAAACTCGTCGCATTTAGCGTCGCTCTTCTTTGTGCTTGTGCGTCACCAACAGTTGTTCAGTCTGTAAAGCCCGGAGATAGTGGATTGACTTGTGCAGCATTGCAAAATGAGTACGCCGATGCAGAAAATTTCAAAAAAACTGCAGGCAGTGAAAAGGGAGTGACTGGCGGTAATGTTGCCCGCCTCCTGTTTTGGCCTGCAATTATTGGCACCTATATGAACGCAAACGAGGCCATTGCGGCAGCGGATAACCGTAAAGTCCATCTCGCAAATCTAATGGCTCAGAAAAACTGCGCTATCCCAGAAGCATCGCAAGCAGCTGGTGGCAATACCACAGATTCCGTGCAAAACGCTGCCACAACTCGTCCAACAAAAGAAGCAAAGCTTGCTGAATTAAAGGCGCTCTATGATGCTAACCTAATTAGCAAAGAGGCTTACACAGAACGACAAAAAGTAATTTTAGACGCACCATAAATGAGGATCGTAGAACTCCACCCGCAACCCAACTGGATATTGTCCATCGTCGCGGACGATGGGCGCATCGGCAATTTCGATGTCAGCCCCTACTTGGGGTATGAGGCGTTTGAAAGACTGCGCGACCCCGGCGAATTCATGAGGGTTTCCAATGGAAAATATTTTGTCGAATGGGACTGTGGCGCAGATTTGTCGGCAGACACTATCGAAGCGCAATGGCGGGTCGTCGGCAAAGCAGACTCGCCCCAAGCGGTCGCGCAGCCCCGCCGAGCTTGAACGCTCAACCTCTTTGGCGCACCTCTAATTGCATCTACAGCTTGCCTTGACATCCGGATATAATGCATATGCGATTTGATGGCAATCACCTTCGACGAAACCAAGCGCCAAGCGGACATAGCCAAACATGGTATTGATCTGGCGGCTCTGTCGGGTTTTTTTGATGGTGACTTGCTGACCCGCGAAGATGCGCGCAAAGCATATGGCGAGTTGCGTTTTCAAAGCGTGGGCTGGCTGCGGGAGAAATGCTGTTCGTTGTCTGGACGCCGGGCAACGACGAATGGCCCCATATTATTTCGGCGCGAAAGGCGGAAAAACATGAGCGCGAAGCGTGGGCACGTTTCTGTAAATGATGCTCCGGCCACTAAACCGGATGATTGGAATGATGCTTTTGTCACCCACTCGACAGACGAGCTGCGTAAAGTAGCCGCCGCACGCCGTACTCGCGGACCAAACAGGCGACCGACCAAGGAGCAAGTCGCAGTGCGATACAGCCCGGAAGTGCTCGCCTATTTCCGCGCTACGGGCGCGGGCTGGCAAACCCGCATGGATGAGGCGTTGCGCGAATACGTGTCCCAACACAAGGCAGCGTAGCTTTTTCATCCAAGGTCGAACCTGCCGTACGGGCGTCATGGCCCCATGCGCCCCACCTTCAGGAACTATCCTATAGCTGCGGGCACCGTGCGGATATCTTCATGCGTGGGGTATTGGGTATCCTTCGGTCTCCAGCAAACCCGCTTCCAGATAAATTTCCACACCGTTTGCCGGAACGATAGCCGTAGCGGGGATGCTCTCGCCGTTGCGCCAAGCGCGAATTGCCTGCTGCTTGGTTGCGCCCGTCACCAGAAACAGCACCTGCCGCGAGGCACTCAAGCGCCGCGCGGAAAGCGACACCCGTTGCGGCGGCGGTTTGGGCGAATCGAATACAGCAAGGGCATCTGGAGCATCCGGTGCGCCGCCCCAGACATGGCCGGGGAACAAGCTGGCGGTGTGGCCGTCTTCTCCCAGCCCCAGCAGCACCAGATCAAACATGCTTACCTCTGCAACGACGCGCGCGTAAGCTCCAGCAGCCGCTTCTGCGCCGTTCTCGGCGGGCATAAAGTGAATTTGGCCTGGCGGGATAGCGACATGATTAAGCCAGGCCTGTGCTGCCATGCGGCTGTTGCGTTCGGGGTGGTCGGTCGGCAGGCAGCGCTCATCGCCGAAATAGACGTGCCATGCCGCCCAATCCGCATCGGCGTCGCGCAGCAGTTCGTAGACCCGGCGCGGGGTCGTGCCCCCAGCCAGTACGATGCGGAATACGCCGCGCGAACGGACGGCCTGTTGCGCCGCTCCCAGTATCGCCCGCTGCGCCGCAAGCTCCAGGTCGGCAGCCGAGCGATAGACGTGCCAGCGGCATAGCTGCTGTGGGTCGTTGCCGGATAAAAGCATATAATCCTTAAAACCGCAATTCAAGCCACAGAGAACACAGAGCACACAGAGAAACTGCG